>JAKOXM010000030.1 GCA_029781095.1 Bacteroidota bacterium
TGAGCATGAAATTCCTGAAAATCAATATTTTACACCTTCGTGGGGAACCCGGTTTTTTACACAAAACGGTCAGGCAACCGATTTTGTTCACGACTCCCGGTCAGCCTCTGCCCCACCCCGGCCCTTGTTCTGGACGGCCCGGCGCTCCTATTTTGATGCCTTTCTGGTAAATAAACTGGACGTGCGTTCTGCAGATGTTCGTTTGGGAGCAAAAGTGGAAAAAATTGTTCGGGATGGCTCGAAATGGCGTGTGTTTGCCCGTCAGGAAACCCGTGAACTGGAGATCACCACTCCCCTGCTCATTGGCGCCGACGGAGATCATTCCATATTGTTGCGTTACCTCGGGGAGCGAAATGTTGAGCGCAGGCATTATGCCGGCACCTTGCGTCAGTACTGGCGTGGCGTGGCCGGCATGCATCCGCTGAATTTGATCGAGGTTTATTTCCCTCCCGGATATCCGATGTCTTATTTCTATATTTTTCCCCTGCCGGAAGGAGAAGCAAACGTCGGTTATGGCATGGTAAGCGAAATCGCGGCCCGGGGCCGCCATAATTTGAGGGATATTTTCAATCGCCTGATTCAGGAAGACCCCGTCCTGTCGCCGCGTTTCCGACATGCAATGCCGCTTGAAAAACCGCAAGGCTGGGGTTTGCCGCTCGCATCGCGCCGCAGAAGGGCATTTGGCGACGGGTATTTACTGGTGGGCGATGCGGCTTCGCTCGTGTGTCCCACCAGCGGCGAAGGCATCGGGACGGGTATGATTTCAGGGTTTATTGCGGCACATTTTATCCGGAAAGCCTTGAAAGACAAGCGGTTTGACGCCAGTCAATTTCAACATTACAACCGCGAAATATTCCGGCGCCTCGAAGATGAAATTCGATTGTACAATATCATGATGCGGCTTTCACCGCGGATATATGATTTCGGCCTCAATCTTCTGGCTCCAAACCCGCTGTTCCGGTGGTCGTTCAAAAGAAGGGTCGGCGGCTGGCTCAAAACGGCATACGAAACACCGATCGAGGTGCGGATGTGAAGCAGTTTATTCTATAAAATACTCATAATTAATATTTTACAATCTTTTGATAAATTACACCGGCCGCATTCCTGATATGCGCCATGTAGATGCCGGCGGGAAGATCCTTTTTAGTGCTCAGCGTATGTATGCCAGCCTCAAACGTATCGTTTGCCATTTCTTCAACCATATTGCCTTCCAGGTCGAATAACCGGATTTGCAATGCGACCCTACGGTCAAGACTGAATTCTAGATTTAGTCGACTGGAAAACGGGTTCGGGTATGCCTTGAACGGAAAATCGAGGGGCAGGTCCTCTACACCGGTTGTTTTTTCCCATTCAAGGATTTTTACACCCGCCCAGGTACTGACAAAAGGTATGGCGGCTGTAATATAGGTGAGGAAAACATGGTTGCCATCCAGGGTCATACCCCAGGTCCCGAGTTGGTCATTGGTGGCGCCATATCCGCCTGCGAGTTTGGGTTGGGCAATATCCGACACATCGAGGATGCTCAGTTCGCTTTGCGCCGACGACATGAAAATCAGGTGGTTTGCAGGCTCCAGCGAAATCTGGTTGGTATGCCCCGGACTGCCCACCCAGATATTGGTCGGGCTTTGGCATTGCCAGGGATTCCACCACGAGACCTGGGTTATGTTTGATGTGTCGGAGATATTAAGTACTTCCATCCCGCAATAATCAGCGGCCACAAAAGCGGTATTGCCGTCGAGCACAACGTTATTAAAGGCAATGGGTTTATCGCCGAGAACCGAATTGGCGTAGCGCCCTGTCTCCACGGGATTGACCTTGTCTGTGACATTAATGACACGCAGACCGCCTGCGTCGTAGCATAAATATGCAATATCGTCACGCACTGCCACGCCTCTGGCATTTGGCACATGCGCAGCGGAAGGATTGGGCACCGGAAAATCGGGGTCCGGTATGATTTGCGAGACGAATTTTATGCTGTCCGGCTCTGCAATATCGAGCAGAATAAGGCCTTGCGTCATTGCACACAGATAAGCATAATTCCCTGATAACGTGACCGATGCACTGCCTTTATCCTGCACATTCCATATCCATTTGCTTTTGATGACGGGCGAAAGAGGATCGGACACGTCGAGTATCGCCAGTCCGGGTTTCTGGCCGTTATTTCCAAAAAAATTGCCGAGGGCCAGGTATAAATAATCACCCCGCTGTGTAGCGTTCATAACCTCCAGGCCACTCAACTGGCTGACTGAAACGACCTTTTTCAGCATGGGCTGGGCGATATTCTGTATGTCATAAACCTGGAGCCCGCCCGCTTTGGCGGCGAGGTAAAAGTAGGGTTTACCGGAAGCGTCTCTTACGACTGTTTGCGGTGTCGCCTGTGCAGCGGCGGGCGTTTCGCTTAATAATTGCAGCGAAACAGAAGGCGCCTGGCCATATGCGCCTGTTGCAAAAGCAGCAATGACAATCAGTTTCATGTGTTTCATGATGCGAAAGTAAAGGTAACGACGGTCAATAAAAAGGCCGGGTGAACGCAAACTCGTTCACCCGGTCCCGGAAAAGCACGATCAGAATGGATCAACCCCAACCGCAGAAACACAGGCTCCTGATAAGCCAGCTGTTAAATCCGACATTGGCATTCGGAACCGTAACCGGCGTCACGCAGATTTCGCCGAGATAATTTTGATGAAATATGGTGATCACAATGCTGTTCGGTGCGGGAAGACCGTCGAGCGTCAGGAAATAATCGTTGCACCAGCCGTCGCAGGTATAAGAAATTTTCTTGTCCGACATATTTGTACTGCCTGCAGGCGTTGCATAGGTATTGGTCAGGAAAAGGAAACCGGGCCCTCTGAGCGTGCCGGTACTGCTTTTATAAACGGTCAGGATACCACCGGCGTAACCCGAAGTGCCCGTAACTGTTATGGTGGCCCACACTGTCTCTGTGCATTCTCCTGGCGGCGGTGGCGGCTCATGGGGGCCTGTCCGCTCTGTTACGCCTGTCTCCATATTTCCGATGTAAACATTTTCAAGCCATTCCCTGTCCGGGTTCGATTTTACGTTACCATCCTTGTCGGTGATGTTAAAAACGGTGCCGGCCGCCTTGCATTTATCAATTTCGGCCAGCAAATAATCCACATATTCCCGGTTGTTTTTCAGTTTTATCCTTTCGCCGATGATTCCCTCCTGCTGAACAGGTTCTTTATTGAGGCATCCGTTGTTGACAATCGAAAAGAGGACTAAAAGAACTGCCGCTTTCCATTTGAGTTGACTTGTGATTGAAGCGATTTTCATGTTATCGAATTTAAATATTGCAAGTGATTGGTTCAATTTGGCAAAGTTGTGGCTATCGATAACACGACGTTGTGCCATCTTATGCCAATCCGTGCCATCTTGTGCCATACAGGAAACCATCTATGACGGAAAGTCCGTTCATGAGCAATCACAATAAAAACAGGAAGAAAGGGAGCGTTATCGCTGCCCTGCCAGCAAATACAGCACTGCCATCCGCACAGCCACTCCGTTCTCCACCTGTTGCAGTATGATGCTGTGCCGGCTGTCGGCCACATCCGATGTGATCTCCACGCCCCTGTTGATGGGGCCGGGGTGCATGATGACGATTTCTTTATCGAGTTCGTCGAGCATCTGCTTGTTGATGCCGAAATACTGGTGGTATTCCCGCAGGCTGGGGAAATACTTGATATCCTGGCGTTCCAGCTGGATTCGAAGCACGTTGGCGACGTCGCACCAGCGCAGGGTTTCGCGCACATCGTGCGACACTTCTACCCCGAGTTGGGCGTAGTGCTTGGGAATCAGCGTAGGCGGGCCGCAGACGCGCACTTTGGCGCCCAGTTTCAGCAGGCAAAATACATTGCTCAGCGCCACCCTGCTGTGCAGGATATCGCCGATGATGGCTACTTTTTTGCCGGTTACGTCGCCCAGTTTTTCGCGGATGGAAAATGCGTCGAGCAATGCCTGCGTGGGGTGCTCATGGGTGCCGTCGCCTGCGTTGACGATGTTGGCAGGTATACGGGTAGAGAGGTACACACATGCGCCGGGGGCCGGGTGGCGCATCACCACCATATCCACCTTCATAGAGAGGATGTTGTTGACGGTGTCCAGCAGGGTTTCACCTTTGCTTACGCTGGATGTAGAGGCAGCAAAATTGACGATATCGGCGCTGAGCCGGCGTTCCGCGAGTTCAAAAGAAACCCGCGTGCGGGTGCTGCTTTCAAAAAAAAGGTTCGCCACCGTGATATCGCGCAGCGACGGCACTTTTTTAATGGGTCGATTGATGACTTCTTTAAAATTATCGGCTGTCTCGAAGATGAGGCGGATATCTTCTTCGGTAATATTCTTGATTCCAATGAGGTGACGTGTCGAGAGCCGGGTCATGTCGATACGAAAATCGTTTTTGTAGGTTGAGAGGGGGTTGAGAGGGTTTAGACAGGTTTTTTCTCATAAAGAAGTATCTCGTCATCTCCATGGATCTCCTGCCAGCGTACTTTTATATACGCTTCGTCCAGGGCATCCACGCTGATGCCGACATAGTCGGGTTGTATGGGCAACTGCCTGTTGAAACGCCGGTCGACCAGCACGAGCAGTTCTATCAGGTTCGGACGGCCGTAATGCTGCAAAGCCGCCAGTGCAGCCGAAATTGTACGGCCCGTATACAGCACATCATCGATCAGCAGGACCTTCTTCCCGGCCACGAGGAAGTCGATCTCGTTCGGATGCGGCGCCAGCGGCCCGTCCGGCATGCGGAAGTCGTCGCGGTAAAAGGTAATATCCAGTTTTCCGTATTCGATGGCCTGATTGCCTGTAAGTTCCTTCAGGCGCTGGTAGATGCGGCTGGACAACAAAGTGCCGCGTGGCTGAATGCCGATAATGCAGGCATTGGAAAAATCGCCCCAATCCTCCAGGAGCTGATGGCACAGCCGTTCCAGCGTAAGCGCGAATCGTTCGCGGGTAAGGAGCGTTTTCCCGTTTTGCATAATCGGGGCGAAGATAAGCGCTCCCGGGGCTCCTTCAAAAAAAGGACTATCTTTTTAAAGCAGATTCATACACGGTCACCCATTCTTCCACATTGATCCGCCGCATCAGCAGTGCGATCAACTCAAAAGGAATGTCGTCCGGCTTTTTAAAACGAATGCAGCTCTTGCCCATATCCAGTTTGCTTTTGGCGTGTTTCGGGTATTCCGATACGAACCAGTCGAGCAATTTAGGCATCATATAAATGCCCATATGGTACAAGGCAATGAAGTTTTTCTGCGAAGCAATGTTGACGAATGGCAATGGTAATTTCGGGTCGCAATGGTATCCGGGCGGATACAGGGCGTGCGGAACGACATAGCCGATCATGCCGTAGCTCATTTCTTCGTGAAACCCTTCGGGAATATTCTCCAGAATGGTCTCGCGGAGTTTTTCAAATGCGGAGCGGCGCTCCTGCGGAATGACGTCCAGATATTCGGACGGAGAAGATGCCTGGTGTGTCATGCTGCAAAAATGATAAAAAATCCTGTTCCGCCGGAAAGCGAACTATAAATCGAACGTGTTTTTTTAACGAACCTTTAAGACAATCCACTTTAAACCCCAGCCCCTGCCGCCGGTCTATGTATTCGATTCCTGACCGGTCAATCTCTCCCCGAAACCATTCATCTACTACAAACACAAAAATTCATTTCAACCGACATGAAAAAGTCCATTTTATTTCTGATCGCCCTGTTTGCAGCAACCGCCTTGTTCAACGCCTGCAAAAAATCCGAAGATACCGTCGCCAACAACGCCGATATTACCACTTCCGAAGACCTGGCAACCAATGAAGATTTTTCCGAGGACATTGACTTCGCTGCCGATGTCGCCATTGAAGAACGCGGAGGCGGCAATCCCTGCCCCGTCGTGACACTCGCCCAGCCCTGGGGTACCTGGCCGAACACGATCACCATCGACTACGGCACGGACGGCTGCACCGGCCCGAACGGGGATCACATCCTGAAAGGAAAGATCATCATCGTGCAGACTGCTGAAATGTTTAGTGCCGGCGCCGTGCGCACCAAAACGTTTGACAATTTCTATGTAGACGACGCACAGGTGCAAGGCACCAAATCATGGACAAACAACGGCCTCGACGCCAACGGCAACTGGTCCTATACCAAGACCGCGACGGACATGAAAATCACGTATGCTGACGGCACTTTTACCACCTGGAACCACACGCACACCAGCACGCTGATCGAAGGCGGCGGCACGCCTACACACTGGGACAATGTATGGAGCACAGTGGGAAATTCTACGGGCGTGAACCGCAACGGTGTGGCCGTTACGTCCACAATCATCGAGCCGCTGATCAAAAAAGCGACCTGCCGCTGGATATCCGATGGCGTGTTGCAATTCACCCGCGACGACAAAACGTCCACACTTGACTTCGGCAACGGCACCTGCGATCGCTTCGGCACGCTGACTACAGCCAACGGCAATACGTTCACGATTCGACTTCGGAGGTAATTTTTTTACCACGACGGAACACGACGGAACACAACGCAAGCGAAATAATTTTACTGCGTCGTGTCCCGTCGTGTTCCGTCGTGGTGAAAAATAAAAACGTATCACACACCTTTCATACTCAGCGCCACGCGTTTGCGCGCATAATCAATCTCCAGCACCCGCACCATCACCTGCTGGCCGAGCGATACCACTTCCATCGGATTACGCACAAACTTGTCGGCCATCTGTGAGACGTGCACCAGGCCGCTGTCTTTCACACCGATATCCACGAAAGCGCCAAAGTTGGTGATGTTGGTCACGATGCCTGGAAGCACCATACCCGGTTGGAGGTCGTCGAGGCTGTGTACGTTGCCGAATTCGAAAGCCTTGGCAGAGCCGCGGGGGTCGAGGCCGGGCTTTTCTAGTTCTTTCAGGATGTCCTGCAAGGTTGGCAACCCCACATCGCCTTTCACGTATTTTTTCAGGTCGATTTTTGCGTGCAGCGATTTGTCTTTGATCAGGTCAATCACTTTGCAGCCAATATCCGCCGCCATTTCTTCTACCAATCCGTAGCGTTCGGGGTGCACCGCCGTGTTGTCAAGCGGATTGGCCGCTTCGCGGATGCGCAGAAAGCCTGCGGCTTGTTCGAAAGCCTTGTCGCCGAGGCGGGCCACCTTTTTCAGTTCGCTGCGTTTTTTAAAGGGGCCGTTTTCGGCGCGGAATGCTACAATGTTTTGCGCCAGCACGGGGCCCAGTCCGGACACATAGGTGAGGAGGTGCTTACTGGCCGTATTCAGGTTGATTCCCACTGCGTTCACGCAACTTTCCACCGTACGGTCGAGACTTTCGCGCAACAGATTCTGGTTGACGTCGTGCTGGTACTGCCCAACGCCGATGCTCTTGGGGTCGATTTTGACCAATTCCGCCAGCGGGTCCATCAGGCGGCGACCGATACTGACTGCTCCCCGAACGGTAATGTCCTGGCTGGGAAATTCCTCGCGCGCCGCTTCGGATGCGCTGTAGATGGAAGCGCCTGCCTCGTTTACCTGGAATACCTCGACGGGTCGGGAGAACTTGATTTTCTGTAAAAAATCCATCGTCTCCCGGCCGGCCGTGCCGTTGCCGACGGAGATAGCCTCGATGCCGTATTTTTCCACCAGATGTTCTATTTCCGACTGACTTTCAAACACCTGGCGCTGCGGTTCGTGTGGATAGATAGCAGTATTGTAAAGCAAATTGCCGCTGGCGTCGAGGCAAATAACCTTGCAGCCCGTACGGAACCCCGGGTCGATTCCCATGACGCGCTTCTCGCCGAGCGGTGCGGATAGCAGTAATTGGCGCAGGTTTTCGGCAAACACACGTATGGCTTCGAGGTCGGCCTTTTCCTTGCTGGCGTTCCGGAATTCGGTTTCGATCGAAGGCTGTAAGAGGCGTTTGTAACTATCCTTCACAGCCGCGCGCACCTGTGCGGCGGATTCTCCGTGGCCAAATACATACATATCGTCCAGATCCTGTACCGCGCGTTCTTCGTCGGGAGCGATGGCTACGCGCAAAAAGCCTTCTTCCTCGCCGCGGCGCATGGCCAGCAGGCGGTGCGAGGGGCAGTTTTTCAAAGGCTCGCTCCATTCGTAATAATCCAGGTATTTTTTACCTTCGGCATCCTTGCCTTTTACGAGCCGCGATGCGATGATCGCGCCTTTTTCGAAGTGACGCCGAACCTTGTCGCGGGCTTTTTTATCCTCGCTTACCCATTCGGCGATGATGTCGCGGGCGCCCTGCAAGGCGTCTTCCACGGTGGGCACTTCTTCGGTGATGTATTGGGCTGCCAGCACCTCCACCTCCTTGTCTTTTTGCGCGAAAATGCGTTTTGCCAAGAGCTCCAGCCCTTTTTCAATGGCTACCGAAGCGCGGGTTTTGCGTTTGGGCCGGTAAGGCAGGTAGAGGTCCTCGAGTTCGGTCATGTTGGCGGCAGCCTCGATGGCCGCGCGGAGTTCGGGCGTCAGTTTGCCCTGTTCTTCTATGCTTTGCAGGATCACTTCGCGTCGCTTGTCGAGTTCCTGCATTTTCTTCCAGGCGTCGCTGATATCGGCGATCTGCACTTCGTCCAGCGAGCCGGTCGCTTCCTTGCGATAGCGGGCGATAAACGGGATAGTGGCGCCTGTTTCGAGCAACTCGAGGGTTGCCTCGACGCGGCGGAAAGGGATGTTCAGGTTTTGGGCTATTCGTGGTGCGTAGGACATTCTTTGGATACGGTTTAGAGGTTTCAGGGTTACCGGGTTACCGGGTTTCAGGGTTACCGGGTTTCACGGTTACAGGGTTACAAGGTTTCAGAGTTACAGGGTTACAGGGTTACAATGTTACAAGATTACAGGGTTACAAAGTTGCAGGGTTTCAGGGTTTCAGGGTTGGGGGAAATGGGGCGGCAAAATTGCGATTTTTTTGAAAACCACGACGGGCACAACGGGACACGACGCATTTTTTAATCAAAGAATTTTTCGTGGTGTCCCGTTGTGCCCGTCGTGGTAAAAACCCTCATGATGAAAATTTAAAATAAGTTTTACTTTAACGCCCGAATGTCTGCGCTCACCACTTTTCTCGACAGATCGAACACCGTGGCGCCGCCCGGTTACAACCGATGGCTGGTTCCGCCCGCGGCTTTGTCCATTCACTTGTGCATCGGGCAAATATACGCCTACAGCGTGTTCAACAAGCCGCTGACGCAGGTGCTCGGCATTTCGCAACCGGCGCCGGGAGACTGGTCGCTGGTGGAGATCGGGCATATTTTTTCCATTGCCCTGTTTTGTCTCGGCGCTTCGGCGGCGCTATTCGGCAAATGGCTGGAGCATGCGGGGCCGCGCAAGGCGATGCTCGCCTCTGCGCTTTGTTTTTCAAGCGGCTTCTTTCTCTCGGCGCTCGGCGTCTGGACGCACCAGATCGCGCTGTTGTACCTTGGGCATGGCGTATTGGGTGGCATTGGACTGGGGCTGGGATACATTTCACCGGTTTCAACGCTGATCAAATGGTTTCCCGACAGACCCGGTATGGCGACGGGCATGGCCATCATGGGATTCGGCGGCGGTGCAATGGTAGCGGCACCCCTGTCAATCTGGCTGATGGGCTTGTTTCAGACGCCGCAATCGACGGGCGTGGCGGAAGCATTTCTCGTCATGGGTTCCCTGTATTTCGTCTATATGCTCTTCGGAGTGCTGACCATCCGGGTACCGCCGCCCGACTGGCAGCCGGAGCAGATGCCGGCGCAAGGCAAGGCTCACCCTGCAGGCGCTGATGTGGAAGCCTCCACGGCGATCAAAACGCCGCAATTTTACCTGCTTTTCGCGGTGCTCATGCTCAACGTGACCGCCGGCATAGGGGTGTTGGGCCAGGCATCTGTGATGATACAGGAAATGTTTTCCGAAAAAGTGGTCGGAGCGGATCGCGCCGTCACGGTGGCCGCAGCCGGAGGGTTTGTCGGCCTGCTCAGTCTGTTCAACATGGCCGGGCGTTTTTTCTGGTCGTCGTTGTCGGACAGGATCGGGCGCAAAAACACCTACACCGTCTTTTTCCTGCTGGGTGCCGTGCTGTACTTTTTGATACCCATGACGGGGCGCATGGGCAATATCGTGCTGTTTGTCAGCGCCTTTTGCGTCATCATGAGCATGTACGGCGGCGGGTTCGCCACCATTCCGGCCTACCTGCGGGATATGTTCGGCACGATGGAAGTAGGCGCCATTCACGGCCGCTTGCTGCTGGCCTGGAGCGCTGCGGCTCTGCTCGGTCCGCAACTCGTCAACAACCTGCGGGCATGGCAGATCGAGACACTACACATGCCGGCCGCCCGGGCTTATTCCGTTACGATGTACATCATGGCGGGTTTGCTGCTGATCGGTTTTGTATGCAACCTGCTCATCCGGCCCGTCGATCAAAAATATTATTTTCGGTCTTCGCCATGAACAAACGATCCTTTTCCGCCCTGCGGCTGTGGCTGGCCTGGGCCTTTGTCGGTATACCCGCCCTGCTCGGAGTGTTGCAAACACTGTTAAAGGCGCTGGCATTGTTTAAATAGCGGAGCGGATACCAGACTTGACTGCAAACCGGCATTCAATCCCTGCTCATTTTCAAAAAGGCTGAAGGAAAATCTCCAACGGAGTTTTTAAACAGCGACGAGGCCGCTTCAAAATCTTGAAGCGGCCTCGTTTTGTCATGTTATTTCCCAACAATTTCTAGAATCTTCTCGTATATCCCACTTGCGCGTAAAACGGCACAAAGGGCGTCGTGTTCCAGTTCTGCGTATTCAACCGGCCGGCCTTCAACGTTATATCGCTGCCCCCGAAAGACAGTCCGCCCTGCAAACCGTAAAAATAGTTCCCTCCTGTCGGTACGTACCAGCCATCCACGGCGTCCGGATAGATCTCACGGCTGTAGCCCGTGTGATGGATGTGCGTGGCAATGGCCTTGTCGAAACCGAATTCCCCGGCGACGAACCATCGGGAACGGTAAAAACCGAATACGCCGGAAAACTCACTGCCGAAACTCTCCATGCGGACCAGCCGGTTTTCGTAGCGCCGGAACGGACAGTAGGCCTTTATCGTAGCGGAAAAACTGCCGCTGTGCAATACTTCCACCTGACCGCCCAGCCTGATCTTGAAGTCGTCGAAAAGGCGTTCGCCGGCCGGGAAACTGTATTCAATATTTGCCAGGACAGGCAGACGGGTGTCGAATTTGAAGCCATATCCCAGGCCCGCACCCAATCCGTAGTCCCAGCCTGCCTGCACGTAGGCGATTTGATTTTGGCCGCCGTTAAAAGCCTGCCAGTTGATGTTTTGTGCGTTGAGAGAGGCGGTCAGGCTCATGAGCGCGATGACCGCAATGATGCCGTTTTTCATTCGGAAATTATTTTAAAGCGTTGAGGTAATCGAGTGCCACGGGAAAGAAATGTTGCCATCCGCGCGGAAACGATAGCATGTCGTGCCCTGCGTCATCCACTCGGAACAATTGTACATCGGTGTACGCAGAAGATACCTTTTGGGCATGTGCTTCGCCATACGCCTTGTTGTTCTGGCTGTAAGCGAACAGGACTTTCGTGCTGTACGCGCCGAGACCGCTCGTAAAATCGAAGCCGTCCCTGCGGGCAATGGTAAACAGCGCGTCTGACACGACTTCGCCCGCCCGCCAAAAAGGCAAGGGGCCTTCATTGCCGATCGGGCTGTCTTTCGCGCCGTCGGAGGCCATCCAGAGCCCCAGTTTGTAGTCGAGCACTTCCTGGTCATTGTTACCGGCCGTAATGAACTGGTCGAGGTAAACGACGTCGTTCAGGGTTTCACCCAGCGGCGGGTAACTGTGCGCACGGTCGAGATATTCCTTCATTTGTGCATAGGTGAAGCCCCCCGGTTCGGCGAGAATGGCCCCGTCGATGCGATCCGGGTGTTCATTGATGTACGCCGTTGCCAGCATCGCGCCCCACGAATGGCCGAGCAGGAAAACTTTCTGCGCAGACGAAGTCTTGTAGTGATCGATGACCGCCCCCAGGTCGTCCAGCATGATCCCGATGCTGTAGGCGTCTTTGGGAAAGCGTTGCGAAAGTCCCGATCCGCGCTGGTCGTAGAACACGACCCTGAAACCATGATCGGCAAATTCCTTGCAGTTCAGCAAATAACGGTAATCTGAACCGGGACCGCCATGGATCACGATCAGCAGGTTGCTGTCGGGGTGGCCGAATGCCTCCGCGTGCAATTGTGCGCCGTTTACTGAAATGGCCGGCAGTGAAGGGTTCTGATCGACCGTGAGGGGCACGAGGTTGCCCGGTTTGTTGGGGTCCAGTTCGCCTTTCTGGCAGGCACTGACCATGCACCCCAATGCGAAGATCAGTCCGAGAGAAAAAAGATTGAATTTCATTTTTGTGTGAATTTTGAGGCAAAAATGGGGGTGCAAGTATGCGCCGGTCGCCGCTCCTTGCAAGGTGGCACCCGTTTTCTTGCGGTTTTCTTCAGGCGACGTATCATGTAAATAAAAAAGGCAGACCGATTGCACGGGCCGCCCGGATAAGAAGCAACAGACCTTATCGTTCAACAAGCATTTTACCCGTGAATATCCCTTTTTCCGTCCCCGCCCAGAGGAGATATATCCCTGCCGCAATATTGCCGGTATCGAGGTGCAGAACACCCGTGCATGAAGTCTGTTCTGCTTGTTCCGTCAGGATTTTTCCATCGGTTGCCATCAGGCTGATATACATATCCTCGTAGCGAACCCCCGGCAGCAAAATATTAACGCCATCGTGCGCGGGGTTCGACCGATGCAGGTATGCTGGCGGAATTGGGCTTCAAATCCGTACCGGTGAGCAGTTCATCCGTCAGGGCAACGGTTATTGCGCATTCAAAGGGCGGATTCCATAAATTAACAGATAGCCAATCATCCAAAATTCCCCGATCGTTGCAGGAACAACCAATAAATCCAGATAGGAATTATCAACTCCTCCATATTTGATAAAAGTACTAAGTATATAACCAATTCCTCCGATAATCAGGGTACGTCCGAGCCAAACAGGCATCCTTCCCGAACTTATTACGACATATCCCATTGGAATAAGCCAAAGTCCAAAAAAAAGACTTCCAACCCCCCAGGCATGTGTAATTATATTGCCTAAAAGTTGTGTCAACAAAACTTTGCCTTCATGGGTCTGGGCAGGAGCGTTTGCAATCTCGATTGCCGAGCCCATTGAAATTGCACTTATCATAATTGCTACTGAATTCATCATTCCCCATATACCGATTGCCCAGGATGCCCACTCATTAATATCTTTAAACAGTCTATAAAACCATACTGCGGCGAGTGCTTGTGAGACAATAATTGTAAACTCTAATAAAAGGCGTATTCTGGCCAGGGATTCCAGATTGGTCAAATTTGTTAGCGTTTTTTCAGGGTCACCTGCTACAAATATCTTAGGGTGAAATATCAGAAACCCGGCCATTCCTGAAATTGCCAATACCAAGTACCAAATTCCTGCAAATTTTGCAATAGTTAATAACTGTCCTTGTTTATCTTTTGTAGTCATATTTATTCCCTTGTTTTTTTGTGTATTGGTTAAACGTTGCGCCAGACGATCGGCCGAAGATAAAAGGCTGGACGGGTAGAAGTTTGTCGGCAGTAGTTTATTCAGCGAACTCTAAATAATTTCCTTTAAAACTTATTACAACTTTTGAAAATTGCGCAAGTGCGTCTTTTCCAAAATTCCCATAAAACTCTTTCCCAAATCTGTGATACTGGTCTTTATTTGTTTCCAGGTTTTTGAGGTTGAATTTGAAAGCATTAAGGTTTAGTGAG
This sequence comes from Bacteroidota bacterium, assembly GCA_029781095.1. Classification (GTDB taxonomy): domain Bacteria; phylum Bacteroidota; class Bacteroidia; order Chitinophagales; family Saprospiraceae; genus M3007. The sequence continues at coordinate 13,798 of JAKOXM010000030.1, forward strand.
AGATTATCCATTGTTATAGACTGGTACTTGATTTCGCCACCAACGCTTGCAATTTTTTCAGACGAAGTGCTATGGGGTGTTTTTTCAAGAACTGATTTGTAACGCTCAAAAAAAGTACGGCTAAAAAGCGTTTCATTGCCACCTGTATCAAAACAAAATGGCAGAAGGTCTCCATTAAAAGTCAAAAACAGAATTGGGTGAAGATACTCTGTAAAGAGATTTTTTTCTTTTACTGATACTGTTTTATAAGTGTTGGAGAATTTAATCGTGTCTTTCATTATCGTAATACTTCCAATTTCCTTTAATATAGGAAACCCTATAATTCCGTTTATTTTATAGTTTCCATCGGCGAATGTGAGAGATTCATCATTAAAAATCAGGAAATCCGTAAAGAGCCGGACGGAAGCCGGAAGTACCCGGTACTGATTAAGCGGTGCATAAAGCCGGAGGATCAGCCTGGAAATAACAAATGATCGGCCATTTTCCGGAATTTCAAATATTTTTCGGCGGGAAAAGTTCTTCGCCAATGCAATCAAATCACGACTCCCCCACCCTCATCATAGGCGCCGGCCCGGCAGGCCTGGCCGTGGCAGGCAGGTTGTCCGGAATGGGACTGCCGTTTCAGTTGCTCGAAAAATCTGACCGTGTGGCAGCCTCCTGGCACGCGCATTACGACCGGCTTTGTCTGCATACGGTGAAGGAACATTCCGATCTGCCATTGATGCCGATGCCGGAAGCCTTTCCGTTGTACGTTCCGCGCAAGGACATGATCGCTTACTGGGAAAAATACGTCCGTGATATGAACATAGCGCCCTTGTTCGGGCAGGAAGTGCGAAAAATCATTCGCGAAGGGACGGAATGGCGCGTGGAAACGGACAAGAACGTTTTTCATGCGCCCAACGTCGTGGTGGCCACCGGATACAACCGCGTTCCCGTTGTGCCCGTGTGGGAAGGCCGGGAACATTTTAAAGGCACATTCATGCACAGCCGGGAATACCGCAATGCCGCGTCTTTTTCCGGAAAAAAGGTTCTGATCGTGGGCATCGGCAACACGGGGGCCGAACTCGCGCTCGACCTGCATGAACATGGCGCCTTCCCCTTCATTTCGGTCCGCAACCCGGTCAATTTCATCTGTCGCGACATTGGCGGCAGACCTGCGCAACGCACGGCGATCTTGCTGGGCAAATTACCCGATTGGGCTTACGACTTCATCGCGCGACAGGTGCAGCGCCTGACCGTCGGCGACCTGAGCGCATACGGCCTGAAAACGCCGCATTATTCGCCGTCCGAAGGACTTCGACGCTACGGCAAGGTGCCCGTGATCGATATCGGAACACTGGACCTCATCAAACAGGGTAAAGTGAGGATTTTACCTGATATTCAGCGTTTTAACGCTGATTCAGTGACTTTTATAAACGGCGAAACTGAACCATTTGATGCTGTAATCGTCTGTACAGGCTACCGTGCGCAGGTAGAGGATTTTATAGAAAACGCAAAACCCCTGCTCGATGAAAGGGGATATCCAAAGCGGCTGTGGTTCGATGACGAGGCGTACAAAGGCCTGTATTTCTGCGGCTTTTCGATTCCATTAAGCGGTATTTTGCGAAATATCAAGATGGATTCGGCAGAGATTGTGGCGCATATCAGGAGACAGGTAGGCTAGGCCTTGTCCGTCGGGCGCGAAGCGTCTGCGCGGGAAACGCTACAAACAACAACGTTTCTAATTAAAAAGACCATTGTTTTGCAGAACACAATCACCATCCTCCTCCACTGCACCGACCTTCCGGGCGTGTCGTTTGAAGACAAAACCGCTGTCCGGCTCGGCATCCAAAAAGGCAAGGATGTCATTGACGACGTACCGGCTGATACGGAGAGCGTCATTTTCACCTGTCCCCTGCGCGTTGAACGAAACACTAAAACCGGTAAACCGAATTTCCTGGGGCCTTTCGCCCATGGAACGCCGGAAGAAAGATTTA
>JAKOXM010000093.1 GCA_029781095.1 Bacteroidota bacterium
GCCTCTGGCCCAACGAACAGGCTTCCCATACCTGGGGCTTCCCCTGGAGCGCGGACCTGCGTGGACCGGGCCGCGACCTGGTAGGCGATTTATTCACCGCCCTCCGAAAAACAAGCGTGAAACCGGGTCTCTACTTTTCGCTGTACGAATGGTTCAACCCCTTGTGGAAATTCGACCGCGCACGGTACGCGAAGGATCATGCCATGCCGCAATTGTACGAACTGGTCAACCGCTACCAGCCCTGGGTGGTGTGGGCAGACGGCGACTGGGACGCCACGCCGGAGACCTGGCAGTCGCCCCAATTTCTCGCCTGGCTATACAACGAAAGCCCCGTCAAGGGCCGCGTGGTGGTCAATGACCGCTGGGGAAGCGGTGTCCGCTTCAAACATGGCGGCATCTACACGCCTGAATATCAACCGGATCTGGATTTTGAAGACCATCCCTGGGAAGAAAGCAGGGGCATGGGATTTTCCTATGGCTACAACCGCGCCGAGAACGCCTGGGATTACAACTCGGCGCAGTCGCTTGTGCTGCACCTTGTGGACAAAGTCTCGCGCGGCGGCAACTTCCTGCTCGATATAGGCCCCGACGCCCACGGCATGATTCCGCCCATTATGCAGGAACGCCTGCTCGAAATAGGCAAATGGCTCAGCATCAACGGAGAGGCTATTTACAATACACGGCGCTGGCGGGTGGCATCGCAGTGGAGCGAAGGCAACCGGAACTTCAAACCCGAACTGGTGGATGGCTGGAAAACAGGCGGGGACGTACTGCTGAAACAGACTATTGATCCGGCGCCGGGCTTTGCCGTCAAGGAGGTATTTTTCACCTGGAACCCCAAAGCCAAGGCCGTTTACGCCATCCTTCCGAAGTATCCCGACGATAAAAAACTCGTTTTGAAAGACCTGCAGTTGCCCGCAGGCACCGAAGTGACTTTTCTCGCCACAAAGGAAAAACTGCGCTGGGAATACCTGGCGGGTAAAACGATCGTTACCCTGCCGGAATACAACCCGAACAGGATTAAATCGCCCCATGCCTTTGTGGTCAAAATCGCAAACTTCGGCGCTTTCGCAGACAAGCCGAATATTGCCGTCAATTACGACCCTTCAACCATGAAACCGTCGGTAAAGATCACTTCGCGACTGCCGGGCGCCAGCATCCGCTACACAACGGATGGCACCGAACCCAAAGCGACCTCGTCAGCCTATTCCCAGCCGTTCTCGCCTGCCAGGGCCTGTACGATTCGCGCACGGGTTTTCAAAACGGGCGTATTGGAAAGCAATGAAGCCTCCGCCGAAGTAAAATTGTATAGCCTCCTTCCCAACCTCAATTTCATGCAGGCCCCGAAACCCGGCCTTAATGTGCAGTTAATGAGCACACGCGACAAATACACGTCTGAAAACATTCAGAACGGGCTGGTAGAGAGCAGCGGTATAACGAACACCTTTGAAATGGATCCGGCGTGCCAGAGCGGCCGGTGCGGCATGCTGTGGAGCGGCTTTGTGAACATCCCGCAAACAGGAGGTCATCAGTTCTGGACGGCCTCAGACGATGGAAGCCAGTTGTACATTGATAATGAATTGGTTGTAAATAACGACGGAGATCATGGCATGGAGGAGAAATCGGGCCTTGCCTACCTGCAAAAAGGCTGGCACAATATCAAAGTGATCTATTTCAACAGCGGCGGCGCAGCAGATTTCAAGGTATGGTATGCACCCGGCGGGCAGGAAAAAAGGCCGATACCGGCAGCGGCCCTGGCACATTAAAAGAGCCGGTCAGCACGGCAGCCTATACCGTCAAATCGAACAGACGGTATGGGCTGCCGTTACTCAGGCTCGCCTTACGTGGGCATCTGCTGCAAAAACCACTCTTTTTCCGTCAGCACGGCCTCGGTTTCAATCTGTTGCCGAAGTTGCTTGCAGTCCTGACGGCTGTTCGGGTTCAGTTTCATCAGGCGGCGGGTAAAGCGGATGATATTGAGGTAGTTGGTTTTATGATAACCGATCACCCGTTGCCGGCGAATAAACGTCTCCATGCTTTGCAGGTGCGCAAAAAGCGCATCGAATTCGTCGGTTTCATAATAAATTTTGAGTTGGAGTGTTTTGGCGATCAGGTTGTTGATCAGGTCCTTATAATCGGCCTGCTGGAGATGCAGGAGCGCAGATTTCAGGTTGCGTTTCGCATATTCGACGCGGGCCAGGTTCAGGTGAAACGATGCTTCCCGGTGTTTTTTCTCCAGCAAAGGGCTGTACGAATGGATGAAAGTCTCCACCCAGTCAATATCGCCCGCTTTCAATGCAATGGCAACTATGTTGTTATAGGCGAAATGCGATAGCAGACCGTTTTCCAGCAGAAGTCCGGTTTTGAGAGCAGACCGGTACAAATCGAGGGCTTCGAGAAAATAGATCGCTTCGGACTGGTTTATTTTGCGGATACAAAAATTGATGGCCAGCAGGTAAAGATTGCGCAATTCGTCGGCAGGCAATTGATCCTGCTGATCAAGCAGTTGCGTTTTGAACCTTACAAACAGTTTTTCTCCTTCCGGACGGGTGAGAAAGATGTAACAATAAAAATACAGGCCCACGGCCGGCAGCTCTTGCAGCGATTCGTTGCGGTGTACGTAATCAAGCACGGCGTCGAGCAGGCCGAATGAGTATTCGGCCTTATATACCGTCTGATGGCTCAGCGCCATACAGGCCTGCCGCAATTTGCGCGCTATGTATGCGGTATCCGTCTGGTCGGAGAGCGCCTGCAGGTTCAGTGCCTCCGTGCGCCGGTCAGCGCTCAAATGCTGGTATAATTCATATTCTATTTCAGCCCGGGCATCGAAGTATTCTGCATGGCGATGCGGCTGACGCGTCCATCGAATCTTTGCAGACTGGATACTTTGCCGAAAGTGCTTTTCGAGTCCGCGTTTGCGGTAAGCGGCCGCCACCCTGGTATCGAAAGTTTCAGGCTGATTAAATATTTCCTTATAAACCAAAAAGTGCTCAATCTGGGCGAGCAATTCACTCATCACCAGTCGCAGATCTTTTATCCGCGGCGATTTCTCCGTACCGAAAAGTATCGCGCCAGCGGACTCCATGCCGGGAGGAGTGCCTGATTCGAGACAGTTTTGAAGATAATCATACAATATACGCGGCGGCTCGCGACGGCAAAAGAACGGCGAATGGAGCCATTGCCCCAGGTGTTTGCGCTCCAGACGGGTTAATTCGGTAAAGGCTTGCCAGAGCAATGTGTTTTCAAAGGCGTTTTTTTGCAATTGCCTGCTGAGAGCCATTTTTATTTACTTTTATTTTAACTTTTACAAATATCTGAAATACAATTTTTTATATTATTTTTTTTAAATAAAAATTCTACTATTAGCAAAATTTGTCTTTTTACAATCACCCAACTATACCAACTTTTGTATCGTCAAATAAGTACTTGCTCATGTAATCGTCACGGCCATGATCGTACACAAAATGCAAATGACAATTCATTCCCAAACGCAATATCCTATGTACAAGAAAAAAATCCTTTTCCTGCTTTTAGCAACATGGGTCATGTTGATCCATCAACTTCAGGGGCAAACTCCCTGCCCGCTGAATGTTCAGATTGCTGCTCCGGCTCAGATCACTTGTCAGAATCCGAGCGTACAACTTTCTGCCACAGTAACTCCGCCGGGAGGCAATTACACCATTGACTGGTCGGGACCGGTCTCCAATCCCGGCATTTTGAACCCCGTCGTCACCACGCCGGGCACCTACGCCTTGTTTGTATACGATTCACTTTTACAATGCTGGGGTGGCGACACCGTGACTGTAACCCAAGACGGGACGCTTCCGCAGATATTTATCACACCGGGCACCGCTAACTGCGACGGCGTGGTTACACTGACTGCCGTTGTCGGGCCATCCGGTTCGTACACTTACCAGTGGTCCAATAATGAAAGTACGGCATCGATCGACGTACAGTCGTCCGGTGTATATTGTGTTACCGTTACCAACCTGGCCGGCTGTTCCGCAGCAAGTTGTTTTACGGTAAACAATCCGGCGCCATTGAGCGTCGATCTCGTTTATTACAACAGTTTTATTTGCGGTGATTCCAGTCTGATTTATGCTGTTCCGAGCGGCGGCATACCGCCTTACGCATACCTTTGGAGCAACGGTGACAATTCGGGACTCATTTTTGACCCATCGCCCGGCGTGTACTCCGTGACAGTAACCAACAATTTCGGCTGCACAGCCGAATCGACCCTGGTTGTGGAAGACGATCCGGACGAGTGCGCCCATTTGCAAGGCAATGTGCTGGCAGACTGGAACACCAACTGCACGGCAGAAGCCTCCGATGAAGGGCTTTCCGGGATAGCAATCAAGATAGAAGACGGGACGGGCAGCATTTCCTACGCCTATACTTTATCCGACGGCTCCTACAGCACGGAGGTGTATCCCGGCAGTTATACGCTGACCGTGATACCTCCGAACAGCCTTTGGGACCCTTGCCAGAACAACGTAAACATAACAGTGAATCCCAATCAGACCCTTACACAGGATTTCCTGCTGAAACCTCTGGCTAATTGCCCGGCGATGACGGTCGACCTCGGCAATCCATGGCTGCGCAGGTGTGTCACGGGCCACTACTGGGTCAGTTATTGCAACCAGGGCACGGCAGACGCGACCGACGCTTTTATCGAAATTTTGTTCGATCCTTTCCTGACGCCTACCGCCGCTTCAATTCCCTATACAAATCTGGGGAACAACGTCTACCGCTTCGACCTTGGAACGGTTCCGCCGAATACCTGCGGCGGTTTTTGGGTTAGCGTGTTCGTTAGTTGCAATGCCCAGCTCGGACAAACCCATTGCACGGAAGCGGTTATACACCCCATCGGCACGTGCGAACCCGCCAACCCCCAGTGGTCGGGCGCCAGTTTGCAGGTCACTGCGCAGTGCCAGGGCGACTCGCTCGATTTCGAGGTTAAAAATACAGGAACGGGTACCATGACCGGCCCGCTGGACTATGTAATCATCGAAGATGCCGTGATGCTGATGCAGGCTCCCCCACCGTCCATCATTCTGGGCCCGCAGGAGCCATACCACGTCAAGGTGCCGGCCAACGGAGCCACCTGGCGTCTCGAAGTAAACCAGGAACCGTTCCACCCCGGCAACTCGCAGCCCAGCATTTCCGTGGAAGGATGTTCCGGCAACAGCCAGTTCAGCATGGGCTACGTCAACCAATTCCCGCAGGACGACAACGACCCCTGGGTTGACATTGATTGCACCCAAAACACAGGCTCGTACGATCCAAACGACAAACAAGGTTTTCCGCTGGGCTACAATGCGGCGCATTACATCAGGCCGGGAACGGATATCGAATATATGATCCGGTTCCAGAACACCGGCACCGATACGGCTTTCAATGTCGTGATCCGCGACGAACTTTCACCGTGGCTCGACCCCGGCAGCGTAAAACCCGGCGCCAGCAGCCACCCCTATCAATTTGAATACTACGGCGACCGCAATATCAAGTTCAGTTTCGATAATATTCAGTTGCCCGACAGCAGCACCAACTTCGACGCATCACAGGGATTTGTATCCTTCCGTATTTCGCAAAAAGCCGGTGTGCCCCTGGAAACGAACATTGAGAACCAGGCAGGTATTTTCTTCGATTTCAATGCGCCGGTTTACACCAACACAACGGTTCACCGTGTGGGAGAAGGCTTCGTCACCGTCAGTGCCTGGCAGCCATTGGCTAAAGGAATCAGTCTGCGCATAATGCCGAACCCGGTCGCAGAAACGGCCGTCCTGCAACTCGAAGGCATACCCGCAAACACATCCTGGCAAGTGCTGTTGCTCGACGCAAGCGGCAGGCCGGTCCGTACGGAAAATGTAACTGATACACAGTGGCAATTCGACCGCAGCGATTTGCCGGCAGGCATATATTTCCTGCGTGTCATCTCCGGCCGGCAGGTGCTCGGCACGGGGAAAGTGACCTTGCGTTAATCGTACAATACACTGAAAATCAATACCCCCGGAGACAGCGATTGTCTTCGGGGGTATTTTATTGTTTTCCTGCCGGCAGCAACTGATCTATTTAATATCTGCGGCATTCTGCGCTGTTTTTCTGCGAAAATCAGCGGGAAATAATATTACATCGACACCGACAAAACAACCTTGTAGTCTTTTTGCGCAACAGGCCCCGATTCTTTTTTGGCCGGCTCCACGTTTTCCAGTTTTATATGATAGCGCTCGAAATCGGCCTCACCCGTTCCACCCTGGCCAAGGTCGCCGCTGGCAAGGGTAACGGTTTTGCTGGTGGTTCCATGACTCAGGGTAAGCACGACATCCGCGCGACCTGCCCAGATACATTGCACACCCACAGGGCAGCGGCTGTCGCCTGAAACGGAATCGAAGCGCACGGAAAAAGCATCGGCGTCATTCATGCAGGCAGTCATGCCCTGTCCGAGTGAAAAGGGTTCGACCGCTTCGAAATGAATATCGCATTTGTTGCCGGGCGCCGGGCAACCCATCAGAGATAACAGCGCAAAAGAGGCGAAAAAGGCAAAAAGACTGTTTTTCATAATTATTTTGATTTGGTGAATGATCGGAACCTAATTGGTGATCAGGAGTCTGACCTTGTACTCTTCCACAGGTATCGGCGACGATGCCAATGTGGGATATGGGTCGACCTTGAGTAATTTTATCTTGTAGCCTGCAAATACGGTCGAATCAGAAACCGGATCGCCATTCAAACCGCCCAGGGAGAGGGTGTCCTTTGCACTTTCCTGCCCTGAGGTGAACGATAACCCGACATCCACCCTGCCCTGCCAGACACAAATTGCATCCAGGGGACAGCGGCTGTCGCCATAAACCTCATCGAAATGTACGTTTAATGGTACATTATCGTCCTGTCCCTGCGCGCCCGTACCATAGCAAACTGTAAAAGGCTCGTTGATTTTATAAGTATCCGTGCCGCCGGAGCAGCCGGTTGTATCGGTTTTTGATTTCGAGCAGCCGATTACGACAGCGAATACCGGAAGTACCAATAGCAAAAGAGCATTTTTCATGGATCTTGTGTTTAAATGTGAACTTTCCGTCAAAGACCTTGATTCCCTTTGCCCCCGTTGGGGAACGGGAGGTTAACCTCTCGTTAAAGTTTTTTCCCCTTGCCCGGGGACATAGTTGGCTACTTTTGCGCCCGTAAGATAAAGAATGGAACCTGTATTTAAAGGAATATTAGCCGGACTGGCATACGGTTTACTGCTGGGGCCCATGTTTTTTGTAAGCCTGAAGGTGACGCTCAGCCAGGGCTGGCGCAACGGCGTAGCGCTTGTTGGTGGCGCTTTTACGAGCGATGCGGTGCTGGTCGGGGGCAGCTGGTGGGGAGCCTCCTGGCTTGCGGCGATCGCAAAACAGGAAGTATTTCAGTCGGGATTCGGCCTGGCGAGCGGATTGGTGTTGCTGGGATTTGGCGTATCGGCCGTTTGGCCAAGAAAAATAAACATGCAGGCTGCCAGTGCCGAAGCCATGCCCGGCAAGCGGCGGTTTTCGTTTCTGCAGGGTTTTTTGATCAACATGACAAACCCTTCCAACTGGCTGTTCTGGTTAAGCCTGGCTACGGTCATAAAGGCAGAGTCCTTGCCCGAAAGCGACTACTATGCAGAGACCTTTCTGGTCGCCACACTGGTTGTTGTTCTTTCGACCGATTTGGCGAAAGTATTTATGGCACATAAAATCGGGCAGCGCCTCAAACCCGGTGTGCCGGAGAAAATTGTGCGGATCGCAGGTATCATCCTGATCGCAGTGAGCAGCTGGATTTTATTCAAAGTTGTGAGAAATGTGCTGTAACAGGATCGGGCCGTCGTTCTGAATTAATTGATTGCAAACAAATAGACACTATGGAAGCCCTCCGGGAGCAATTGTTGATACTCATCAGCACACCTGTATATATCGTAGTCATCGGACTGGAAGTTGCGCTGAGTCATTTTCGCCGCATCCCTTCCTACACGAGGCGCGATACATTGAACAACCTTTACCTGATGCTGCTCAACAGCAGTATTGATCTCCTTTTCCGGGGTGTATATGTGGTGGCGCTTGACTGGTTTTTTCACCGGCAATGGCTCCATATCAGCAGCCCGTTCTGGTACTGGTTCGGACTGATCGTCGGCATGGATTTTCTGTATTACTGGCTGCACAGGGTCGATCATCACAGCCGTTTTTTCTGGGCGGTGCACGTGACGCACCACTCTTCGGAGCAATTTAACCTCACGGTCGGTTTTCGCTCATCGGTTTTTCAGCCGCTGTACCGTTTCATTTACTTTATACCGCTGGCGCTGGCGGGTTTCAGACCATTGGATATCGTATTTATATTTTCCGTAACCCAGATCTGGGGCATACTGGTGCATACGGAACACGTCGGGAAACTGGGATGGATTGTGGAATATATTCTCGTTACGCCCTCCCATCATCGCGTTCACCACGCTTCCAACGCGCTTTACCTGGACCGCAACCTGGGCATGCTGCTCATCGTATGGGATCGCTGGTTCGGCACGTTTCAAGATGAACTGGAGGCTGACCGCTACGAGCCTATCCGCTACGGCCTCACCACGCCCGTCGAGCGGCCGAATGCGTTGCGCATCGTGTTCCATGAATGGCTCCAGATCGCCTCGGACCTCCGGAAAAATGTTTCTTTCCGCGACAAGATCCGGTACATCTTCGGTCCGCCGGGCTGGAGCCATGACGGCAGCACCCTTACCAGCGACCAAATGCGCGCCAGACAGGTTAATATTCCTGCTGCGAAACGAATTGCAGGCGGTTCGGACTTGCCGGAAATGCCGGGCACGCGCTAGCCGCGCCCGGCATATTCAGGCGACAAGTTGAATTTCAGTAGAAAAACTGCTGCTATTGATCGAATCCTGGGCACAAGCGCGGGCTGCTGTATTACCTTTGATCATCAAAATTGCACCCCGGCCTTCACCGCTTATACCTGAATCATGAGGCAAGTACTACGCATCCTTTCCGAAGGCGCCGCCCAGGCCTGGCAACAACTCATGGCCAACAAGTTGCGTTCTTTCCTTTCGTTGCTGGGCATCACGATCGGCATTTTCTGCATTATCGGCGTAAAAAGTGCCGTCAATTCCCTTGAAGACAACATTCGTGGAAGCCTTGCCAAACTCGGCAACGACGTCATCTACCTCGATAAATTCTCATGGGGAGAAGACCCCGGGCAAAACTACTGGAAATGGATGCGGCGGCCCAACTACACGTATTCGGAATACGAGACGCTGAAAGAAAGACTTAAAACGGCTTCCGAAGTGGGTTTCTGGCAGTTTTTAGGGGCTAAAACCTTGAAATGGCGCTCGTCAAGCGTGGAAAACGTTGTTTTCCTGAGCGTTACGGAGGATTGCGCGGATATATTCCGGCTCGAATTTGAAGATGAAGGACGCTATTTTTCCCCCACAGAGTATACCAACGGCAGCGACGTATGTATCATCGGATATGCCGTGGCCGAAGGCATGTTCGGAGAGAACCTCGAACCGCTGGATAAAATGATCACCGTAGCGGGCCGTAAATTAAAGGTGATCGGGGTCATCAAAAAATCGGGCAATGACCTGCTGAAAGTGATGAACTTCGACAATGCCATCCTGATCAGTCATACGCTTGCGCGTCGCGGGTTCAATATCCGGGCAAACGGCCCCTGGGTCGGCAATACAAGTATAGGCGTGCGGGCAGCAGCAGGCGCCGATATCGAAGCGGTCAAAGACGAAATCACCGGGGTATTACGCGCCGAACGGCGGCTCAGACCCCGCGAAGAAAACAATTTCGCCCTGAACACGCTGACTATCCTCAGCAGCCTGTTCGACAAACTGTTCAGTGTGATCAACATGGCCGGTTTCATCATCGGTATTTTTGCCCTGGTCGTGGGTATGTTCTCCGTCGCGAATATCATGTTCGTATCCGTAAAAGAGCGCACCAACATCATCGGTATCAAAATGGCGCTCGGCGCCAAACGCTGGTTTATCCTCCTGGAAATCCTGTTTGAAGCCATCGTACTTTGTGTGGTAGGCGGCTTGCTGGGCTTGCTTTTTATCTGGGCTATTACGGAGATCATCACCAGGGTGATCGATTTTGATATCCACCTTTCAATAGCCAACATGCTCATCGGCGTGGTTACTTCCATCTTCGTGGGAGTGTTATCCGGCCTGATCCCTGCTTTGCAGGCCAGCGGAATGGACCCGGTGGAGGCAATCCGGAAGTAACGCCAGCCTCCGGCTGGCGCCACGGGAGCCAACCGGAGGTTGTCATTATGACAGAAAGAGTACAGCGTCACTTGAGAAACCTGTTCTCGACCTTCAGGCACTGCTTGCCGGCGAAAGGTGATTGCACGCTAAGCGTTGCTTTGGCTCCGAGTGTACGCACAGGCACACCTTGTGCGGTTTGTTTCCATGGATCGAGGCTTTCGCCTTCAAAATCGCCGTTCTCTATGGGCAATTCTTTCCATTTGTCGTGTTCGGTTTCTACCGAAAGGCGCATATCGTCGTAATAAAACACCCCGCTGGAAAAGCCCAGCACACCGAAGCCCAGCCAGGGCGCGTCTTTATCCACTGTATTTGCGAGGGTATATGTTTCCCAGGTGCTGTCACGCACGGGGCGGTCGAACATATTGTCCATGAACGTCCATGCACGCAGACCGCCTTCGGGGATTTCGTTGCGGATAAAAGCCACCGCAAAAGCATCGGCTGCTCCCTGCTGCATCCGGATGGCTACCGTAAGCCGGTATTTTTTGCCCGCGTATTCGCTAAGATCCATGCGTTGCGACCAGACGGAAAAGG
>JAKOXM010000099.1 GCA_029781095.1 Bacteroidota bacterium
GTGCGCAATGTAATTCCGCGCGTGCACACCGGCATCCGTACGACCGCAGCCGGTCAGTTCAACCTGCTGCCGCAGGATGGTGGAAAGCGCAGTTTCCAGCGTCGCCTGAACGGAGGGGGCGTTTGGTTGCACCTGCCAGCCACTGTAGTGTGTGCCGAGGTAGGAAAGTGTCAGGAAATAGCGCATGCATCAAGATTCTTCCATTTGTCTGCTGACGAATACCTCACAGGCCATGTCGAGCATCCGGAATACTTCTTCAAACCCGTTGTCATCGTAGTATGGATCGGGCACGTTGTTGTTGTGGCCAGGCCGCAACTGGTTGAGTATCAGATCAACTTTTGCCCGATGCTCATCCAGTCGGGCCAAACGCAGCACATCCTGAAGGTTCTGGTTATCCATGACGAATATCCGGTCGAAACGATCGAAATCAGCGGGCGCGAATTGCCGCGCCCGCTGATCCGTGATATCGATGCCATGCCGCCTGGCTGTTGCAATGGAACGGCTGTCAGGCAATTCGCCTGCATGCCAGAAGCCCGTTCCCGCGCTGTCTACGATCCAGTCCAGGTTGCGTTCGGCAGCCTTGTGCTTCATGATCCCTTCTGCCAAAGGGCTCCGGCATATATTACCCAGGCAGACCATCAGTATTTTCATAAGCAGGTTGCGATCTGTAAAAGATACGTAGCGGCCCGTTTTACACCGTTTTCTAGAATATCTTGCTGTACTTCAGCAAAAATGCGCCCGTCCACTGTCCGCCACGACCAAGGCGATCCGGACCGCTCGTGGTTCCGTCGGCGTTGATGGTCACTTCGTAATAACCGTCGCCATTGACGTCCTTTTGTACTTTCACGTCGTTGTCATAAAAGTATTCGCCGAGCAGATCGAGTGAAAGCCCTTTAAAAATAGCGATGCTGAAATTGTTGCTGAACAGGACATCGACGTTTTGCGGTTCCTTCAGGTAATTGGAAAACAGGCGCAGCCCCGTCGTAACGGAGAGCCGGTTTCCGAAATATTTATTGTTATAGGCGGCTTTGAACTCGGAGCCGAGACCCAGAAATGACTTTTTATACGAAGTGATGCTTCCGGTGGCATCGCGTGTGACATCGTTTCCGTGTACGCCCGTGCGGGCGATGGAATCACTTGCCACATAGATCAACTGCAGGCCGGTAGGCGAGTAAAAGAAGGAAAGGTGTTCGTTGGGTTTATAGTCGATACCCGGTGACAAGGTGATTTGCACCGGAGAAAGGAACCTGGCTACGATGCGGTCGGTATTATTGATCGGAGACAGATAATTGCTCGCATAGGTTTTCAAAAGCAGGGTTTGTGCGAAAAAATCGGCTGCGACGAACCATTTATCATTGCCCAGTTTGTGACCGTAGCGCGAGGTAAGGCGTACCACGTCGAGGTTTTTCTGAAATCCGGTGGATTGGTTTACACTGGTTTTGCTGAGGCGTTGTGCCGACAGTTGAAGCGAAAAGCCGTTGTCCCAGAACCATTTATCTTCTTTGCGGTTGGCAAATATGGTACCGAGGCCACCCAGGCCTATGCGATTGCCGCCGGAACCGACTTTTGGATTTAGCAGACCCATGCCGGAGAGATCGAGGCCCACACCGCCGCCGATAGTCCAGCCCAGAGTATCCTTTGCGGCCATTCCGGTAATTTCTTTGAGGCGTCCGTCGCCGGCCTCCTGGGCCTTGCTCACTGTAAATGTTAAGAGGAAAAGAACGGGGAGAAGTGTTTGTAATGCTTTCATGATAAAATTAAAGACTTGTTTTGTTTCGAAATGGATTATTCGTCGCCGGGCTCCAGCAGGTTTTCTTCCTGAGCATCGGGATAGAAAACCTCCACTTTTTCAGTGGCCAGTTTGCTTAGCGGTATAATGATCTCTCGATCGGAGGTCTGAAGGGTAAGGGAAGTGGCATCGATCATCACCACTTTGCCACGCATACCTATGATCCGGATGTCGTCGCCGACCTGGATTTTGTTGCGGTTGTAGCTGCCGGCGAGGTAGTTGGCGAGCAGATCGCGCGAGGCGCGGCCATAACCGAACGCAAACGCGAATGCGAGTGCGCCGATGATGATGGAAATATTGGAGGCGATAAAACCGGTTTGAATTTTTGCCTGGGACAGGGCGCTGACGGCGACCGTGATAAACAGAAAATAAAACACGGCAGTGGCGATCATTTTTGCCGACGGCAGCCCCATCGACTGGCAGGTAGTCTGCACGATACCCCGAATGATATCGGCAAGGAACAGGCCCATCATAAACAGCACAAAGGCTGAAAACAAGGCCGGCATATAGTCGATGAGGTCGCGGACCATTTGGGTAATGGCCGGAATACCAAGCATGTCGGTGGCGAAAATGACAAAGCCGAGCATGAGCACCAGGTAAATCATCTGGGCCAGCACGGTTGATATTTCCACGCGCACGCCTGTGCGCTGTACGATGTCGATATCATTAAGCCGCTCGGCGAGCCGGTCGATACCGAGACCCGACAGGATGCCGCGCAATACTTTCCGGACGGTCTTGGCAATGAGCCAGCCGACGAGCAGGATCAGAAGGGCAAATGTCAGTTTCGGAATAGCGGCAGAGAAACGCGCCAGCATTTCCGTGAATACGCCATCCTTGAGTTGGTCAAGAAAATCCATGGAGCCTTAGAGCAGGAAGATTGTAAACAAATGAACGTCAAAGGATTTCAGGGTCGCAGGGCAGCATACCTTCGCTACCCGTCCTGCCGCCGCCGGAAGGCGGCCTGCCATCCGGAATCACCGGGGGCGAATAACGGCCGCCACGCCATGGTCGCGGACCCGAATCGGTCGTGCCGCCGATCAGTTGGGCCGCAGTTTGAAGGGCGTTTGGGACAAAGAGTTCGATAACTCGGCCGAAATGAGACAGGGTATTGGCGTGGTGCAGAATATGATGCTCGATATCATCGGGGACCTTTTCTTCCCAATCGTCTTGCCATTGTTTGAAGCTATTGGCCATACGGATTAAGTTTTAACACCCGTTGCCGGGCGGCGGTTAAATTGTAAGTATTGTTGTCTATAGGCATTTGCCGGTATTGGGCCGGCCGTGATTCAAAATAATGATTTCAACTATCGGAAGATTCAATAGGGTCGCCCCCAAATAAATCGTCGTATATGGATTGAGATTTCATTTTGGCGCGCATGATCTGCATTTTGATTGCACTCTCCGATTTTCCCAGTATGTCGCCGATCTCTTTTATCTGGAGATCATCGATGTATTTCATCATTAAAATAGCCTTGTCGCCCGGTGGAAGTTGTTCGAGCACTTTGGCCAGTCGCTCCTGTTTCATCTCAAGCAACACGCTGTCCGGTATCTCCACTTCGGTCTCCTTGCTGATTTTTCCGACATCTTCCGTATAAATCATGGGTACCCTTTTTTTCCGCCGGATCATGTCGATACAATAGTTGTACGTGATCGAATATACCCATGTAGAAAAGGATGATTGCTCTGTAAACCTCGACAGGTTGAGGAGTATCTTGATAAATATATCCTGCATCGCGTCGCGGGCAAGCCCCTCGTCGTTCAGCATGGAAATGCATTTGGCAAACACCTTACCCTTGTACCGGTTATACAACTGCGTGAAATACAGTGTATTCTGGTCCTTTAAATACAGGGTAATAAGTTCGCTGTCCGTAAGCTCCTTAGCCTTTCTCGTGGCGATCGACGTCACTTTCGGATGGTTTAAAAAGAAAAAGAGGTGTGAATCACCCGACAAAGACACGAAAAAAGCGGCAAACTCCGGATGATGCCACCGCCATTTCTTTAAAACCGTTAATGGGACGTTAAAATCGCTGCTGCGTCACCTGATTGCGTGAACAAACTTTTTACAAGCGCTTTCTTTGTCGCAAAAAATATCCTTGCATATGAAATCCCTGCTTTTTCCCGCTTTTTTTGTGCTGTTTGCCATAGGCGCTTCCGCCCAGAATGAGGGTTATCCGTACAACATCACACTCCTCAGGCCCGATAGTACGTCCGTTAATTCCAAAACAGTACTGAAAACCGGAAAACCTACGGTACTCGCCTTCTGGCTGACGACCTGCCTGCCCTGTCATGCCGAACTCGCCAGTTATTCGAGCCATTATGCCGAATGGCAAAAAGAAGTCGATTTTCGCCTCGTGGCTATCTCAATCGATTTCCAGGAGCGATTTGCAAGGGTAAAGGAAATGGCAAAAGAGAAAAAATGGCCATTCCCGGTGTACTGGGACAAGGACCGGGCTTTCAAAACCGTGTTACCGGGCGGTCTCAACGGCCTGCCGCAGGTATTTTTGTTCGACAAAAACGGCAAACTTGTGTGGCAGCACAAAAGATACGTAAGCGGCGACGAAGCGGAGCTGTTCGCGAAGATCAAGGAGTTGAAATAAGCACAAGAATGCCTCCTTGACGACTGCTAAAAAACGTTACACCTGCTCCAGTGCCTCCAGAATGTGCCGTTCGATCCTTCGCTGCACATCCTCCGAATCGTCTTTCACGAATTTTTTGCCGGTCACCTTTTCGTATAACTCGACGTATCGGTCAGTGATTTCCGCTACAAAAGCATCGGGCATTACGGGCATTTGCTGCCCGTCCTTTCCCTGAAAACCATTGGCCATCAGCCATTCCCGTACAAACTCCTTGCTCAACTGGCGCTGTTTTTCGCCACGCGCCTGGCGTTCGGCGTAGCCGTCGGCATAAAAATACCGCGAGCTGTCGGGCGTGTGTATCTCGTCCATCAGGATGATCCGGCCGTCTATTTTGCCGAATTCGTACTTGGTATCAACCAGGATAAGCCCTTGTGCAGCAGCCATTTCCGTGCCCCGGCGAAACAGAGCCCTTGTGAACGTCTCCATTTGTTCATAGTCTTCGCGGCTTACCAGCCCGCGACTCAAAATCTCTTCCCGGGAAATATCCTCATCATGTCCTTCGTCCGCTTTGGTGGTTGGCGTGATGATGGGTTCCGGGAAAGGATCGTTTTCGCGCAGTCCGTCGGGCATGCGAACGCCGCAGAGCTCGCGCAAGCCGGAAGCGTAAGTACGCGCCGCGTGTCCGGCCACATACCCCCGGATCACCATTTCCACACGCACGGGCTCGCAGCGATGGCCAATGGCCACGTTCGGGTCGGGCGTGGCAATGAGCCAGTTCGGGCAGATATCGCGCGTAGCCTCAAGAAAGTGCGCGGCAAGTTGGTTGAGTACAGCGCCTTTGTAGGGAATCGGGCGCGGTAAAATGTGGTCGAAGGCAGAAATGCGGTCGCTGGCGACCATCACGAGCAGTTCGGCGCCGGGGGAGCGGTCACCCGGTATCCGCACCGTGTACACGTCGCGGACTTTGCCGCGGTAAAAGGCCGTCTGGCCGGGCAGTTTGAAATTAGTTTCGCTGATGGCTGTCATGGCCGCAAAGTTCGGGCAAGTCAGTCAGAAAATGTTATCTATCGCGTTTTTCCGGGCGAGATTATGAAGATTGTATATCCCGAAATCTGGCGCGGTGTTCCCGCGATAAAGCAGTTTTTGAAAAAATTATTGCCCGAAA
Source organism: Bacteroidota bacterium (assembly GCA_029781095.1). GTDB lineage: Bacteria > Bacteroidota > Bacteroidia > Chitinophagales > Saprospiraceae > M3007. Next base: position 5,531 of record JAKOXM010000099.1, read on the forward strand.
CAGGAGCGCCCTGATCCGTTTCCGGGATCAGGGCGCTTAATCTGGCTGGCATTTTACTGTTTTTTCTGCTGCGAATCCTGCTGCCGGGCGGGCTGCGTAGCCGTCGGCTGATTGCTGAGCGACGGACCGCCTTGCGGCTTTTCTATCACGGGAGGACGGCCTACCGGCACATCCTGCGGGCTTACCTGTTGCGATTGTCCCTGCTGGGACTGGAAAGCATCCGATTTCATGCGCTGGATTTGCTGATCTTCCGGGGAAGTGGGTGAATAGATACCCTGCCGCGGCATCCCCTGTCCGGTTTGTGAAATGGCGTTATGGCTGCCGAGAATCGGCGCGATAACCAGCCCGACGAGACAGGATAATTTGATCAGGATGTTCATCGAAGGTCCGGATGTGTCCTTGAACGGGTCGCCGACAGTATCGCCTGTTACCGCCGCTTTGTGCGGATCGGAGCCTTTGTAATAGATTTTGCCGTCGATTTCAACGCCTTTTTCAAATGATTTTTTGGCATTGTCCCAGGCGCCGCCTGCGTTCGACTGGAAAATAGCCCACATGACGCCGCTCACCGTTACACCGGCCATGTAGCCGCCGAGTGCCTCGGCGCCCATGATGAAACCAACCAACACCGGGGTAACCAGTGCGATCAGGCCCGGGATCAGCATTTCGCGCAATGCAGCGCGGGTCGAAATTTCGACGCAGCGCTGGTAGTCGGCTTTGCCGGTGCCTTCCAGCAGACCGGGGATCTCGCGGAACTGGCGGCGAACTTCGTTCACCATGTCCATTGCGGCCTTGCCAACGCTTTGCATAGCGAATGCCGAGAAAACGACGGGGATCATGCCACCGAGGAACAGGGCTGACAATACTTTCGCTTTAAAAATATTGATGCCTTCGATGTGGGTAAAATCCACATAGGCGGCGAAAAGACCGAGTGCTGTCAGGGCTGCCGATGCAATGGCAAAACCTTTGCCGATGGCTGCTGTGGTATTACCCACCGAGTCAAGCACGTCGGTGCGTTCGCGAACGTCTTTCGGCAATTCGCTCATTTCTGCAATACCGCCTGCATTGTCGGCGATGGGGCCGAAAGCATCGATAGCAAGCTGCATGGCCGTTGTGGCCATCATGGCCGAAGCCGCAATGGCAACGCCATAGAACCCTGCCAGCGAATATGCCGCCCAGATAGCACCGGAAAACATGACAATCGGCATCCAGGTAGACATCATGCCCGTGGCCAAACCTGCGATCACGTTCGTCGCATGGCCGGTAGCCGACTGGCGAACGATATTCATGACGGGTTTTTTGCCCAGCCCGGTGTAGTATTCAGTGATGGCGGAGATCATGGCGCCCACGAGGAGGCCGACCATTACAGCGTTGAAAACGTTTGTATTGGTAATGACCTTCGGCCCCTGGCCGAAAAAGTCCATGATCATTTTTTCCGGCAGCATCCATTTGATCACCGGATAACTCACGGCAGCGGTCAGGATGATACTGACCCAGTTGCCCGTGTTAAGCGCTCCCTGTACGGTGTCCGAACTGGTTTCTGCATCGTCTTTTACGCGCACGAACCACATGCCGACGATAGAAAAGAGGATGCCCAGACCGGCGATCATGATCGGCAGAAGGATGGGGCCGATGCCGCCGAACACGTCGCGGATGCCGCCCGAATCGCGGATAACCGAATTGCCCAGCACCATTGCAGCCAGTACGGTAGCCACATAGGAGCCGAACAAATCGGCGCCCATACCGGCCACGTCTCCGACGTTGTCTCCGACGTTGTCGGCGATCGTTGCGGGGTTGCGCGGATCATCCTCGGGGATGCCCGCCTCCACTTTACCAACGAGATCGGCGCCTACGTCGGCCGCCTTTGTGTAAATGCCGCCGCCGACACGGGCAAACAATGCGATGGATTCTGCTCCCAGCGAAAAGCCGGCGAGTACTTCCAGCACGCGCGCCATCGTATCATGCCCGCCGCCCGTTTCATAGCCGCCGTGCATGAAAAAAGTATAGAATACGGCGAACAGCGCGCTCAGGCCCATTACAGCAAGGCCTGCCACGCCGAGGCCCATCACTGAACCGCCTTTAAACGATACGGTCAGCGCTTTCGCGAGACTGGAGCGAGCGGCCTGCGTGGTACGCACATTGGCTTTGGTCGCGATACGCATACCGAAAAAGCCTGCCATAACGGAAAAAAGCGCACCGATGACAAAGGCCAGCACAATTAGCGGGTGGCTGGTGGTCACCTGCGTGCTCAGCCATCCCAGCAAGGCGCCGGCGACGACTACATAAATGGCAAGAATGCGATATTCGGCTTTGAGGAAGGCCATAGCGCCATCGGCGATATTTTTGGCAATGCCCTGCATTTTATCGTCACCGGCATCCTGTTTTGTCACCCATTTTTGGAGAAAAAACATGTACACCAATCCGACAACGCCGAAAAGTGGTAGTAAGTAAACCAGAGAACTCATCCGGTATTTTCTGTTTTAGTGAGAAAAAGTTGGTATAACGAGTTGAAAATCATGTCAAATCGGGAAGGGGCGCCCGAAAACGGCGGCAAAACTACGGAATTTTATTTTCCGGCAAAGAACCGGCGGTTTGCGAAGCGTGATTTTTCTGTCACAGGCCATCCGTTTTTTATTAACCCGGCGGTTTCAACAACTCGGAAGCCCTGCTGTTTCATTTGCTTTTCAATGTGTAAATGGATATTTAAAATCTTGTAAATCAATTATTCTTTCAATATGAAGATTGCAGTACTCGGAACCGGAATGGTGGGCAATACCATCGGCTCGGCATTGATACGCCTCGGGCATGAAGTAAAAATGGGCAGCCGCACGAAAGGCAACGAAAAGGCGCTGGCATGGGTGTCAGCCAACGGCGCCAATGCCTCGGAAGGTACCTTCGCCGATGCAGCGGCATTCGGTGAAGTTGTTTTTGTCGCTACCAAAGGCGAGGGCACCCTCGATGCGCTGCATGCCGCCGGCGCCGGCAACCTCGCCGGCAAGGTGCTGGTCGACATCAGCAATCCCCTCGATTTTTCCAAAGGTATGCCGCCTTCCCTGTTCATCAGCAATACCGACTCGCTCGGCGAACAAATTCAGGCCGCTTTCCCCGACACCAAAGTCGTAAAAACGCTGAACATCGTCAATTGCGAGGTTATGGTGAACGCCGGCAGATCGTCGGCAACCGAACGCGGTACCATGTTTGTCAGCGGTAACGACGCCGGGGCCAAACAATCGGTTATCAAAAATTTTCTCACGCCCTGGGGCTGGAACGACGTGATCGACCTCGGCGACATTACTACCGCACGAGGCACGGAAATGCTGCTGCCGATCTGGGTGCGCACCTGGGCCGCTACCGGCAACGGGCATTTTGCTTTTAAAGTGGTCCGGTAAGATTTTCGGAGTCAAACATGGAAAATCCGGGCCTGCACGAGGAGTTAATCTCCCAGATTGCTCAGGGAAGTGAAGCGGCCCTTGCGGACCTGTATGCCGAATTTAAAAACCGGGTGTTCAATACAGCCCTCAGTTACTTGCAAAGCGTTACCGAAGCCGAAGAAGCGACACAGGATGTTTTTGTCAAAATATACCAGTCCGCCGCGCGTTTTGAGGGCAAATCTTCCGTAAGTACCTGGATTTACCGCATCGCAGTAAACCAGGCACTCGACCGCCTCAGCCATCGCAGGCGACAAAAGCGCTTTGGTTTCATGCTGCCTTTTTACAAAAAAGACAGTACGGAGCCGGGGATAGTTGTCCCGCATTTCGATCACCCCGGCGTTGCCCTGGAGCAAAAAGAAAACGCCCGCATCCTTTTCCAGGCCATCGAGTCGCTGCCCGGGCAGCAAAAAACAGCTTTTATTCTGAGTTTTATCGAGGAATTGCCGCGCCGGGAGGTGGCCGACATCATGCAGGTGTCGCTCAAAGCGGTGGAGTCGCTCCTGCACCGCGCAAAAGCCAATTTGCGGGAACGGCTGGATGATTTTTTCCCCGGACGAAGGATTTGAACATAAACATCGTCTAATGACACAAAAGCCACCAGGTTATGGAAAAAGAGCAATGGAAAGATGATATCCTTCGCAGTATCGAAGGCGCGAAAAGAGCCGAACCGGGCCCCTTTCTTTTTGATAACATCAGAGAGAAAATAGGAAGCGCGGGCCGGATGCAGGTTGTTCGCCGTCCATATCTGGCCTTGGCTGCCGCCTGTCTGGCGTTATTGCTCGCCGCCAATATCCGGGCCATGAGACAAAGCAACGAGGAGACAAGCGCGCACTCAATTTACCAGATAGACAACACCAATTTCGAGCTTTATTAATTCGTGTTTCATGAAAAAAGAAACGCTGCTTACGATTGCCGTATTTGCGCTGCTTGTGCTGAATTTCGGCATCCTCGGGTTTTTGTTCTTTCGCCATCCGCACCCGCCGCCGGGTATGGGCGCCGGCCCGCTGGACAGGCGAATCGTTGAAAAACTGCATCTGGACAAAGACCAGGAGCAAAAATTTGAACAACTTAAATCAGCGCATCACGCGCAAATGATCGCACTCGATGAGGCTTACCGCGGCGCTTTGGGCGACTATTTTGCCTTGCTGAAAAACGACACGATCATCCCGGGGCAGCGCGATTCCCTGCAAGCGGTTCTGTCCCGTATCCAGCAGCAGAAAGCAAGCGTGACGTTTCAGCATTTTTCCGACCTGAAGGGCCTGTGTACACCGGAACAAAAAACGAATTTCAATGCGCTGCTGCCGGAGTTGATGCAGGTTATTTTGCCCCGAAAAGAAAGACCGGAAGATCCGAAAAACGAACATGGGAAATGAACCGGATGATCCGCACTTTATGGGCTGTTTGTGCCGCTGTGATTGCTTTCGGGTTTGCATTGCACCCGGACAGGGGTTCCGGAACGCTGAAAATCACCCTTCTGCCGCGATTTTCGGGCGAGCCTTTGGTGCTGGGCAATCAATTGTATCATACGCAGCAAGGTGACAGCCTCTATGTGGATATGCTCCGGTTTTACTTGTCAAATATACAGTTGCAGGGTAAAGGAACGGCCTTTTCTGAAAAGAACAGTTACCACCTGATCGATGCTGAAGAGAGCGCTTCCCTTACAATTGAATTGAAAAATGTGCCGGCCGGAAATTATGAATCCCTGTGCTTTTATGCCGGAACGGACAGCCTTGCCAATGTTTCGGGCGCGATGGGCGGCGATCTGGACCCCACGCTCGGGATGTACTGGGCCTGGAACAGCGGCTATATCAATGTCAAAATAGAGGGGCGGAGCAATTCCAGCCCCGCCTTGCATCATGCCCTGACATTTCACATAGGCGGTTATATGCCTCCGAATCAGACCGTCAGGCGCATTGCGCTGCCCCTGAAAGATATCAAAATTGCAAAAGACAAAACCAGTACGGTCAGGATCGGAGTCGATTTGTCAAAATTCTTCAACAGGATCAGGATTCGAAGCACCAACCAGATCATGATACCCTCCTGGGCTGCCGCTCAAATGGCCGATTATTTCACAGGAGTTTTTAGTCCGGAATAGATGCCTTTTTCCGCCATAAAAATATCATTTATCTCGCTCGGCCTTTTTTTTATGCTCCTGGCCTTCAGGGGGCCGGGCGACGAAGTGAAGTTTGTCGTGCCGGAAGGCTGGCCGAAACCGGTATATGATTTTTCCGGAAACCCTGTTACGACGACGGGATTTCAATTGGGCAGGCACCTGTTTTACGACCCGCTTCTTTCCCGCGACACCACTATATCCTGCGCCGGTTGCCATTTACAGGCAACGGGTTTTGCGCACGTCGATCATCAACTGAGCCATGGCATCTACGGCAGGATCGGCCGGCGAAATGCGCCCGCGATCATGAACATGGCCTGGAGCAGGTCATTTATGTGGGACGGCGGCGTAAACCACCTCGATATGCAGCCCCTGAGCCCCATTACCAGTCCGGATGAAATGGACGAGACGATGGAGCACGTCGTCCGGAAACTGAACGAATCGGCGAAATACCGCAGCCTGTTCCGGGCCGCTTTCGGCGACAGCATTGCAACGGGGCAAAAAACGCTCCTGGCTTTGTCGCAATTTGTGCTGATGCTCAATTCTTTCAACTCCAGGTACGACAAGTACATGCGCAATGAAGCCGGTGGGCAATTGACGGAGCAGGAACTCCGTGGTTTGCAGATTTTCAGAAAGAATTGCGCTTCATGCCACACGGAGCCCTTGTTTACCAACCGGGATTTTGCCAATAACGGCCTGCCCGTGGATACTGCACTGATGGATACCGGACGCATGAAAATTACGGGAGACTCCCGGGATTCGCTCAGGTTCAAGGTGCCCACGCTCCGCAATATTCAATTCACCGCACCTTACATGCACGACGGGCGCTTCAAAAAACTGCTGGAGGTCGTGAATCATTATGCAGACGGCCTTCAAAAAAGCCCCACGCTGGATGCGCGTCTGCAATCGCCCATGGTACTGAGCCATGAGGACAAGATCGACCTCGTTGCCTTTTTGCTTACGCTGACGGACAGGGATTTTTTGTTCGACACCCGGTTTGGTTTTCCAAGAGAATAATTATGGCAATGCAGCGAAGGAATTTTCATCGTTCGCCGTCTAAGGGGGGGGGACTCTTCACCCGCATTTAGTAAATTCAAAAGTTCAAAAATGAAAAGACTACTGACCGCCCTTACCATCTGTTTCGCCCTGTCTTCTGCTTTTTCACAAACGGCCCCGGTCATTACTTCCTGGCTTCGGAATACGACCGGCATTACCGGGAGGCATTATATTTCGGGCAATTCGACACCCATCAACGACAACTTTCCGGCCAACGTGCAGGCGGTACAGTATTCCTCTAATTATGTGTATGTCAGTTGCAGCGGTATTCCGGCCTATATTATCGGCCCTTATCTGGACGGAAACCCGTCGCAGGGAACCAACCAGAATAATATCTACAAAATCCCTTTAAACCCTGTTCAGAATACGGGAACGCCAACGAATACCACCCTCGGTACGATCGGGGTATTCATAAACGGTGTTTCGCTTTTCGATTACAGGGACGGCGTATCCTACAGCCTGTCGGCAGGCCAGGATAAAGGCGGCCCGATGGGTGGCATGGGCGACGGCGTCTGGAACCGCGACGCGATTGTCGCGGAGCGCTCGGGATTCGACTGCGCCAAGGGACATCCCGCCATGGGCAATTATCACCACCACCAAAACCCGAGTGCCTTTAACCTGGATTTGAACGTCATTTCGAATGTATGCGACCTGTACCTGGCCGACGGGTTATATGTAATAGATTCGACGGTACATTCGCCCTTGTTGGGATATGCTTACGATGGCTTTCCGATTTATGGCGCTTACGGCTATAAAAACACAGACGGGACGGGCGGAATAACCCGCATGAAATCAAGTTACAGTCTTCGGAATATTACCGTAAGGACGCACTACGCCAACGGAACGGATGTTACGGACGGCCCTCCCGTGAATGCCACCTATCCGCTCGGGCGTTACAGGGAAGATTATCAATACAATCCCACATCCGCCGCGACGCCGGATTATCTGGACGAACACAACGGACGGTTTTGCGTGACACCCGAATACCCGAACGGCACTTATTGCTATTTTGCAACGGTGAATGAAAACTGGAATTCAGCCTATCCATATGTGGTCGGGCCCACCTTTTACGGAGTAAAAAATGTGGCCCGCGTTACTTCCATAACCGAACCGACAACCACATACAACGGCACCACTTCCACGCACGCCGAAAATGATATCGTCAAAGCGAATATCCATATTTACCCCAACCCAAGCGCTGATTTGATCATCGTTCAGGCCAAAACCTTGCTGGAACAATCGTACCGGCTGGAACTGGCCGATATCAACGGGAAAGTCGTGATGTCAAAGGAATTTAACCAGGGAAGCACGATCTGTCATTTTGAAACAGACACCCTGTACAACGGCATTTATTTTTTAACGGTAACGGACGGCCGTTCGAAAAAGACATTTAAAGTCGTCATTGACCGTTAACTTTTAGCAAACCAATTCACCCGGGCGGTGTTATGCACCCGGTACGAAAGCCGTACCTTTGACCGACATACGCACCCGAATGGCATCCGACCCGACAAAATTGTACCCGGCCGCGGGGCTTCCCGAGGAAGACCCCACGGCTGTTTCCCGAAAACAGGACCACATCGAACTGGCTTTCCAGAGCAAGGTGGAGCGCGATGAACTGGATTCCCGCTTTTACTACGAGCCATTGCTGGCTGCTCATCCGGAACGCGGTTCCCTGACGCCTTTTTCTTTTCTTGGAAAGACGCTGCACACGCCCATGTGGGTGTCGAGCATGACCGGCGGCACGGCTCTGGCTAATGTGATCAACCACAACCTCGCACGCGCCTGCGCCCAGTTCGGCATGGGCATGGGCCTCGGTTCCTGCCGGCAGTTGCTTTACAGCGACGAACACCTCGCCGATTTCGATGTGCGCGATATCATCGGACCCGATCTGCCCTTGTTCGCCAACCTGGGGGTGGCCCAGATCGAACAATTGCTCGACAAAAAGGAACAGGGCCGGATAACGGGTTTGCTGAAGAAATTGCGCGCCGACGGGTTGATCGTTCATGTGAATCCCCTGCAGGAAGCGATGCAGCCGGAGGGGGATGTGTTCCGCTACCCACCCATTGAGACAATCGGGCGCCTGATGCAAACCATTGATATCAAAGTTATTGTAAAAGAGGTGGGACAGGGATTCGGCCCTGCAAGCATCCGTGCCTTGCTGCAGATGCCGCTGGAAGCGATCGAATTTGCGGCGGCGGGCGGCACCAATTTTGCCAAACTCGAACTGCTGCGCAGCGATCCGGTAAGACAACTCACCTTTGAAAAAATAGCGGCGGCGGGTCATAGCGCAATGGAAATGATCGGCTGGATGAATGCTGCCGTTGCCGAATTGGGGCCGCGGGTACTGACGAAAAACGTCATCATTTCGGGCGGTGTACGCGATTTTCTCGACGGATATTTCCTGCTCAAAAAATCGTCGCTGCCCGCCGTATACGGTCAGGCCTCCGGTTTTTTGAAATATGCCCGCGGTGAATACGCAGAATTGCAGACATTCGTGGAGGCTCAGGTGCGGGGACTCGAATTGGCAAACGCATTTTTAAAAGTAAAATAACCGGGAACAGCCGCAGACCAGGGATGAAGGGTCGCGGCCTGGCAGTTCAACGAATTACCAATCAGGCATATGTCGAAAGCAATAGGAGGCTTTTCCAAACTCAACAAACAGCAGAAGATCAGGTGGCTGGCGGAAAACTTTACCGGCCAACCGGATGCCCTGGAGCAGGATTTCGCTCAGTGGCAACATCCCGATGCACAGATGCAAAAGGTGATTGACGGATTTACGGAGAATGCGGTTTCCAATTTTACCCTGCCTTACAGTATTGCGCCCAACTTCCTCATCAACGGAAAGTTATACGCTGTTCCGATGGTCATTGAAGAGAGCAGCGTGGTGGCGGCGGCCTCCAGCGCCGCCAAGTTCTGGCTCGAACGGGGCGGCTTTCACGCGGAGATAGTGGGCGCTGAAAAACTTGGCCAGGTGCATTTCCGCTGGGCGGGTGCTCCGGAGAAACTGCAAACCCTTTTTCCCGAAATCCGGGCCCGCCTGATGTCCGAATGTGATGATATTACGGTCAATATGCGCAATCGCGGAGGCGGCATTCTTGATATAGCGCTCCTCGACTATACCCACATCGAACCATATTATTTTCAGTTGCGCGCCTCTTTCGATACCTGCAACAGCATGGGCGCCAATTTTATCAATTCCGTGCTGGAGCGCTTCGCCGATTCCCTCGAGCAGTTTTTCACCGAATATCCGGGCCTATCCGACGCTGAACGCGATGTGGATGTCATTATGTCCATCCTGTCAAATTACACCCCCGGATGCCTCGTTCGGGCATGGGTCGAGACACCTGTCGCTTCCTTCGACGACCTGGCGCGTATTCAGGGTATGGATTCTGCCGCACTGGCCGAGCGATTTGCCACGGCCGTACGGATCGCCCGGATTGACCCATATCGCGCGACCACGCATAATAAAGGCATTTTCAACGGGATAGACGCTGTCGTCCTGGCCACAGGCAATGATTTCCGCGCCGTAGAAGCCTGCGGACATACCTATGCCTGTCGCGACGGGCATTATCGAAGCCTCAGCACGTGTACCGTAGAGAACGGCATATTCCGGTTTGAACTGGAGATACCCCTTGCACTCGGCACGGTGGGCGGCCTCACGGCGCTCCATCCGCTGGCCAGGCATTCGCTGGACATACTCGGCCAGCCGTCTTCCAGCGACCTGATGTGCATCATCGCGTCCGTCGGGCTGGCGCAAAACTTTGCCGCCGTACGCTCGCTGATCACAACCGGCATTCAGCAGGGGCACATGAAAATGCACCTCACCAATATTTTGAATCATCTTGGCGCAACGGATGAAGAATCGGCCGCTGCCCAATATTTCTTTCAAAATCAGACGGTTAGTTTCAGTGCCGTGCGCGCCTTTCTGGAAAACCGGCGACTCGCTTCCGAAGGCGCCGCGGCCGTTCCCCGCCCGGTTTAATGGCTTGAAGGAGGCGGTTAATTGCGGATTTGCCCGTCTCCGCGCACCAGCCATTTGTAACTGGTCAGTTCGCGCAGAGCCATGGGACCGCGGGCGTGAAGCTTCTGCGTGCTGATACCGATCTCGGCGCCAAAACCGAACTCGCCGCCATCGGTGAACGCCGTGCTTGCATTCGAATACACGACGGCAGCATCCACCGAACGAAAAAACCTGTCGATAACTGCCGGTTCTTCGGCCATGATAGCCTCCGAATGCCTGGAACTGTAACGGGCAATATGGTCGAGGGCTTCTTCCAGATTGTCCACCGTTTTTACCGACATTGTCATGGATAAAAACTCGGTTCCGAAATGTTCCTCGCCGGCCGGCTCCAGCAGATTTGCCGGATAATTGCCCTTTAAAACACGGAAGGCCCGCTCATCGGCGAACAGCCGGCATTGGTATTTTTCACCCAGATTTTTCAACAAGGCGGGAAGGCCCGGCAGGTGACCGGCATGTACGATCAGGGTATCGAGCGCATTACAGACGCTGACGCGCCGGGCCTTGGCATTTTCTACCACCTGGCGGCTTTTTTCAAGATCGGCGCTTGCATCTATATAGGTGTGCACGATGCCTGCGCCTGTCTCGATGACCGGCACCTTTGAATTGTTTCTTACAAAATCAATCAGTCCCTGGCTTCCCCGCGGAATGATCGCGTCGATGAACCGGTCGGCGTGCAGGATAATATGGAGGGCTTCCCTTTCGGAGGGCGCCAGCCAGCAGGCATCTTCCAAACCGAAGGGGCGCAAGGCATCTGCTATCAATGCGGTAATGGCCGTATTGGAATCATGCGCGTCACGGCTGCCCTTGAGCACAACGGCGTTGCCGGATTTTAAAGCCAGGGCAAACACATCGAAAGTCACATTTGGCCGCGATTCGTACACGATTCCGATCACGCCGATCGGTACGCTGATCTTTTGCATCTGGAGGCCATTGGGCCGCGTTGTTTCTTCCAGTACCCGCAGCAGGGGAGTCGGCAGGGCTGCCACGGTGCGTAAATCGGCGGCGATGGACCGTATCCGTTTTTCATCAAGCAACAGCCGGTCGTATTTCGGGTCGGCCGGGTCCATGCGGGCGAGATCGCGGGCATTGGCCTTCAGCAGTACGGGGATGCTTTCAAGACTTCGATCCGCCAGGTCGTGCAGGATACCGGCGATCTGCGTATCGTCGAGCAGCGCAAGTTGACGGCTGGCCTCCCGCACGCGGGCGAGACTGGATTCGATATGCGCCTCAAATGCTGCCTGATTTTCCATGTAATGTACTTGTTTACAGGATTTTATTAATTTGGCAATTATGTCTTGTTGTTTTTGTTCTCCATATAATTACATAAATCCGGTGCTCAAAAGGGGGAAAATCAGATTTCGAGGTAGAGATAATCGTAGTGCACCAGCGGTTTTTTCCCCTTTTGGCCTGCGATCTTCCGGGCGGCCTCGGCGCCGATTTGCACTTTGCCGAAACCGAGAATGCCGCCTTTTTCGCTGGTGATATTGACCAGGTCGCCTTTGTCAAAATTGCCTTCTATGCGGACGACCCCCACCGGCAGCAGGCTCGATACCGAGTTGCGGAGTGCATTTTCGGCGCCGCTATTGACAACGATAGCGCCTTTCCGGGCAGTGTGGTCGTAAGCGATCCAGCGTTTCAGGTTCGTCACGGCGGGTTTGGCGCGGAAGCAGGTGCCGACGGATTTGCCGCCCAGAATATCCGAAAGCACGTTCGGGCGCTTTCCGTTGGCGATCCAGGTTGTGATGCCGACGCGGGCAGCCTTTTGCGCGAAGCGGAATTTGGTCATCATGCCACCCCTGCCGAAGGAAGAGCGCGCGGGGTCGATAAAACCCTGCTGCATGCGTTCTCCGGGCAGCACTTCCGCGATCACCCGGCTATCGGGGTGACCCGGAGGGCCATCAAAAACACCGTCTACATTGGACAGGATGATCAGGCTTTGCGCGCCTGTGAGTGCGGCAACAAGCCCCGCGAGTTCGTCATTATCGGTAAACATGAGCTCCGATACGCTGATCACATCGTTTTCGTTGACGATCGGGATGATGTTATCGCGGAGGAGTGCGGCGAAGCAGTTTTGCATATTCAGGTAATGGCGCCGGTCGCGGAAATCTTCTTTTGTAGCCAGCACCTGGGCGCAGAGCAAACCGTAGCGACCGAAAAGGTCGGCGTAGATCGACATCAGTTTGACCTGACCCACCGCGGCCAATACCTGGCGTTGCACGACGCGGCCTGCGTCTTCGGGCAGGGTGGCGAGCGACCTGCCGGCTCCCACCGCGCCGGAAGAGACCAGAACGACCTCGGCGCCCTGTCTTTTTACATCGGCAACCTGGTCTGCGATCTGGCTGATGGCGGTGATATCGAGCAGCCCGTCGGGCCGCGACAACACGTTGGTGCCGATCTTGACGACAATTTTTTGCATGTGGAAAGGGCGTACGTAATGCGCTGCTGTGATCTCTTCGTTCCCGCCGTTCAATAGACTTGCTTCGGTGGGGGGCTTTGGCGATAAAAAAGCCCTTTTTCCGCCTGGCTTCGTTAAATTTTTCGCCGAATATGCCCGATTTCGACTGCAAAATTTGCCTAGCCAGTCTAAAAAAGGCATTTTTTCCTGCTCAAAGCCCCCCACCGCAACAATTCTAATAGGTAGCAACGAGGCCTTTCAGTTCTTCGAGGAATTTTTGTTTTACAGGCTCGCGAAGCAATTTGTTGGTGCGTGTATGAAAGGAGTGGGCTGTGAGAAAACTGACCTGAAGGCGATTCCAAGCCTGTTCGCCCTGAAGAAGATGGTACGCCTGCAATTCTTCGAAAAGTGAATCGCCTATGCTGTAAAAGTCTTTGCGCCCGAGGTAGTCGAGGTCGGCATCGCAGATGATCTCTTCAAGCAGGTTGTTCGGCGATTGCGGGATTTTGGTTGCCATGATCATGCCGCAGATGACCTCTATATCGCGGGAAGGATATCCGAACTTCGGCAGGGCATCCATGGCAATGAGGCAGCCTTCGTGTTCATGACCGGCGTGTTTGTTTTTTACAAAACCGCAGTCGTGGAAAAGGGCCGCTGTTTTCACCAGTACCAGATCGTGGCCCCCGACGTTTTCACCGGCACTGATTTCGGTCGCCATCTTCAGCACGTCCAACGTGTGATGCACTCCGTGGTAGTGGAGCTTGTCAGAAAGCTCTGCGCGGAGTTTTGACAGAATAAAGTGTTTGGCGGCTCGGTAATCCATGCTTGTGGGTCAGGTCGGTATTCTGGTGAACGTTACCTTTGGCACTTTGTTGGGCAACGCACAGCGTAAAAATGCGCAATTTCCTAAAATTGTATAGAGCAATATAAAAAAAAATGCCAGATACCCCAAATTTTGTCGCTTTAACAGGTTTGGGCCAATTTATAGATGTTACTTTTATGGCTACATTGCGTTTGAACAGGCACTTTATAATTTTTTACAAAACATCTTTGAATTATGGATTTGATGCAAATTCTACAAGGGCAGCTCTCTGACGAGGTGCTGGGTCACCTGAGCGACCAGATCGGCGCTGACAAACAGCAAACCGCAACGGCCGCCAATGGTATTTTTGCCACATTGCTGGGCGGCCTCGCCAACAACGCTTCATCGGAAGGGGGACTTTCTGCACTTGGATCTGCACTTGACCGCGACCACGACGGCAGTATTCTGGATGACGTGATGGGTATGGTCGGCGGCATGATGCAGGGCAACGGCGGTAATGCGGGCAATGCGTTGAATGGGTCGGGTATTCTGGGTCATATTCTTGGCGACCGTCAGGAAGTGGCCGCGCAACAGGTCAGCCAGTCTTCCGGTCTGGACATGAGCCAGGTTATGAAGCTGATGCCGATACTCGCGCCTATCGTGATGGGTGTGCTGGGGCGTGCAAAAAACCAGGGAGGTCTCGACCTGGGCAATCTGGCGGGTGTGTTGATGGGGTCTGCACAGAATGCGCAAGCCGGTGGATTCGGTGACCTGATCGGCAACGTTTTGGGCGGCGTACTCGGTGGTGGACAGGCACAACCTTCGGGTGGCGGCGGCCTGCTGGGCAATATCCTTGGCGGCATTTTTGGCAAATAACAGGGGGCGACAGTAATTGAAAGAAGTTTCCGGAACCATAGTTGTCAGGCCCGGCACTTCGTTCTTTTCAAGCCTTCCAAATACCTTTAATGCAAAAGACAAAAGGCGGTGAGCCGGTTGCAACCGGTTTGCCGCCTTGTTTTTTGTCTGCAAGCGACCATTTTAATCAAACAATTTGCGTGAAAGATTTTGTGCGATGCTACCTTTGCAAAAAATTATTCGGAGCACCTGCGCATGAAACAACTCTTACCCATTGCCATTTTTTCGCTTGCAGCAAGCGGATTGATTGCCCAAAACAATGCCCGCATTACGGGTAATCTCCAGTCGAACGGCAACTTTTTTATCAAAGATGCCGCCATCGGCGCCGTCGGTTTGCCACAATACGATTTCCAGAAATTCGGCGCCGAGAGCTGGCTCGCGCTCAACTACTCCAACTGGGGTTTTGACGTTGGCGTTCGGTTCGACCTGTTCAATAATTCCAACCTGCTCAACCCGACAGGGTCCTATACAAAAGAGGGTATCGGTCGCTGGTACGTGCACAAGAAGATCGACAAATTCGACCTCTCCGGCGGATACCTGTACGATCAGATCGGTTCGGGACTCATTTTCCGCGCCTATGAGGAGCGGTCGCTGATGATCGACAATGCCCTGTATGGCATTAAAGTAGGCTATGACATCAACGAAAACTGGAAAATAAAGGCATTTACGGGTCGCCAGAAGCGACAGTTCGATATCTACGGCTCCGTTATCCGCGGCGGTGCGATTGAGGGTTTTATCAAACCCGATTCCACCAAAAGCCTTACGCTGGCGCCCGGCGCCGGCGTGGTCGCCCGCACTTTCGACGACGAGACGGTGAACCGGATCGTCAACGAGATCGCCACTTATGCGCCGCAGGACAGCACAGGCGCCCAGTATAATACCTACGCCATGACGGTGTACAACACGCTGTCGGCAGGCAATTTTTCCTGGTACGTGGAGGGCGCGTATAAAACCAAAGACGTGCTTTTCAACGAATTTCTGCCGAAAGCGACGGGCGGTACGGGCAAACTTGTGAATACAGACGGATATATCGCCTATTCGAGCCTCACCTATGCAACCGAAGGTTTCGGCGTTACGCTTGAAGGCAAATACACCAAAAATTTCCGTTTCCGTACCGATCCATTCCAGATCGGCGTGCAGGGCCAGATCAATTTCCTGCCGCCCATTGCCCGGCAGAATACCTTCCGCCTGCCGTCGCGTTTTTCGCCCAATACGCAGGAACTCGGTGAAAAAGGTTTCCAGATCGACGCCAAATATGCGCTGGACAAAAACATGTCGATCGGCATCAACCTTTCCGATATTTTTAACCTGGACGGCGGAAAACTGTACCAGGAGATCGTGCCGGAATTTACCTATAAAAAAGACCGCAAATGGCAGGCGCTGCTGGGCTTGCAGTTTCTCCGGTACAATATCTCCGTCTACCAGCTCAAATTCGATCCGGAGGACGAAAACGATGCCGTTCCGTGGATAAAAACGGGTAAAGAAGGCTTTGTGGATGCATTCACGCCTTATGCCGAATACCTGTACAAGTTCACGCCCCGCAAATCACTCCGCATGGAGGCCCAGTACCTCCTGACCGACGACGAGTACGGCTCCTGGGTGAATGTGCTCGCGGAATTCGGCTGGGCGCCGCACTGGCTTGTTTATGTGTCGGATATGTACAAGATCAAACACGGCGCCGACGAATTGGTGCCGGAGGAGAAGAAAAAATTCGACGGACTGCATTACCCGACCCTCGGCATCGTATACACCCACCGGGCCAACCGGATTTCGCTGGCCTATGTCAAACAGGTGGAAGGGATCAACTGCGCCGGCGGTATTTGCCGCTACGAACCGACCTTTCACGGGGTACGGCTCAACATCAGTTCCTCATTCTAAACGCGTACATCTACAAATCAACGCTGTATGAAACATAATAAACTGCTTTTATTACCCGCTCTGGCCGCTTTGCTGTTCAACAGCTGTGAAGAGATGCCAATACAGATACCCGAACTCAGCGTCGGCGACCGAAAGGTATTGGTGGAAGAACTCACCGGCGTGCGTTGCCCCAACTGCCCGGACGGCACGGCAAATCTGGTTTCCCTCGGCAACCAGCTGGGTGACAACCTGATCGTCGTGTCCATTCACGCGGCGCCCGGCTACGACTCGCCGTATCCGGAGAACAAATACGATTTCCGCACCGCGAAGGGCACTGCCATGGCGAACTTTATCGGTCAGGCATCCTTTTTTCCTACGGCTTCCATTGACCGCCGAATAGTGCCTCCCGAAACAGAACCCTTCCTTCCGCGCCAGATGTGGTCCGGCATCATTGGCGAGGAACTCGACAAGGCGCCCGCTCTCGGTATTTTTATGGAATCGGATTTCGATGCGGTCTCCAGAAAACTTGATATCACGGTGAATTTAGCGCCAAAAACAACGCTTTCCGGAGAACACCGCATCACCGTGCTTATTACGCAGGACAGCATCCAGGACGTTCAAAAATACGGTTTGCAGATCATACCTGATTACTACCACCGCCATGTGCTGCGTGAGGTGCTCACCCAGGCCACCGGCGATGTGATCAACGAACCCCTGAACACGACCACCACCGTAGAGAAAAAATTCAGCATTACCCTCCCGGCAGACTGGGATGAAAAGCACTGCAGCGTGGTCGCTTTCGTCCACCATGGCACCAACCCCGACAAGGAAGTGCTGCAGGTGGAAGAGAAGCATGTGATAGAATAAAATATCTTTTCACGACTGTTTTCTGCGGGTTTGTCCGGTTTCCCGGGCAAACCCGTATTTTTTGGCAAATAAAATGTTTTGAATTTAAAAACATTTTATTTGAAACGGTATCTTAGCCCCGAACTATCTACCTTCGCTCCTGAATAATCGCATTACCTGGCTGTCGTCTCCGCCAACTGCCACTGACTACTCGCTTATGTCCAGCTATCTCGACGAACTTAACGACGTGCAACGCGCCGCGGTAACCACCACGGAAG
>JAKOXM010000114.1 GCA_029781095.1 Bacteroidota bacterium
GAGGCAACGCTCATGCCCATTCGCCTGCGCAGCGGCCTGGGCAGCATGGCCGAGGCCAATGCCTTCGCATGGGCCGCCGACCACGGCGCCGACGTCATCTCATGCTCCTGGGGCCCCGCCGATGGAGAATGGTGGAACCCCGGCGATATGGTGCACAACAGCGTTACAGGCCTTCCCGACAGTACCCGCCTCGCGATCGAATACGCCCGTACCAAAGGCAGAAACGGCAAAGGCTGCGTTATTCTGTTCGCAGCCGGCAATGGTAACGAGGACACTAAAACAGACGGCTATGCCAGTTATCCGGGCGTGATCGCCGTCGCCGCCTGTAATGACACGGGCAAACGCAGCGTATACAGCGATTACGGCGACTCGGTGTGGGTTTCTTTTCCAAGTGGCGATTACGCCTGGAAAGCATTTCAGCATCCCGCACCCATCAGCCAGGGCCTGCGCACTACCGACAGAATAAAGGAAGCGGGTTATACGCCCGACGATTACATCAACAATTTCGGGGGCACCTCCGGCGCCTGCCCCGGTGCGGCGGGTACCGTAGCGCTCATGCTGGCGGTCAATCCGGATCTCACCCAGCCGGAAGTAAAAGACATGCTGCGACGCTCCTGTCGCAAAATTGACGAGGCGAACGGCGAGTTTGACCAGAACGGGCACAGCATCTGGTACGGCTACGGGCGCGTCGACGCGGGACTGGCAGTGGAGAACGCTTTGGCGGCCGCCAAAAAAAGTGACGGGCCTTCCGTCACCGGCTCCGTCACTTTTGTCAAAATCGGGAAACAGGAATTACAACCCGGAGGCGCACTCACGGGCGACGTTGTACCGGTCCGAAAACTGCTTGGATTCAGCCTGCGCGTACAGCCGGCGGGATCCGGACTGAAAATCAGTTACAAAGTAAATTTGGGTAGCAAAGGCATTGCAGAAAGCAGTAAAGAGGATGATTTCGTGGGCACTACCGACGGCAGGCAACGTGTGGTCGGGTTCGCCCTGCAACTGGAAGGCGCGGCCGCCAAAAATTACGACCTGGAATACAGCGCGCGTTTGGCAGGTGTCAAAGACCTGGCCAGCGCAAAAAACGGCGACTGGTGCGGTTCCGGCAAAAAAAGCGGCAAAACGATCGGCGCCGTTTCCATCGTGCTGCGCAAGAAATAAGGCCGGACGGCAGTATTTTCTGGCAAGTATAAAATTGGGCGAACGCCCTTTTTTTTATGCAAAATTTTTGACCTGAAAGGTCGCCAAATGCTACCTGCCCAAATTTAATTCGGATTACATGATCCAAATACCCCGCTTTCCCCATTTTTTTCGGAAAAATAATTTTTCGGGTTTCTAAAAACGAATTCCACGTTGTACTTTTGCAGCCGATTTGACAAAAGCCTTTCCTGACGTGGATATGATAGCCATTCGCAAATTTTGGATCGCATTGATTTTCAGCGGATTGAGTATTGTTGCGTTTTCCCAGAACGACAATGCGCAAGCACCGCAACAAACAACCGACCAGCACGAACCTCCGGCAGCCGGCCAGATGTCTGCCGAAAACGAACACGATGACTGCGGTCATCCCATCGACGAGGAGACCGAAGGTGAATTCAACGCCGGCGAAACGGCGGTGCATCACATCGGTGACGCCAACGCCATTCATATTTACGGCGACCTCTACATGCACCTTCCCTGCTTCCTTTATGCACCCGGTCATGGATGGACGATCACTACGACGGCGGCTTTTCATGCGGAACATCACGGCAGCGGCACCGTCTCCAAAGACGGTTATGTACTGGTCCACGGCAACATCATGCGTCTTCAGGACCCGGCACTCGCTGCCGGCGAATTTCAGGTAGAAGGCTATCGGCACAAGGAAGAAACCGTCGACGGGAAAACAAAATATCTGTATTCTGCGGTAATTGAAGGAGTCTGCAAGCCGCTTGATTCAAAAACAACTTTGGACGGCGGCATGATGGGCGGCGGCATCACGAGTTTTTACGATTTCTCCATCACCCGCAACGTATTTACAATGTTGCTGACGGCCCTGCTGCTTTTCGCGCTGTTCCGGTCGGCCGCCAACGCCGCCGTTCGCCGCGAAGGACAGGCGCCCAAAGGACTTCAGAATTTCCTCGAGCCTTTTTACACGTTTATTCGCGACGAAGTGGCAAAGCCTTCCATCGGTCCGAAGTACGAAAAATACATGCCTTATTTGCTTTCGGCATTCTTTTTCATCCTCGGCCTCAACCTGATCGGCCAGATACCCTTTTTCCCGGGCAGCGCCAACCTGACGGGCAATATATCGGTTACAATCGTTTTGGCAGTGCTGACTTTTGCGGTCACCATGTTCAGCAGTAACAAGCATTTCTGGGAACATACGCTCTGGATGCCCGGTATTCCGCCGGTACTAAAGATATTCATCCTCACTCCGGTGGAGATTCTCGGTATATTCCTGAAACCCTTTACGTTGCTTTTGCGTCTTTTCGCCAATATCACGGCCGGTCACATTGTTGTAATGTGTTTCGTCGGCCTCATCTTCATCTTTGGCAAGGGCGGCACCAGTATCAGC
This sequence comes from Bacteroidota bacterium, assembly GCA_029781095.1. Taxonomy (GTDB): domain Bacteria; phylum Bacteroidota; class Bacteroidia; order Chitinophagales; family Saprospiraceae; genus M3007. Next base: position 2,552 of record JAKOXM010000114.1, read on the forward strand.
GGCACTGTGACGGGCGTGGTGGCATCCGTGCCCCTTACGCTGTTTATGATGGCGCTTGAATTGCTGGTAGCCTTTCTGCAAGCCTTCATATTCACGATGCTGTCGGCAACCTATATCGGTATGGCGCTGGAAGAACCGCACCACGATCATCATTGAGGGTGGCAAAAAAGCAATGCAACAAATTAACAATCAAGCAATTCAATAATTCATCAATATAAATCAATTATTATGTACGCAGCAATTGGAGCAGGTTTGGCCGCTATCGGCGCCGGTATCGGTGTAGGTACGATCGGTGGTAAAGCCGTTGAGGGCATTGCCCGCCAGCCGGAAGCAGTAGGCGATATTCGCGCTAACATGATCCTCACCGCCGCTCTCGTGGAAGGTGTGGCCCTGGTAGCCATCGTATTGTCTTTCTTCGTGAAAGCCGCAGGTTAAAACCGGTACTTTGCAAAAATCCATTCCGGGCCCGCGCGAAGCGGTTGGCGACGCAAAGGCCCGTTTTTAGAAAAATCGTCCGGATCAGAATTTTCAGAATTATAGAATTACCTGAATTTAACATCGGTGCATTTCTGTCATTGCAATCATAGCAGACCGGGCGCCGAATTCTGAAAATTCCGATCCGGATTTCAACATAATTCATCACTCATAATTTATCACTTCTGATGTTGTTTCTGGTAGATTTCTCCGTCATCAAGCCCGATCCCGGTCTGCTTATCTGGACGATCATCATCTTCGGCATTTTCTGGCTGATGATGGGCCGTTTTGCATTCAAACCCATCGCGGAAAGCCTGAAAAAGCGCGAAATGGACATCCAAAATTCGCTCGACGAGGCAAAAAAAGCCCGCGAAGAAATGGCCAGCCTGCAGGCAGAAAATGAAAAACTGCTCGCCCAGGCCCGTGAAGAGCGCTCCCAGATTCTGAAAGAGGCAAAAGAAGCGAAAGACGATATCATTGCGGAAGCCAAAGAACGCGCCAACGCCGAGTACAAACGCAAGGTGGAAAGCGCCATCCAGGATATCGAAAACCAAAAAATGGCGGCCCTTGTAGCCTTGAAAAACCAGGCCGGCCAGATGGCGATCGAGATTGCCGAAAAGGTGCTGCGCAAAGAACTCGCCGACAAAAAAGATCAGGAATCGTACGCCAAATCACTGGCTGAAAGCATAAAATTAAACTAGACCGGTTGGCGACCAACGGTGGACGGATCGACCGTCAACCGTCAGCCGTCAACCGTCAACCGTTATAAAAAATGTCCGTAACACGAATTGCCACCCGTTACGCCAAGTCGCTGATCGAACTTGCTATCGAGCAGGGTAAACTGGAGCAGGTGCACTCCGACATCAATACGGTGAACGCCGCTACGCAA
>JAKOXM010000116.1 GCA_029781095.1 Bacteroidota bacterium
CGGCAAGCCGGTCAACCCGGGCGTTTTTATCTGGGTGGCACAAATAGAAGGTTATCTGAAAGACGGGACGATATTCACCAAAACGGAGTCGGGCTCGGTGACGGTCGTACGGTAAGAATGCTTTCATGTGTCGCGCCTTGTTATATCTCCGGACAGCCTTCGGGAAAAGCCGTTCGTTACTCCATTAAGTAAATACGCCACATCAGAAGAAATCTGTTGCGCAATAGCGGAAGCATTAGTTTTAAATCAGGTTCGGACGGAGTACCTTTGCGCCTTCTTACCGGCGAACACGAGGTTCGTACTACCATTATGCAAAAAATCCTGATCCTTGATTTTGGCTCGCAATTCACACAACTCATTGCCAGGCGTGTGCGCGAGATGAACGTCTATTGCGAAATTGTTCCTTACAACAAAGTGCCCGAACTAACGCCCGATATCAGGGGTGTTATCCTGTCGGGCAGTCCTTTTTCCGTGCGGTGGCCCAATGCGTTGCGGCTCGATATGAACCTGATTGCCGGGAAAAAGCCCTTGCTGGGTATTTGTTACGGCGCACAGCTCATGGCCGATTTTTTCGGCGGCGAGGTAGGGCAATCCGAAAAACGCGAATACGGCAAGGTGATGCTTCAGCACCACGCGCCGTCCGATCCGTTTTTCAGCGGCATATCCAAGCGATCGCAGGTATGGATGAGCCACAGCGACACCATTCTGCGCCTGCCTGAAGGCTTCGAGGTACTGGGCAACTCCGATACCATTCCTTACGCCGCTTTTCGCTCCAAAGATGACAAATTTGCCACGCCTGTATACGGCATTCAGTTCCACCCCGAGGTATACCACAGCCTCGAAGGGTTTGAGATCCTGAAAAACTTCGTACTCGATATTTGCCACTGCGAAGGCGACTGGACGCCGGCGCATTTCGTGGAGGAAACAATTACTTCTTTACGCCAACAAATTGGCAATGAGAAAGTTATCATGGCGCTTTCCGGCGGCGTGGATTCCACGGTAGCCGCTACCCTGCTCCACCGCGCCATTGGCGACCGGCTGTTTTGCTTTTTTGTGGATAACGGTCTGCTTCGCAAAAATGAATTCGCCGAAGTACTTGATTCTTACAAGCACATGGGACTGAATATCGAAGGACTGGACGCGAAAGACCGCTTTTATTCGGCGCTCGAAGGCGTTACCCAGCCCGAAGAAAAGCGCAAGATCATCGGCAAATTATTCATCGATCTTTTTGAAGAGGAGTCGGAAGCGCATCCCGATTTTCAGTGGCTCGGGCAGGGGACCATATATCCGGACGTAATCGAATCGGTGAGCGTACACGGACCCTCCGTGACCATCAAAAGCCACCACAACGTGGGCGGATTGCCCGAAAAACTAAAACTGAAAATTGTCGAACCGCTGCGGATGTTGTTCAAGGACGAGGTCCGGCGTGTAGGCAGGGAATTGGGCATTACACCCAATATCCTGAACCGCCACCCGTTTCCCGGTCCGGGGCTCGGCATCCGCATCCTCGGAGATATCACACCCGAAAAGGTGCATATGCTCCAGGAAGCCGACGCCATCTATATCGGAAAATTGCGCGAGCACGGCCTGTACGACCAGGTCTGGCAGGCCGGCACGATTTTATTGCCCATTCAGTCCGTCGGGGTGATGGGCGACGAGCGCACCTACGAACAAACGATTGCCCTGCGGGCTGTAAACTCCACCGACGGTATGACCGCCGAATGGAGCCACCTGCCGTACGACTTTCTCGCCGAGGTGAGCAGCACGATCATCAACAACGTGAAAGGCATCAATCGCGTGGTATACGACATTTCGACCAAGCCCCCGGCTACGATCGAATGGGAGTAAATTCATTGCTGCATTGTTGATATTGTTTCATTGTTTTGATGGCTGCATTGTGCCATCAGGTTTTGTATTAAATTATAAATCAATGCCTTATGGTATAATTTCATTTTCTTCAAATCCTCAATAAAATGGAGAAATGCAACTGCAATTGTCCAAAGGGACCGAAACAATAACCATAATGCAGCCATCAAAACAATGAACAATTTCAGCAATCCAGCAATGAAGCAATGATACCCCGTGTCAAAATTTGCTGTATCAGCAGCCTGGAAGAAGCCGGAACCGCTATTCGTTTTGGCGCCTCTGCACTTGGCCTTGTCGGTCACATGCCGAGTGGACCAGGCGTTATTTCCGACGAGTTGATTGCTGAAATCGCGCACAGTGTGCCACCTCCGGTCAGCACGTTTTTACTGACCAGCGAGACGGATGCGGATGCCATCATTCATCATCATAGAAAGGTCAGGACCAATACGGTACAGATTGTAGACGCCTTGCAATCAGGCACTTACTCAGAAATAAGGAGGAGTTTGCCGGGCGTGAAACTCGTACAGGTCATACACGTAACGGACGAATCATCCGTCGATGAGGCCCAACAGATCGCGCCGGATGTCGATGCAATATTGCTTGACAGCGGCAATCCCAAACTCGCGGTAAAAGAACTGGGTGGCACGGGAAGAACCCACAACTGGGAATTGAGCCGCCGGATCGTCGAATCCGTTCGCGTACCGGTTTTTCTGGCAGGCGGGCTGCGCCCCGACAACGTCCGGGCGGCCATAGAGGCAGTGCAGCCATTCGGACTTGATCTTTGCAGCGGCGTCCGCACAGAAGGCAAACTCGATCCCTACAAACTCGAACAGTTTTTCAAGGCAGTGATGCAGAACTGACCGGCCGGGATCAATGACAGAGTGACAAATGACGCAATGACGATAAATGACACGCAATAACCATTACTTTTGCCATCAGGCATCGGAATCAGTCGAGAATCCGTTTTCCGGTAAATATTGATTATGAATGCACGTTTTTTGCCTTTGCTCCTGGTGTTGCAGGTGTTGTTTCTCACGGGTTGCTACTCGCTGAAAGGCATCACGATCGATCCGCGGGTCAATACTTTTTCCGTGAGCACTTTCGAAACAATTGCCGGCAATGCGCCACCCACGCTGGGAGTTGACTTTTCGGAGCGGTTAAAAGACAAAATGCGGTCCGAAACACGACTTCAATTGAAAAGTACCGATGCCGATGTCGCGTTTTCGGGAAAAGTAATCGACTTTCGCATCGTGCCGGTAGCGCCAAAGCCCGGTGAACTGGTGGAATTGAACCAGCTGGTCGTAGTGGTGCAGGTTAGTGCCGAGAACATGAAAGACGAGAAAATCGACTGGCCAAAGGAGAAAAGTTTCAGCCATTTCGCCGAGTTCAGCAATACGGCCGACTTGTTGACAGTACAAGACCGTCTTCTTCAGGACGTTATATATCCGCAATTGCTGGAAGATATTTTTAATTACTTTTTTAACAACTGGTAGTACCCGACCCTTGACGCAGGAACGCCTTCTCAAATTACTGGACAACCCGGAATTGCTGTCCACCATCTCCTATGAAGAGCTGAAAACGGCGGCATTGTCCTATCCCTATGCCCATAACCTGCGGTACCTGTTGGCATTGAAAGCCCGTCAGGACGACCACCCGGATGCGGACCGCACGCTTGTAACAGCGGCCGTTTACAGCCTGGACCGCAAGCAACTGTTCCTGTTGATGGCGCCGAAGCAGCTGGCCCCGCAGCCCGTTGGCATTCTGATGGAAGAAGCAGTACTGGAGTTGAAACCAATAGCGGCCGTGCAGCGTGAATTGCAGGCACTTGCCCCGCAGACCCGGACAGAAGAACCCGTGCCCGATAACCGCACGCTGAAAGAAACAACAATACCTGCACCAACGGTACCCAGGCCGGCCGGGGAAGTTCCGCCTCCCGTGGTTTCAGAGGAAAAAACTGCTGAGCCGGAAATGCCTGAACCACAAAAAATGCCTTTCTCCCAGCCATTTGCAGTCTGGATAGGGAATTTCAACCCGCCTGTTCTGGATGCGGCTGCCGCCATTCAGCCCGAAAAAACGCGTCCCGGGAATGACATACCCGCCACTCCTGCCCTTTCGGCGCATGATCTGGCGGAACGCAGCGTTGCTGAAAACAGGGATGTAATTTCCGAAACTCTGGCCCGTCTTCTGGCAAAACAAGGTTACCGCGACAAAGCGGTCAATATGTATGAGCGACTTTGTTTGGCGTTTCCCGATAAAAGCGCTTACTTTGCGGCCGAAATTGAAAAACTTAAAAAATAACATAAGAGATGATTTCTACTCTTGCCGTAATGATTGCCTGCGTGAGCATTTTGCTGATAGCGGCTATTCTGATTCAAAATCCCAAGGGCGGCGGTATTGACCCGACATTTGGCGGGCAGGCTCAGCAACTTTTCGGAGCTGCACGTTCAACGGACTTTATAGAAAAAGCAACCTGGGTTCTGGCCGGTGTTCTGGTAGTATTCTGCGTTATCGCTGTGCTTTCGGTTGGCACTGGTGGCCCGGTAACCCCTGCAGATATTCCACTGCAATCGAAGTAATAGACGAGGGTGGTAACATAATCACCTTCAAACAGACCAACCCCAATTATAGCGAAAGCCTTTCCCATGCATTATGGGAAAGGCCTTCATATTTGATGCAAGTACCCGGCCTACATCCTGTCATACCGGTCTAACTCCATCATTTGAATGATTGCGATGAGTTTTTCACCGTATTTTTGATCGGTGGCGTAGCCGGCAGATGCTAATCCACGCGCCCAGCCGCGGTAATCGTCGGTACCCAACCGGAACAAATGCTTATAGCGCTTGCTTTTCTTTAAAAACTGGCTGTGCGCGCGAAAACTACCCCAGGCACTCGGATATTTTATAAAGAAGTCTTTATGTGAATCGTCGGCAAAATTCACGCAATGACCTCTTTTGCAATGTTTTGAAAAACATTTTACGCCGAAATGATTGTTGACCGAGGCCGCCAGTTTGCTTTCGCCGGCATTACTCTCGAGCAGCCCCTGGGCAAGGGTCACACTGGCGGGTATACCGAATTTGTGCATTTCAGCGATGGCCAGCGGAGCAAAACGCTCTTCGTAATGCTTGCATTTCAAAAGCCGTTCTTCCACTTCGGTCCTGCCTACCTTGTTGCGAATGGCAAAAGCGGGATCAATGGCGAATGTTACGTTGTCGAGGGCGCCGGGAGGAAGCGTAACCCCTGCCTCCGAACGGGATTCAGATCCTTTTCGCCGGCTGAAGCCAAAATCGAAAAGAGATGCCCTGACCCTGTCGCCGGCCGGTTGTTCAATACCGTCGGCCACACTGACGGGCCCCAGAACAATGGATATTTTGTCACTCCACATAATATAGGCGATGGCAGTCAGCAATAAAAGTTTCCACAGGACCTGTTCCTGGAGCAACTCATTTCTGATCTGATTGTACGCCGGTACCCTGCTGTTATCGTAAGTGGTAAAGGCATGGTTCGAGATTGCCATATTGCGTAGACTAGTTAAATAGTGAGGAACTGTGATAAGTGCATTTGATATTGCCGCAAAAAGGCTGAAAGTGCGTACTGCAGGAGATGCTTCCGGTATTTACTGCTTCGCTGCGATATCCGATGCGCCTGATAAATGACGGCACAAATTAAAACAATATGTTTTTAAATTACAAACATTTTGTTTTTTATTTTTCCGGTCCGGGCTGCTGCTTAAGTTTTCGATTTTTGGATTGCTACTTTTAAGCGTAAATCGCCGCTTATTATAGGAAAAATCTAATTTTGCGCCATTCGTGTAATTTTTACAAATAGTCACAGGCAAGAAGCGGGTTTCACCGGGTTTATTTCCTGCAGATCGCATCGAGCCATAAGCACTCTACCAAAACATGGTCATAATTGCCGATTGCGGTTCCACTAAGTCAGACTGGTTGCTCATTCATGGTGGGCGCGACCAGCAACTCGAAAATACCGTCGGGTTCAGTCCGTTTTTCCACACGACAGCCGATATCAAAGCTATTCTTGACACCCAACTGGTGCCGAAGCTGAAACCGAAAGACGTTACGGAAATCTATTTCTACGGTACCGGTATTCACGATGAACACCGGGCAGAAATAGTAGCCGCCGCCTTGCGGGCCACCTTTCCCAATGCTGCCGTTGAGGTGGAACATGACCTGCTGGCGTCTGCACGTGCCACCTGCGGCCATAATGCCGGCATTGCCTGTATCCTGGGCACGGGTTCCAACAGCTGTTATTTCGACGGGGAAACGATAATGGACAATGTGCCCTCGCTCGGCTGGCTGCTCGGCGACGAAGGCAGCGGAACACACCTCGGAAAAGCCCTGCTCCGGGCAAAGTTTTACAGGGAGTTGCCGACCGACCTGAACAATGAATTTGACGCCGCATTCCCGGAAGGCATGGATGCCATCAAGGACCGGGTGTATGAAAAAAATGCCAATTCATACCTCGCCACTTTTACGCGTTTTCTCGGCGAACACATCGAGCATCCGTTCATTGAGCATCTCGTTGCAGACTGTCTGGGCGAGTTTCTCGACCGGCATGTGTGCAAATACAACGGCTACCAACAGGTTCCGATACATTTTGTCGGTTCCATCGCGCATCATTTTCAGGATGTGCTTTTAAATTGCATGGAAGGACGAAAGCTGAAACCCGGCGTAATCGTTCGCAAACCTATTTACCCTCTTGCAGACTACCATCTGCATCCAACTGACTAGCATAACTATATGACAAAAGACATAAAGCGTGTCGCAGTTTTTACTTCCGGCGGCGACGCGCCCGGCATGAATGCCGCAATTCGCGCTATTGTGCGCAATGCCTTCAATAACGACCTCCATATATATGGTATCATGCGGGGTTATGAAGGCATGATCGACGGTAATTTCAAACGATTGGAAACAACCGATGTAAGCAATATCATACACCGGGGAGGTACCATCCTGAAAACGGCCCGCAGCCAGCGTTTTATGACGCCCGAAGGCAGGAAACAGGCTTACGAAAACCTTGTAGACAACGATATCGACGGGCTGATCGCTATCGGTGGTAACGGCACTTTTACCGGCGCGTCGAAATTTATGGAGGAATATCCCGACATGCCGATTATCGGGCTGCCGGGTACGATTGACAACGACCTGTACGGCACTGATTTCACAATTGGATTCGATACGGCGGTAAATACGGCCGTACAGGCTGTGGATAAGATCCGCGATACGGCAGATTCGCACAACCGCCTGTTTTTTGTGGAAGTGATGGGGCGCCATTCGGGTTTCATTGCCATCCATACGGCTATCGCCGGCGGCGCCGGCGGCGTATTGATCCCGGAAGAGGAATTTTCACTGGAAGACGTCGTCAAACTACTCAAACGGGGCGCCAAACGCTCCAAATTGTTCAGTATCGTGATCGTCGCGGAAGGCAACCAGATGGGTACGGTGTACGATATTGCCAGAAAAGTGGAAGAGCAGATCGACATTTACGACGACATAAAAGTCACCGTGATCGGCCACCTGCAGCGCGGCGGTTCGCCGTCCTCCTTTGATCGCGTACTGGCCAGCGTGCTGGGATTCAGCGCCGTGGAGGCGCTTATGTCCGGCAAATCGGGTATGATGGCGGGGTTGCGCAACAACAATGTCCACTACACGCCTTTTTCCGACGCCATTTCCAAAAACAAGGCCCTGAACAAGGATCTGCTACGCATGGCGCACATCCTGGCGCAATAGTTTCCGTCGATTAGCCTTGCAAAAACAAAACGCCCCCGGATTTGAATTCAAATCCGGGGGCGTTTTGTTTTTGCGTTTTAACTGCGCAGGATTTATTTCTCGTCGTAGTTATACGGCAGAATCTTCGAATCCTTCACCGTCGAAAGGGTCATCAGCGTTTTCAGGCGCTCGATTTCTTCGATCTGGCTGATCGTTTTGAACAGTAACTGTTCGTAGGTCGGAATATCACGGCAAACGATCTTCATGAGGAAGTCCGCTTCACCGGTTATGATATAGCATTCGGTCACCTCGTCTATTTGCGAAATCTTCTCCAGGAAGCTGTTCAGGGCGTTCTCTTTTTTCCATGCGAGCGATACAAGCACGAAGGTCTTGACGTTCAAGCCCATCATTTGCGGGTTCACCTGTGCGTGGTAGCTTTGAATGATGTCGCTTTGCTCCAGTTTTTTTACGCGCTCCAGCGTTGGAGCAGGCGACAGGCCTATTTTTTTAGAAAGGTCGAGGTTCGTGATCTTGCTGTTTTCCTGCAGGATTTTCAGGATTTTCAGGTCTATCTTGTCCAGTTTCTCTGACATAACGAGATTGCGTTGTGAAATTTTATTTCGGTTTGTAAAAGTTCCTCAAAGGTAGGGCGATAAAAAATAATGTGCAAGCAAAACCCGGATAAACCTTTGTAAATTTTGTTAATAAAGCGTTTTTGTCATGCCCGGATAAAAAATCGGGCTTCCGCCTGATTGATTTTTGCGCGCCACCAAAATATATTTGTTAAAAAAGCCTTCCGGCAGCGCATAAAAGCAAAAAGGTTGAATCCGGAGGTAGTCAGCAAAAATCTGCCAAACAAATCCTCTTGATTCAACCTTTTACCAAAGTTTTGTCGCATTTCCCGGCGGAAAATGCGCAAAGCGCCGCGATTCTTCCTTACGGGAAAATG
>JAKOXM010000117.1 GCA_029781095.1 Bacteroidota bacterium
CGGCGTAATGCCGCGACTGGCTTTGGGATACGGGCTGGCGGCCTTTCTCGCCACCACCTTGCCGCCGAGGTGGCTGATCGGAACGGCCGTCACTATTTTGTTGGGGTACTGGGCGCTGCTGTACGGACTGGCATCCCCCGGTGAAGACCCGTACGGCCTGATGGACAATGTGGTACGAAAATTCGACCTCGCGGTCATGGGCCCGGATCATATGTGGAAAGGCAAGGGAATACCCTTCGATCCGGAAGGTATTCTGAGCACCCTGCCGGCTATCGTCACGGTGCTGCTCGGCTGGTGGAGCGGACAACTGATGCAACGCCGGCAAACCGACAAAATAGAGGCTGTACGTGAACTTTTGATCCTGGGAAACGTCCTCTGCATTATTGCACTGGTCTGGGACCTGGCATTCCCGATCAACAAAAGCCTTTGGACGAGCACCTTCGTGTTGTATACCGGCGGTATTTCCATGATCCTGCTGGCCTTCAGTATCTGGGCACTCGATGTGGCGGACGGCAGGCGATACGTGCGATTTTTCCTCGTATTCGGTGCCAATCCGCTTTTTGCATACGTGCTGGCGGGCTTGCTGACGAAAACCATGCTGAGAATACAATGGACCGAGGGGGAAGACAAGAAGTCACTGTACGGATGGATTTACAATCATGTATTCCAGCCCATTGAAGGCGGCGCATTCGGTTCCCTGCTTTTTGCCCTGACATTCCTGATGATCTGCTGGTCGGTTTGCCTCGTGTTGTATCGCCGGAAGATTTTTGTTAAAATCTGAAACCAAATTTAAAAATATTTTTTACCCTTATATTTGCATTTTGGTATTGCCGATCAAACTGGATGCAGAATAATTTTTTAATCCCCGGATTTACAATCCATTAAATTCACTAAACTAAACCATATAGTATGAAGCATGTTCCTACCCTCTCAGGGCGGTTGGCCTTATGGCTGTCGGTATTTCTGCCGGCAGTATTATCAGCCCAGGCCGTCAGTTATTCCATCAAAGGAACCGTAACGGATGATTCGGGAGCACCACTGCCCGGCGTGTCCGTCGTTTTGGTAGAAGCCCGTCAGGCGACCTTTACCGACGATAACGGTGTCTACAACCTCAGCGGCGCTGTAGCGGAGGGCGCCTACAACCTCGAATTCCGGTATTTCGGATTTCAGACAGAGCGCAAAGCCGTTTCCATCGCACTTGGTCAGGGAAACCTGACGCAGGATGTAGTTCTCGGCAGCGATATTCTCAACCTCGACGAAGTAATTGTGACGGGCAACTCCCCCACTTCTACCCGCAAGCAACTGGGTAACTACATCGGCGTGGTAGACGGCCGCAGCCTGGAAAAATCAGGCAGCGTGAATCCGCTCGGCGCCCTTTCCGGCAAAGTAGCCGGCGCGCAGATCAGCCAGAACCAGGGCGATCCTGCAGGCGGGTTTTCCATCCGGCTGCGCGGCGTGAGTTCGATCAAAGGCTCCTCCGATCCGCTTTACATCGTGGACGGCGTCATTGTGGACAACTCTTCGCAGAACGTCATCAACCTGAGCGGCGATGCCATGAGCACCAGTTTTCAGGCCGGTCAAAACCGCCTGGTGGATATCAACCCGAATGATATCGAGCGCATAGAAGTGCTCAACGGCGCTTCGGCGGCAGCCCTTTACGGCTCGCGTGCATCAAACGGCGTGGTACAGATATTTACCAAGCGCGGCCGTTCGAGCAAACCGACCGTCGAATTCAGCACGAGCGCAGGCGTCAGCAGGCTACGGAAAAAGGTGTTTTTCACCGAATACGGCAAACGTTTCGGCGTAAAGGGCAACGATCGGCTGGAAACGGCGCAGGACCGTCTGACCATCCTGCTGAACGTCGGCCTTACGGAAGCACAACTCCAGGCTGCCGGCGCCAACTATATCAAGGCGGGGCCGGTCAACCGGGTGCTGGTGACCGATCAGTACGACGTGACACGCTATGACTACCAAAAAGAGATTTTTCAAAACGCCTTCGGCACAGAGGACTTCCTGTCTGTTACCGGCGGGAACGAGAAATCGAACTACTACGCTTCCTTCGGGTATACCAACAACGACGGGATCGTCAAAAACACCAATTACACCAAATACACCGGCCGCCTCCGCCTCAATCAGACGCTGGCCAAATGGGCGACACTGACCGCAGGTCTGAGCTACACCAACAGCAGAAGCAAGGATATGCCCAACGGCAATAACTTCTTCAGCCCGGTGAGCACCATATTTATCATCGACAACGTGTGGGACATTACCGAACGCAACGCCGACGGCACCCTGAAACAGGTGGAATTGGTGCGCCTCAATCCGCTCACCGTCGTTGAGACATTCGACATCACCCAGCGCACCAACCGCAACATCGCCGATGTCGGGCTTAAATTGTTCCCTTTCAAAGGCTTGCGTGTCGATTACACCTTCGGTATCGACAATTACGGCTTGCAGGGCAACGAATACCACCCACGGGTACCGTATGCCGGCGTGGCCGCTACTTTTTTCCCCGACGGCTATGTTGCGCTGGCCAACTCCAACGTGACGCAATACAACAGCGATCTGATGGCCACGTATGAAGCTTCGCTGGGAGCGAAATTGACTTCCACGACTACGGCTGGCTACCAGTTTCAGTTCCTGCGCAGTGACTTCACCGGACAGGAAGGCCGCGACCTCGCGCCATTGATTCAGAATATCTCTGCCGCTTCCAACGTATTCACCCTTCCGGTGCAGTACATTTCGAAGTTATCGGTCAATGGTTACTTCCTTCAGGAAACTTTCGGCTACGATGAACAATTGTTCCTTACGCTGGCCGGACGTGTGGATGGTTCTTCGGCGTTTTCCAAAGACAACCAATCCAATTTTTATCCCAAAGCCAGCCTGAGCTGGGTCGCCTCACGCCTGTTCCAGAACAGCAAACCCTGGCTCAGCACCCTCAAACTGCGCGCCTCTTACGGACAGGCAGGTAACCTGACCGGCATTGGCGCCTATGACCGTTTCAACAACTTCCCGGGTACCAACCTCACCGGTTTGCCGGCCATCACCCCTCCCCGGGCGCTCAACAATCCGGATGTAAAACCGGAAGTAAAAACGGAAACAGAAGCAGGCGCCGATTTTGCCTTCATGCGCAACCGGATCGGCCTCAGCGTAACCTTATACAACCAGGATATCAACAACCTGCTGTTCAACCGCCCGGTACCGCCCTCCATCGGCGGCACTTCGCTGGTGACCAACGTGGGCAAAATGAACAACAAGGGCATCGAGGTACTGCTGCAGGCGCAAGCCGTGCGCGCAACCAATTTCTCCTGGGATCTCGGGCTCAACTTCTCTTCCAACCGCAACGAAGTTTCGGGACTTGACGGCGTACTCGCCCTGCGCGGCAGCGACGGTACCCAGTCCGCCCTCAACGGCGAGCCTTTCGGTGTTTTCTTCGGTCGATACTACGCCCGCAACGACGACGGCTCGCTGCTGGTGACTTCGCAGGGCCTGGCGCAACCCGAACGCGGGCTTGTGTTCACAGAAGCCGGTTTTGACGAAGGATCGTTGCCGACCGGCGCTTTGAAAAACCGCATCTACCACTACGCAGGCAGCGTATACGTACCCATGCGCGACGCCAACGGGCAGCCGCTTACCGCGGGCACACAGGAACTCCGCAAAGTACTCGGCAACCCGGCCCCCGACTGGATCGGTTCCGTCAGTTCGGCTGTCAGCTGGAAAAAATTTACACTTAACTTCCAGTTCGACGCACTGGTGGGTGGCGAGGTATTCAACTGGAACCGCATCACCAGCAACAACGTCGGATTCGGCAAAACCGCAGAACAGGAACTTAAGGGCGAACTGCCACGCGGCTACGTAGCCTCCATCGCGGGCGGCGTAACCGGGCAGCGTATTCAGGAAGAGCACGTTGAAGACGGCTCGTATGTAAAATTGCGCGAACTGGGCCTGACCTACAATTTCGGCCGCATCGGGCATACCTTCGAAAACCTGAGCCTCAGTTTCCTCGGACGCAACCTGATCTCTTTCGACAAGTACCAGGGCTTCGATCCCGAAACCAACTCCGCCGGTCAGAACGACCGCGTACGGGGCGACGACTTCGGCAACGTACCCATTCCGCAGACGTTTATGGTGCGGGTAAACGGAAAATTCTGACTTTGAGGAGGGAGTGGGTTTGGAAGGGTTGAGAAATTTGAGATGGGGTGAGGTTGGGGAAATTCAGATTTTGCAATCTGTCCGGTCCCTTTCCAAACAATCCCGATCAGATCAACCATCAAACCCTCTTCTCCGCCCAAATAAACCCTCTAAACCCCTCTAAACCCTCTCAACATTACTCATAAATTTTTGACAATGAAAAAACTGATCATATACATCCTTACTCCCCTGCTGATTGCATTCGCGGGTTGCCAGAAGGAGTTTATCAATCCCAACGCTGCCGACGGCGGCGAGGTGATCCAGAGCGCCGAGGGCCTTACCGCCCTGATCGTGGGTCTGAAAAAAGAATTCTCGGTAGGCGCGACGAGCGCACTTTACAATGCCGTTTCAGCCAATGGATTGTCTTCCAAAGAGTTGTATGTCATCAATACCGGTAACGGCGAATTGGCGGCGCTTGAAGCCGGCAAAGGCAACGTAGGCGGCAGCAACTCATTTCTGAACAACATCTGGTCAAGTTGTAATATCGTGAAGACCAACGCGCAGCTGTTGATCGACAATTACGGAAACGTACGCGAAACCGGCACGACCGAGATGATCCGGGTATACGGCCACGTTTTTAAAGCCATGGCGATCGGTACGATGGCCCAGTATTGGGAAAACGTACCGACAGAGGTCGTGGGCGCCAATGAATTTCTCAACGGCAAACGCCCTTCGTTTAAAACCCGCGCCGATGCCCTGCAGGAAGCAGTGGACCTGCTCAACGCCGCAGCGCCCATTGCAGATGGCACGGCGCCTTCCGCTTTTTTCATAACCAAGGTGGGCTCCGACATCAACATTAAAAACACCGTTTACGCCCTGCTGGCGCGTTACAACCTGATGCTGGGAAAATATTCCGATGCCCTGGCCGCCGCCAACAAAGTCGATCTCACATCCAAGTCGGTGTTCAAATTCGACGCTGTCAGCCAGAATCCGGTATACCGCACCTCACTGGTGAACAACAACACCTACAACGGCCTGCCCAATTTCGGCCTGCCCGCAGCGCTTACGCCCGATGCCGGCGATGCCCGCATCGCTTTTTACCTCGGCAACAATACCGTTCCGGTGAAAGTGCAGGGTTTTTTCAAATCCGACGCCGATCCCATCCCGCTGTATCTGCCTGGTGAAATGACGCTGATCAAGGCTGAATGCTACGCCCGTATGGATATGCTGACCGAGGCCCTCGCCGCGCTCGACGCGGTGCGTACCAAAACGACGGACGCTTTCGGCGTAACCGCCAAAGGCACTGCATATTCGGGTGACCCGACCGATAAAACGGCCATCCTCCAGGATATTTACCGTCAGCGCTGCATTGAACTGTATATGTCGGGCATGAAACTGGAAGACAGCCGCCGTTTTGGCCGCCCGGGGCCGAACGATACGGATTCGGAGCGCAGCCGCAATTTCTACCCGTATCCAACCGTAGAACGCGACAATAATCCGAATACGCCGGCCGATCCGTCGGTTTGATCCGGGTTCGGTATTCAAGGGATGGCGGTGACAAACTAATGCCATCATCCCGGAAATTTTGAAGAACAAAAAGCAAAGTTGTGAGGCGGTGACCCGAAAGTCGCCGCCTCACTTGTTTTATGAAGGAAATATTGTCTATTGAACCGTCAAGGTCAGCGTTACGGAATTGGTAAGTCCATCCCGATTCGTAACGGTGAAGGTATATTTTTCGGTGCCTGCCTGGTTGCGCGCCGTGAGTGGCAGATCCGTTTCAAATATGTCTCCATCGCTCCCGCTCAGGGCCTCGGTAAGCAGGGAAGTGTTTGCTCCGCCGTCAAAACTCACCGATACGTTGAATGTTTTCAACACATCCTTGTCTTCGGTTTTTGCCGCATGAATACCTACCAGAATGGATTCGCCCTGCGCGACCGTCTTGTCGGCAGCGACATAGCCGACATCCGTTTTGAATTCGATGGCCGGCAGTTTTCCCTCGTCTTTTTCGCAGGAAGTGAACACAAACAGAGGCAGTACAAGTAAAAGAAGCGGAAAAAAAAGTCGTTTTTGCATGATCTTGAAAAGTTTAATAATTGCTTGAAGTAAATGTTTTTAAACCCGGAACGGCAGCCGGATAGAGAGTTCGATATCGCGCCCAATGTCGAAAATGCCGTAGTCTTTCAGGCGTGACAGGTGGTCGGCATACCGGCGATCGAGCAGGT
>JAKOXM010000007.1 GCA_029781095.1 Bacteroidota bacterium
GCGAGCACCTCCAGCGCGACGAAGCAGCAGACGGCGTTTGCCATGTGATTACCCAGATCGGCGAACGACTCCGGCAACATTTTCCCGTAGACGAAGAAAAAGACGAAAATGAACTACCTGATGACATTATTTACGGTTGACGGTGGACGGTTGACGAAGGACGGCAAACGCTTGTTGCGCAACGTTGTTGCCCGGCTGCCACTGCTGCTACTGCTGCTGCCTTTTCAGCTGTCAGCCCAGTCGGACAGCGAATTGTTTCCGCCCAAACCCGACCCGGCCGTCTACGTCCACGACTATGCGGGCTGGCTTTCCGCCGGAGAACGAATGGCGCTGGAGCAAAAACTCATTCAATATTACGATTCCACCTCGACCCAGATCGTGGTGATGATTCGGCCTGATATCGGCGACTACGACAAGGCATCCTACGCCTTCGAATTGGGTAATCGCTGGGGTATCGGGCGAAAAAGTAAAAACAACGGCGTGGTGCTGCTTGTCAAAACCGAACAGCCGGGGCGCGGCGCCTTTATCGCTACCGGCTACGGCGTCGAGGGCGCCTTGCCGGATATTACCGCAGGCCGGATTATTCGTAACACGATGATCCCGTATTTTAAACAGGAGCGTTATGCCGAAGGCATCGATGCCGGAGTAGACGAAATTATCAACGCGCTGTCGGGCGAATACAAAAATGATGAAAGTGCTACTCCCATGCCCTGGTGGGTTCCGTTTCTGATCCTCGCATTCATAATATTATTTATCGTATTTATGGTCCGGGTGGCTAAAAAGGGAGGAGGTCAATGGTACACCGATGCGGGCTCCCTGCCTGGCGGTAGAACCCGTCGCGGCGGCGGTTGGTGGATGGGCGGCGGCGGTGGCAGTGGCTGGGGCGGTGGCGGCAACAGCGGTGGCTGGGGTGGCGGCGGCGGATTTGGCGGCGGTTCTTTCGGCGGCGGCGGAGCCGGCGGCGACTGGTAATCTTATCCAATAAAGAAAAATGAGCATTCAACAGGTACCCATATTTGTAGCGGCCTCCGATGTGCACGGCCAGGGCGTTTTTGCCGCCCGCGACATAGAAGAAGGCGAGGTGATCGAAATATGTCCGATCATTGTCTTTCCCGTTTCCGACCTGGAGCACGTGCGAAAAACCGTTCTGGATGACTACTATTTCGATTGGGGCGAGGAAGGCGAATGGTATGCGTTTTGCCTCGGGTACGGGTCATTGTATAACCATTCATACGAACCCAATGCTGAGTACGGGATGGATTTTGAGGCTAAAACGATCGATTTTTACTGTATAAAAGACATAGCGGCGGGCGAGGAAATTTATGTCAATTACAACGGCGATGCGGACAACCGCTCCAAGGTATGGTTTGAGAAATAACATGAAAAAACAACCGGAACAACAATCCTATGAAGCAGCATTTGCTGAATTACAGCAAATTGTCCGCGAATTACAGGAAGAAACCGTCGGAATTGACGCACTGGGCGCTAAAATTGGCCGTGCAACCGAACTCATCCGTTTTTGCCGGGAAAGGCTCCGAATGACGGAAGACGAGATCGGAAAACTCACCGGCGAGTAAAAATGCGCAACCGCCCTGTCCTCTGTCGGAGCAAGGCGGTTGCCTGTAAGGATTAAAGGCTGATAATCAGTTTATTGAAATATATTATTTCTTTTTCTTCCCGAACTTGTCCCATACGCCCCAGTCGCTGATTTTTTTACGCTCGCGTTTGGCGAGAATGTAGCGTACCGATACGGATGCGCCGCTCCATTCAAACGGGTGTATCTCATCGCCGGCAAGATGTAGTTCCGGTTTCCAGTCGAAGGCAAAATTCAGGCGCCCAAGACTCATTTCCAGTCCGCCGATACCCGTAATACCGAAAACGTTTTTGACAACCGGGTCTGTGTCGACGCGGTTTGCCGTGCTTTTCCAGTAGTAGTGGGCGCCACCGCCGGCATACAGGTTGATACCACGGAAAAGAATTTTCTGGTGCCGTTCCGCCAGCAACGTCACGCCGATATCTTCGGAGCGAAGCGGTGTGTGCAGGATTCCCTCCACCGTCCAGTTATCCACGATATGTTGCTGTACGGTAAAGTTGACTCCCTTGTCGAGGCGTATGCCGGCGGCAGTTTTATAGGATTGACCGAAGGCGAGGTGGTTTGTGAGGGCCAGCGAAAGGATGATCAAAAAGCGGGTGTTTTTCATATCGTCGGTACAGTTTGTCGTTCGTGTTTGATATGACTAAAAAACGGCAGGGCATTCCACCTATTTCCGCAGAATTTCGGCTTTAAAGTTTTTTTAACCGGAAGGGTGCTATTTTCGCCCAACTGTCTAAGAATTCGTTAAAAAAACTTCGTTTTGTTGGCTTATTGGTACCGCTTCCGGCAATTTCTGAACTTCTATCGTCATGCCGTGACTAAATATCAGATTCACTCGCCATTCATGTTCGAATTGGTAAACGAGGTATTGGAGGACCGGCGGTGGTATTATGCATTTCGCGATATCGAGCACTTGCGCAACCAGATGCTGGCGAGCCGTGTCGAACTGGACTTCGTGGATTTCGGCGCGGGATCATCGGGAGACGAAAAGAGCCGGGTCGGAACAAAGCGGCGGGTATCCGTCCGTGATCTGGTGCTGCGGGCGGCCAGTTCTCCGGCCCAGGGCCGTACCTTGTTTCGGCTGGCCAATCGTTTGGTGCCGAAAACCATGCTGGAACTGGGTACTTCCGTCGGACTCGGCGCCATGTATCTCGCTTCGGCGGTTCGTTCTGCAAAATTAATCTCGCTGGAAGCTGACCCTGAATGTGCGAGAATCGCCCGTATCAACCTCGATGCGCTGCAATTGAAAAATGCCGTCGTCATCACGGGCCCATTCGAAGAAACCCTGTCGAAAGCCCTTGAACAGCTGCAAAACGTCGATTTTGTATTTATTGATGGAAACCATCGCCCCGGCCCCACACTGTCGTATTTCGAAGCCTGTCTGCCCTATGTCCGAGATGAAACGGTCTTCGTCTTCGATGATATATACTGGTCTCTCGACATGAAAAACGCCTGGCGCCGGATACAGGAGCACGCACGCGTAACCCGCACAGTCGATTTTTTCGACCTCTCCCTGGCGTTTGTCAACCCTGAATTTATGGAAAAACAACACTTTCGTATCATCCGGACCGCTTTGAAACCCTGGAAAGTATTTTAACCGGACGAACCTGCGCTCACTTTCCACCTACTGCCCACCGCCACTGTAAACTGAAAGAAATGCAACTGGACCTCTCGTATCGCCAGATATGGAAAATATCAGCCCCCATTATGCTCGGATCGGCGGCACAGAACGTTATTGCGCTCAGCGATGCGGTTTTGTTGTATCATAAAGGAGAAAAGGAGTTTGCTGCAATTGGCTTTGCAGGCGTTTTTTACATTACCATTGCAGCGATCGGATACTCTTTTTCGCGTGGCGGTCAGATCATTATTGCGCGAAGAATGGGTGAAAAACGACCCGAAGCCGTTGGGCACATTTTCCATACAATGTTGCTTTTTGAAATGGCGCTGGCTTTCCTGATGTGGGCTTTCATGCGGTTTGGAACTCCCTGGTTTTTTCAGTTTTTCCTCGACCATTCACCCGATATTTACCGAAAGTCGCTCGAATATATCCATTACCGCTCCTACGGGGTCTTTTTCAGTTACGGCGGCATCGCGCTGATTTCCATGTACAGCGGCATTGCCAGACCGGGTATTATCCTCGCGGATACAATGGTGCTTGCAATCGTGAATCTGGTACTCAATTACGGACTGATCTTCGGCGCGTTCGGCTTGCCGGCGATGGGAATCGGAGGTTCGGGATTGGCCAGCAGCATCGCCGAGGGCGTGGCTTTTGTAGTTTTTGTGACATATATGCTGTTCGATCGCAAAACGCGGCCCATGCGGATTTTCACGCGTCCCAAACCGGACTGGCCATTGACGAAGCAACAACTCAATCTGGCGCTCCCGGTGGTCGCAAATGCAGTCGTCGGGCAGGGCAGTTGGGTCTTTTTTTTCGGCATGGTGGAAAACCTCGGCGAGCGTGCATTGGCGGTTTCCAACCTGGCTCGAACGGTATATCTCCTGCTTTCCATACCGATGTGGGGCTTTTCTTCCGGTGTGAACACACTGGTGAGCAACCTGATCGGACAGGGGCGGCACCATGAAGTGCTGGCTGCAGCCTGGAAAACCGGCAAGCTCTGCTGGGCCGTTTCGATGGTGCTGGCCCTGCCGGTTTTATTATATCCGGGAAAGTTGCTGTATCCCCTGCTGGGCAAGTCTGACATGAGTCTGATCGGTGAAACACAGCCGATTTTTTACCTCCTGTTACTGATCCTGTCGCTGGCCACCATGGGGGTCGTATTCATGAACGCCCTTGCCGGAACCGGCGCTACCTGGTTCGGGCTTAAATTGCAGGCTATTACGGTGACTGTTTATTTGTCCTACATTTTTATCGTCACCAATTACACGACGCTGAGCCTGCCATGGGTTTGGGTTGCCGAGGTGATCTACTGGATCGTGATGATCATCCTTGTCCTGTATTATCTGCGCACGGAACACTGGCATCGTATGGAGTTTTAGATATTCTCGCTTGCCCAAAAGGCTCC
Organism: Bacteroidota bacterium; assembly: GCA_029781095.1. Lineage (GTDB taxonomy): Bacteria > Bacteroidota > Bacteroidia > Chitinophagales > Saprospiraceae > M3007. Next base: position 4,618 of record JAKOXM010000007.1, read on the forward strand.
GTTCAAGCCACAATGCATCTTTTTTAGACACATCGCCTCCCCGCGCCTCAACAAAAGGCTATTCCTGAATTGAAAATCCGCTTTTTGGGCCTCCCGCAGGATGACTCCACCAACTTCTTCATTTCTGTTATCAAATGTTACCCCGGTAAACATATCTTTGAAATCGGTGAATGACATTTGTGCCCTGTTTCAATCAAAGCCTTCTGCATACGATGATAAAAAAGTGGTTGTCGAAATGGACGGCCTGGGAATTTCTCCCCTGGTGGCTGGCCAATGTGCCGGTATACGGATTTTGGCTGTGGTTCGCGGCACGGTCGCGGCACCTGGTCTTTTTCTCGAACGTCAATCCGTCCATTCCCCTTGGGGGAGCGATGGGAGAGTCGAAGCACGACATTCTGCGATTGCTGGGTCCGGAAATTTTGCCGAAAACCGTATTCGTGCCCGGCGGGCAGGCATTTGAAACGGTGGAGCGTGCAATCGCGGAGGCGGGCATCGATTTTCCGCTCATCGCAAAACCGGACGTTGGTGAAAGGGGGTTTCTCGTAAAAAAGATAAGCTCTGCGGAAGCGTTGAAGGAATACCTCCTGCGCTATTCCGTCGATTTTATCCTGCAGGAGTTTCTCGCGCACCCGATGGAAATGACCGTATTGTACCATCGTTTTCCCGACAGTCGCCGCTTCGGCATCACCTCCGTTTGTATCAAGGAATTTCTTTCCGTCACGGGTGACGGCAGCTCGTCGGTTCGCCGGCTGATGCAAAAGGATGTCAGGGCGGAATTGCAGGTGCAGCGTTTCGAACTTGAATCGCCGGAAATGCTGGACAGCATCCCCGATAAAGGCGAGACTTTGTTGATCGAACCGATTGGAAATCATTGCCGGGGCACCAAATTTCTCAACGGCAATCACCTCATCGACCGGGCGCTGCTGGATGCGTTCGAACCCGTGTGCCTGCAACTTCCCGGCGTTTTGTACGGTCGTTTCGACCTGAAATGCGAGAGTCTGGAAGCGCTGAAACGCGGCGAATTCAAGGTCATGGAACTCAACGGCGTTTTTGGCGAGCCGGCGCACGTATACGACCCCGCCTTCGGGATGTGGCGCGCATATCGCGATTTTTACCGCCACTGGCGCTTGTTGTTTGATCTCTCCCGGGCCCAGTTGCGCAGGGGGGTATTCCCGACCCGGCATACGGAAGCCCTGCAGTTTGTCCGGCGTTATTTTCGCTATAAAAAACAGTTGGAAGCCCTCTAACCCGTCTGATTGCAGTACCTTTGCGCTTCACAAATTTTTTTTAAATGATTATTGAAGCCAAAAAAGTAGTGTCCGTACACTACACCCTGACCGAAGCCACGGCCGAGGGCCAACTCGTTGAGACTACAAACGGCGGCGAACCGCTTGCATTTATTTATGGTGTCGGAATGATGATCCCCGATTTTGAAAAAAATCTGGCCGGGCTGAAATCCGGTGACAAATTCGCATTCGGCATCCCGGCCGCCAACGCTTACGGGGAATATGATGAATCGGCGCTTGTAGAGGTACCCAAAAACATGTTTGAGGTAGACGGAAAAATTCCGGACGGCTTGCTTGAAGTGGGGAATTCACTTCCGTTGACCGACCAGGAGGGAAACCGTTTCAACGGCATGGTTGCGTGGGTAGGACTTGATAAAGTAAAGCTCGATTTCAACCATCCGATGGCGGGCGTCGACCTGTTCTTTACCGGTCACGTGGAAGCCGTTCGCGATGCCGAGGCTGCCGAACTGGAACATGGTCACGTACACGGACCCGGCGGGCATCATCACTGATCCGCTTCAGACCGTGCAAACCTGTCACACCTGTAACAAAGTCATTAAACCCGGTCTCGTCGCATTGGATGCGAACATCAGGAGGGTTTAATGACTTTTTTATTTGATCAGGTTTTAGGAATTTCTTCTGCCATAATACCACCTTTGCAACCTTATCAGCAAAGAAACCATGAACACGAACGGCAGTCACCATGGGCACCGTAATATTTCGGCAGCAGGTCTTTTTATTACGCTCGGAATTATTTTCGGCGATATCGGCACCTCTCCGCTGTATGTAATGAAAGCCATTGTGGGAGAAGGGCAAATGATCGATCGCCTCGTAGTGCTTGGCGGCGTTTCGCTCGTGTTCTGGACCCTCACCTTACAAACGACAATCAAATACGTATTGCTTACCCTGCGTGCTGACAACAAAGGGGAGGGCGGAATATTTTCACTTTATACGCTGGTGCGGCGGCGTGAAAAATGGCTGCTTTATCCGGCGCTTCTCGGCGGCGCAGCCATGATCTCCGACGGGATGATTACGCCGCCTATTTCCGTTTCTTCGGCGGTGGAAGGCCTGGGCATCAAATACCCGGGTCTGCCGACCATGGGTATAGCCATCGCGATCATTTCTATTTTGTTTTTTGTGCAGCGCTTCGGCACGGCAGCAGTCGGCAAGAGTTTCGGCCCCATCATGTTCGTGTGGTTTTTGGTGCTCGGGATTCTGGGTCTCATGAATATCGGCCACGATCTGGAAGTTTTGTCGGCCTTAAGTCCGCACTATGGCGTAAAGTTGCTCTTTTCGCACCCCAAGGGCGTTTATATACTGGGCGCCGTATTTCTTTGTACAACGGGGGCGGAGGCCTTATATGCCGATCTGGGGCATTGCGGCAGGGAAAACATACAAGTCAGCTGGATATTTGTTAAAACCTGTCTGGTGCTCAACTACCTCGGGCAGGCGGCCTGGTTGCTGCATCACCAGGGGCAGCATCTGGAAGACAACCCCTTTTTCGGTATGATGCCGGAGTGGTTTGTTTGGCCCGGTATTCTGATCGCCACACTGGCGGCTATCATTGCGAGCCAGGCACTCATATCGGGATCTTTTACGCTGGTGTCCGAAGCCATCCGGCTTGGGTTGCTGCCAAAACTGACCGTACAATTTCCGACCAACATGAAAGGCCAGATTTATATCCCATCCGTGAATACCTTTCTTTGGGTTGGCTGTATCGGCGTCGTGCTGCTGTTCAGAACCAGCGGGGCTATGGAAGCCGCCTATGGTCTTGCGATCGTACTGGCCATGTTGTGCACCACAATATTGCTATCTAACTGGCTGGTAATTAAACGATTGAATTCAATTGTCATTTGGCTGATGCTCATTTTTTACTTGTTGCTGGAGGGGCTGTTCCTGGTTGCCAACGGATCTAAATTTCGCGAAGGCGGTTATGTCACGGTTGGCATGGCGGGTCTCCTGTTCGGCATTATGCTGTTGTGGGTAAAAGCCAAACGGATTCGCCAGCGGTACTCGGATGAAGTGAAAATAAAGGACTTTCTGGACCAGCTCATCCTGCTCAGCAATGATGAAGACATACCCAAATACGCCACCAACCTGGTATTCCTGAGCAGTGCGAAAAACCCTAAAAAAGTGGAGGAAAAGATTTTATACTCCATCCTGCAAACCCAGCCCAAACGCGCTAATGTGTACTGGTTCGTTCATATCGAGACCACCGACGAGCCGCATACCATGGAATACGAAGTAAACACCATTTCGCAGGACGATGTATACAAGTTGAACTTCCGCCTCGGGTTCCGGGTACAGCAGCGCATGAATGTCTTTATGAAAAAGGTAGTGGAAGAGCTCGTTGAAAACGAGGAACTGACCGTCTACTCACGCTATCACTCCGTAGTAAGCAAGTACCCGACCGGCGATTTCCGCTTTGTAATTATTCAGGAATTTTTGTCCAACGAAAATGAATTGCCGTGGTTTGAACAGATCATCATGTCTGTTTACCTGGCCGTAAAAAGGTGGGTGTCGTCGCCTAAGAACTGGTTCGGACTTGACAGTGACTCTGTGGAGGAAGAGCAGGCGCCACTTTTGCTTCAGCCGGTAAAAGAAGTGAATTTACACCGCGTTCAAAACCGTCGCAACGCTTAGTAATGCTGTACACGGCCGGTTCTCCGCAAGCGGAGGTAAAAAAAGTTTTCCCGCTGATTGTCGCAGAAAAATCCCGCTGATTATCGCAGAATTGGCACTCGCCTGCGCATTTACGCGTATTTTCTGCAGCAATCAGCGGGAATTAGAGATAATTGATGATCCCCAAGCTAGACCCGTCGCCGGCCCTAGTTCAATTTTTCCATATCCCTGATCAGTATGGAGTTGCGGTTGAAATGGATCAGGTTGGATTTGCGCAATTCGTTGAGAATGGCCGTTACCGTTTGGCGGCTTGCGCCCACGAGGTTGGCGATGTCCTGCTGGGTCAGCCCGTGCTTTACGAGTGTTTCAAAACCGACCTGACGGCCGCGTTCTCCGGCACTTTCTTTCAAAAATTCGACAATACGCGTGCGCACATCTTTCAGGATGAGCGACTCCCATTGACGTTCCGCTTTCCGCAGCCGGTCGCCGAGATATAACATGACTGCCTGCGCCAGATTAAAATTTTGCTGCATCAGGCTTTTAAAATCGTCTACCTTAACCGCGAAATAAGTGATGTCGTGGTTCATGGCAGAGGCAAATTCAGCGCGGTGTTGTTCTCCGGTGAGACCCAACTCGCCAAAGACCGTGAAGGGATGCTGTATGCTTTTAATGATTTCGCGCCCGTCGGGCGAAAAAATGCCGATTTTTACGGCGCCGGTAGCCAAAAAACACACGTAGTCACTCGGCTCGTCGGCTAAGTAAATAAAAGAGTGCTTGGGTTTGGTTTTCAACTCGGCCATTTGCGCAAGCCGCTGAAAATCAGCCTGAGAGAGCGATGACAATAGCGGAAAACGTTGTAATGTACTGAGCGTGGTTGGTGCATCCATTAGATTGCCTTTTGATTTGGACGAATACTATGGGAGGAGCGTTGTGCGTAATGCCAAAACTGTGCCAAGCGATTTTTTCCGGAAGGCTCTTTTCAGTTTGATCCATCATTGTTCTATCTTTCACCCTATTCGGGGTATTTAATTGAAAGTGAAAACCTTAGAAGTTCATACGAACCAACTGTTTATGAAAAGCAACAAGCATACATCAGCCGTAAAACCATTTTCATTTCTTACCGACTATGATATATCGCTTTATCAGGGTGGCAAGCACTTTCAGCTACACCGTAAAATGGGCAGCCATGTCGTCGAACTGGACGGTGAACAAGGCGTCTGTTTTTCAGTATGGGCGCCCAATGCCAAGCGGGTATCGGTAACGGGTGATTTCAACGGGTGGGATCCTGATACGCACGTGTTGCTGCCCCGATGGGATAAAAGCGGCATCTGGGAAGGATTTATCCCCGGCATGGGGAAGGGCTCGGTATATAAATATCATATCAAAACCCGTGACGGTTTCGGGGTTGATAAAGGCGACCCGTTTGCCCTGCTTTGGGAAACGCCCCCGCGCACGGCTTCCGTGGTGTGGGAGTTCGACTACAAGTGGAAAGACGACAAATGGCTGAAAAAGCGCCAGGAACTTGCTTCCAAACCCCAGCCATGGTCCGTTTATGAAGTACATCCCGGCTCCTGGAAAAAGATACCCAAAGACGGTAATCGCTCGCTCAACTACCGGGAGATGGCCGAAGAACTGGTGCCTTACGTGAAAAAGATGGGCTTTACGCATATCGAATTCATGCCGGTCATGGAACACCCCTACTTCCCTTCCTGGGGATACCAGGTTACCGGTTTTTTTGCGCCCACCAGCCGCTCCGGCAACCCGGAAGATCTTATGTTTCTCATCGATACCTGCCATGAAGCCGGTATTGGCGTCATTCTCGACTGGGTGCCATCACATTTCCCGGGCGATATCCACGGGTTGTATATGTTCGACGGGTCGCATATTTACGAGTACGGCGATATGCGCCGGGGCTATCACCCCGACTGGAACAGTTATGTATTCGACTATGGCCGCAACGAGGTACGCTCGTTTCTGATCTCAAATGCCCTGTTCTGGATCGAGTTTTACCACGCCGACAGCCTGCGCGTCGACGCCGTGGCTTCCATGTTGTACCACGACTATTCGCGAAAAGAAGGCGAATGGGTGCCCAATATATACGGCGGCCGTGAAAACCTCGAAGCCATTTCATTCCTGAAAGACTTTAACGAAGCGGTGTATAGTACTTTCCCGGGCGTTGAAACCATCGCCGAAGAGAGTACGGCCTTCCCGGCAGTCACCAAACCGACTTTTGAAGGAGGCCTTGGCTTCGGGCAAAAATGGATGATGGGCTGGATGCACGATACCCTCGATTATTTCAAGCGCCCGCCGATATTCCGCCGCTGGCACCAGAACGAGATTACCTTTTCGATGGTATACGCTTTTTCCGAAAACTTTATGCTGCCGCTCAGCCACGACGAAGTAGTGCACATGAAGGCCTCTCTGTTGTACAAAATGCCCGGCGACGAATGGCAGAAATTTGCCAACCTGCGCGCACTCTTTGGTCACCAGTGGATGCATCCCGGCTCACAAATACTGTTCATGGGTGGCGAAATCGGCCAGACTTCCGAATGGAGCCACGACCTCGGTGTGGCCTGGCACCTGCTGGAATACGAATACCACAAAGGTGTGCAAGCCTGGGTGACAGCCCTCAATGCGTTGTACACATCGCGCAAAGCATTGTGGTTCAATGCATTTACCCCGGCCGGTTATGAATGGATATCGGGCGATGATACTGAAAACTGCGTCCTCGCATTTCTCCGGAAGGGCGAACAGGGCGACAAAGTGCTGCTCGTCGTATGCCATTTCAATACCAATTCGCTGGCCGAATACACCGTAGGTGTGCCCTATGGCGGCACCTGGACGGAAGTGCTCAACAGCGATGACAAACGCTTCGGCGGAAGCGGTATCGTGAACGGAGCCCTGAAAGCGAAAAAAGAGCCGTCGCACGGACACGAACAGTCCATCATGTTCAAACTTCCGCCACTTTGCGTAATGGTTTTTGAAGGAGATGATCTGCCGAAAACAGTTGGTAAACCGGTAGCAGAAAAAGCCGGCGCGAAAGCGAAAGCAACTGCGAAACCGAAAGCCAAAAAGTCTTGAAAAACGATTATTTTTGTAAGTATGTAAACATTCAGTCCTGACTGAAACACCCGGGGTGGAAGGATTTCCGCCCTGATACATAAAAGCGAATATATGACTGCTGTTGCCAAAGCGCTTCACGCACACCCGGGGATTGCAATTCGGATGCCCAACGGAGGCATGTCGGACGAACAGTTTTATCAACTATGTATGCTAAACCCGGAGTTGAGAATTGAGCGGACCATCGATAAATATATTCTCATTATGCCTCCAACAAATTCTGACACCGGTAATCGAAACGCCGAACTTCTTGTAGATGTCGGTACATGGAACCGTAAAATGAAATCCGGTAAGATATTTGACTCCTCCACAGGCTTCAAATTTCCCAACGGCTCTGAACGCTCGCCCGATGTAGCCTGGATTCGCAATGATCGCTGGGAAGCCATTCCGGCCGAACAAAGACAACGTTTCGCACCCATAGCGCCCGATTTTGTGGCAGAAATCCGCTCAGGCGATCAAAGTGTCGATTACCTGAAAGACAAGATGGAGGAATACATGGCCTGCGGTTGCCGTCTCGCATGGTTGATCGACCCCAAAGGCAGAAAAACCTGGGTTTATTATGAAAACGGCGATATCCAAACCATTTCCTTTGATGCGTCCTTAAACGGCGGCGATGTGATGCCGGGTTTCGAATTGCGACTGGCCGATATTTTTGAAGAGAAATAAGAACACAATTCTGTTGCTATACAAACAACGCCGGAGGCTCTCAAGCCCCCGGCGTTGTCATTTAAGGATATGGTCAAATTGAGACTATGACACCTGCAAGTTTTGCAATGCAACAATGCATCCCCTTGCTACCATCCCGGAATAAAATTCATACCAAAGGTCCAGCCGCGTTTGTCTTTTGGCACGGAAAGCGGAAGCGCGTAGTAGGGTTCGAGCACAAGCACCCCGAACAGATTGACACGCAGCGAAATACCCGTCGAAAACAGCGGTTTGTGCCGGATCGGGTCCCTGCCGTCAAGCGGATCTTCGTCAACCGGGTTCTTTTTCAGATCGTTCGAGGTGAAAAAACCCAGACCTGCGTCGAAAAACAGGTTCAGGTCTGTGATCAGGAACCCTGATTTGATGACGGAAAGTTGCCTCGGACCGGTAAAAGGCAGACGCACTTCAAAATTGCCGACGGCGATCTTGCTACCGGCCATCTGGTCGATGAGTTCAGGGGCCTGCTGGTACAGAACATCCGTGGTATAGCCTCGTACGAAGTATGAATCTCCGGCGAAAAGCGGATATACTTCGTTGGTATTGTTGGCATTGCCTCCCAAACGCCCATACCCGAGTCCGCGGAAAGCCAGCGTAACCGGCCGCAGGTAAAAATATCTGCGACCGTCGACCAGCAGGGTTGTAAAGTCATAGGCGCCGAAATAGCGTTCCACACCGATGCGGTAGCGCCAGCCCTTGAGCGGCGCTGTAAAGCCGAAATAGGAGTTGTCGCCCACAAACGCTGCGTTCACATTCATGAGTTTGTTAGCGCCAGGCGAAGGAAGCCTTTCGCGATCCTGCCCGAGCAGGTAACCGCTGGCGTCAATGTAATTGATGTAGTGGTCGACTCGCTGGTGGTAATATTCGTAGGCGGTACCTACCTCGAAACGTTTGGTCACTGACAAGGGGTAATAGGCGAAAGCGCCAACCCGCTCCTGAAACAGGCGCTGAATGTAAATGTTATCCTGGTAACCCAAATATTGCTGTCCGTTGCGTGTCGTTTCGATCTGGGGAGTCAAGTCCGGATCCTGAAAATACTGCCCGGAACGATACGGAATATGAGACAGACTAAGACCCCAGTTGATGCGATTCTTCTGGTTGATAAAAGAGAATTGCCCCGCGGCGTCGGTAATCTCGCCATTGAGGGCTACGCCCGCGTACAACTGGTTGTTGCCAAGAATGTCGCTGAACAACATATCGACGCCACCGGCCAGACCGGTTGCGGTACCGAAACTGCTGTTGCCAGTTGCCACGCCGATGCCTGCGCTTCCACCGATATAGTCCAGTGAAAACATGGGTTTATATTTCACGGGTTTGATCGTTGTGGTCGAATCGGCCACCCTGGCGTTGATTTCCGCGAGGCGGAGGTTGGTGTTCACCAGGTCGCGCTTGCCAGGTGTGAAAGGCGGAAGGGTAGCAGGTACCAGGTCCACTGCCGTCGGGTTTACTTCTTCGGGCTGAAAATCGCGCAACTGCGCCTGGTATATCTTGTAGGTACCGTTTGTGTAGTACGTATACAACACCCGGTCGCGGTCTTCTGCCACGGTGATGGCCGGCGCATAGGGTGTAATACCGGTGATGCCCGTCGACAGTTTGGTCATCTGATCCACTTTTTTGGTGGTTACATCATAGCGGTACATATTGCGGAAGCCGTCGCGGTCGCTCAGGAAAAAGATATTGCCGGCTTTGTCGAATTGCGGGTTCATATTATCGGCGCCGGGAAAGACGTCGAGGTTCTCTACCTTGCCCGTTTCCATATCCATAATAGCCAGGTTCATCGTCCAGGCGCCGTTGCTGCGCCCGCGCTGGAGGCTGATCTGATCGGTTGAAAAAGCGAGGTATTTGCCGTCGGCGCTCCAGGTAGCCAGTATTTCGGAGGCCTTGTCATTGGTGAGGCGACGTACCTTTTTCGTCTTCAGGTCGTAGGCATACAGGTCCGTCTGGCCATCCACAAGGCCGCTCACGACGATGGTTTTGCCATCGGGGCTCCAGGCCGGATTGCTGAAGGCATGAACGCCCGGGATGCTGATCTTCTTTACCGTTTTCCCTTTAAAAACGTCCTGTATCACCAGCATGCTGCGGCCGTTTTCATATACGTCGAAAGCGAATTGTTTGTCATTGGGGCTCCATGTGCCGGCGCTTTCTATGAAGTTGAACTGGTCGATGTGGCCGTCCGAGGCGGTGCTGGCCACTTTTTTCAGCACTTTTCCGGATTTGGCTTCCGCCAGAAAAAGATCGGTGGTAAACAGGCCTTTTTCTGAAAGGAAAATGACGTACTTGCCATTCGGACTAAGTACGGGGCAAATGGTCATGCTGCCGGCGGCATCGTCGTCGAACAGTTTTTTGCCCGGCAGGTCTTTGTCTTTTGAAAGTTTACCCAATAATTTGTCGCGGGCCTCCTTTTTCTCTTTTGACTTTTTGTCCTTTTCAGAGGCTTCCAGCACGGCAATGCCTTCTTTGTCCAGGCCCACCCAGCGGCCGTAATGATTGCGCAATGCAGCGTGCCAGTTGGCTGAAAGAGAGTCTGTTGTAGTCGACAAAGTAATTCTGGTTGCCATTTCGAGGCCGTATTTGGCCGTATTCTTAAAATACACAGGGATGACCTCGTCGCCATACACCCCGCTCACGTAGGCCCAGAATGATTGTCCCCATCGGTAGGGGAAATATTTGTACCCGTTCAGGTCATCGAGTGTGGGCAGGTCATTGTGCTGCACGGCGTCGCGCATCCAAAGCGCAGTGTGGGCATCCACGCGGCCGATGGAAAGATACTCGGCCAGGCCCTCGATCATCCAGAGGGGAAGGTTGGCGAGGTTGCGCATACTGGTGGAATCCCCTTCGAGAATCATGTGATACTGAAAAGCGTGTACCATTTCGTGACCCATCACGTGGTTGGTCTGTTGATTGGTCATGGCGATGGGAAACACCACGCGGTTGCGCAGGCCCTCCGTCACACCCCCGGTACCCACGCTGATATCGCCCTGAATGGCGGTCGTTTGCTGGAAACCTGCGTGGTCGCTGTAAATGAGTAACGGGTTCCGCTTTGTAAACGAATCGCGCAGCACGGCCTGGTGCATGGAATACCACAATTCGGCCTCGGCAGCGAGTTCCCTGACTTTCTCGGGGTTGTTCAGATATTCATAGATATCAAAGTGATCGGTTTGATTAACTTTGAAATCCTGTTTTTCATAACGGGGCTTGTTGCGCCCGAAATACTGTGCCTGAAGAGAGCCGGCAGTCAGCAGACAAAAAATGGAAAGAAACAAAAAACGGTTCATGGCTAAGTAGTTTTTGTAGATTGGCTGGGAAAGAAGCGTCCCGGTTGCCGATACAAGGCGCTTTTAAACCAAGGCTAACATTTAACAGGTCATTTTAACACTTGTTTACGCAAAAAAGTATGGTTTCGGATGTTATAGGTGCGTTAAAGATGCATAGGGACCTCAATTTGAGATATCAAACCAACTGCCGGTACAGATTCTGCCGTTCAAGAAATGACGTACATTAAGTGGATTTTCCGGCTTTGCTGGATCGGCCTGTGCGCCCTCGCGATGTTGGCCCAGACGCGGCTCGTGTTGCAATTGCCCCTGTCGCCCGGCTGGCTGGACGGCTATGTGTTCGGCAGCACCATCTTTGCCTACGGCTTTACACACCCTGACAGACAGCGCGCCGCTGCCGCATGGTTGGCCGGGGCAGGTGGCGGACTGTGTTTTGTTATGCCGTTTTTTTTGTCCGGCTCCCTTGTTTCCTGGGAATGGGCGGCCTTGATCCCCTTGCTGCTTTGGCTTTGCTATTATGGCTTGCAGCGTCCGGGCAAAGCCGGATTGCGGGGTGTACCGGCGGCCAAGCCGATTGTGGTCAGCCTTACATGGGCGGTTGTGACGGTATTGCTGCCTTTGCCGCCCGAACGCTGGGGAGAGGCAATTCTGGTATTTACCGGTCGGGCCGTATTCATTTTTGCGCTGGCGCTTGCCTACGACCTCAGCGACATCGCCTATGATAAACGCCACGGCCTGGCAACGCTCGCCGGACGCTGGGGACCCCGCAAAACGTTTCGCGTGACAGATACCGCTTTCATCGTGTCGGCACTTTGTTACGGCGCCAACTGGTGGCTCCGGATATTTACACCCGACGTCGCGATTGTACTCATTGGTTCGCTGGCATTCAGCGCCTGGTGGCTCCGTTATTTACTTTGGAAAACCAGGGGCGGCGACTGGCAGAAAGTCCTGATTGACGCATTGATGATCCTGCAGTTTTTATTCGTCTCGGGGGTGGAATGGGTTCAGAAAATTTTGCTTTAACTTTATAAATACCCGGACATATCTAATTGATAAAATAAACGCAGGAGTTTTGAGACAAGACAAGGCATTTTTTGAGGGCATAGAAGCCCTACGGTTTAAAACTCTGCGCCGGGCGGAAAGACCCATCTGCGGATACCGTATCATGGTTCAGGTGCAAAACTCGTGGTTTCCGCTTGCAGACCGCAATCCGCAGAAATTTGCAGACATTTACAAGTGTTCGGAAACGGATTTTCAAAAGGCGACGGAGCGAATTTTTCACGACAAGTCACACCCTTCGCATTTGCGGGTATGGATTTTGAAGTAAAGAGTGGCATGCTTTTTTGAATGCCAATAAGTTCGGTCATGCTTCCGTTCTTTGCGACAAAATTTACGTGCATCTGTATGCGCTTTTTGATTGGATCAGGGGTCATTTGTTTTTTCATCTTTTTCGCATGTTCCGGCGACGGCAAGCGCGACATCCGGGACTATTATTTTCCCGTAGATGATCTGCGGGGCGGAAAAGTGTACGAGTATGACCTGGCCAAAGGAGACTCTTCTTCTCCCGAATACTGGTATTACCGTGCTTTCCGGCGCGATAGCGGGCTGTTTCTGGCCGGCACTTACTACGACGACCACTTTCAGATCGGCCAGATCGTGCGGGAAAAAATTGTGGATAACGGTGCGCAGGCCCGGGACTACTTTCTCTACGAATCCGATTGGGAAACCGGCAGGCAGGTGCAGACAAACACCGTGGTGGAGTCGCCCGATCTGTTTCCTTTCCGGGTGCGCGATTCCAGCGGCGTTTTTTTATTCCGCCTGCGGTATCATCCTGCGGCGGACTCCGCAACAACGATTTATATCATACGCAACCGCATTTTTCTCGGCGACGGCCCGCCGTTCGTATTTCAGGGAGAAGAATATCCATGTATTCGCTTCGGTTTGCGCGAAGTGATTGGCAATGAAAAAGAAGGTGTGGCCGAGATCGAGGGCAGGGGAGAGGAGTGGTATGCCAAAGACCTTGGCCTCGTTTATTACCGGAAATCCTTTGGAACAAAGAACCAGGTATCGTTTGAATACCGGCTCAAGGATATTTTCCCGATGTCGGAACTTGAAAAACGGGCGGCGGTATTTTTCGGTGAATAAATTACTGCCCTTTCACATCCAGCGCATCCCGCAATCCGTTTCCGACAAGGTTGAACGCCAGCACCGTCAGGGCGATCGCCATAGCGGGGGCCAGCGCAAGCAGCGGCTTCCCGCTGATTGCATATCCGTAGTTTTCGTTGAGCATGCCTCCCCAGGAAGGCGCCGGTGGCTGCACGCCGAATCCGAGGTAACTCAGCCCGGATTCGATCAGGATGGCCGTTGCAAAGTTGCTCGCTGCCACCACCATGACCGGGCCGAGCAGATTGGGCAGGATGTGGTGAAACAGGATGCGTGCCGTCCCGAAACCCATGCTTTTTCCTGCCTCTACGAAAGGCAATTCGCGCAGCGCGAGCACCTGCCCCCGTACCACCCGTGCCACGTCCACCCACATCGTAAGGCCGACGGCCAGGAAAATGATGCCGATGCCGCGCCCGAGTGCCAGCACTACGGCAAAAACCAGCAACAGCGTCGGTATCGACCAGATCGTATTGACCAGCAGCATCACAATGTCGTCAAGGCGCCCGCCGAAATAGCCGCCCATCGCGCCGAGGACCAACCCGATAGTAAGGGATATGATTACTGCGATACAACCCACCAGCAGCGACACCCTGAATCCCAGCAGCAGGCGGCTGAAGATACAGCGACCGTATTTATCCGTTCCAAGCGGGAAAATGCGATTTTTCAGGGGTGACAGGGTTTTATACTTTTCCGCCGGTACGCCCTTTTGAATTTGCTGTTTTCCGCCTTCCGTGTCCGTGAAAACCCAGAAGTTTCCCGAGTCGCGAATGCTGTCTTTTACCGAAAAATAAAGTTGGGCAAGGTGGAGCGATTCTTTCTTGCCATTGTTTCCAAAACGCTGATAATGAATGGAATCGCCGGCAACTTGCACACTTCCCGATTCGAGTGGTATGTATCTGTAGCGCGCCGGTTTGCCATGCAGCAAAAAGGAAAACCAGTTTTGCGGAGCATCAGAAAGGTCGGATTTCAGTTGAAGCAAAGTCACGCTGAATCCGGGGTCCCGGAGGGCTATTTCCGGTATTTGTGTGTTGGCATCAGGCGTATGGTCGGGTGCAAGCGCATACCCGAACAGCGCTGTCAGAAGGGACGCCATTATGAACCATAGCCCTGCCACGGCCGGCCGGTTGCGCCGAAATCGCCGCCATGCTTTCCGGTATTCGGACCTGCTTTTCGTATCCGGTTTCATATGGTGAAGGTAAGCAAGGTTTTTCCGCCAAATGGCTTCAGGTAGCCAGGTGGTCATTCTTTCTTTCGCGTTTATGCAGTATTTTTTGCACCGCAAAAGTTAGAATGAACATCAGCGCCAGTTCAACACCGAGGAGTATGGCTGTGCCAAAACTGTTGAAAACGATGGTGCCGATGATGAAAATCAGGTTGACGGTAAGCAATACGGCCGTTGCCTTCATATGGCTCATGCCCAAATCGAGCAGCAAATGATGAATATGCGTTTTGTCCGGCGAAAATGGCGAGTTTCCTTTGAGTACGCGTTGAACGAACACGCGGACCGTGTCGTACAAGGGAAGTATCAGGATGCCGACTGCAATGGCCGGTGCGGCATCGAGGATGTATGGCGGCCGGTCGGTCAGCCGGTGATTCATCTCGATAAAACTGATGGCGAGAATGGCGCACACGGTACCGATCAGCATGGAGCCGGTGTCACCCATAAATATTTTTGCAGGAGAAAAATTGTACTTCATAAAAGCGACGATGGCGCCAGCAAGGGAAAATGCCACCACTGCCAGTCCGGCTGAGCCGGCCGCCAGAAACCACGAGCCCCAGATCACACAGGCCAGCAAACCGATGGAGCCCGCCAGCCCGTCGATGCCGTCGATCAGGTTGAAAGAATTGATAATCGCGATAATGACGACGATGGATAATGCAAAGCTGGTCAGTTCCGGCAGATCATAAATCCCGAACAGACCGTAAAAACTCGTGATGTTCACGTTGGCTTTGTAGGCGAGGATGATGGCGACGAGCAATTGCCCCGAAAACTTTTTGGTCGGAGAGAGCGGCAGCAGGTCGTCCATGACGCCGATGAGGAAGATCAGAACAAAAGCGGCCAGAATGTACTGCAATACACCGAAGGTCTCGAGGGGCGTCCATAATACAAGCGCACAGATCGTACCTGCAAAAATGCCGATTCCACCCAGGGAGGGGGTCGGCTCTATATGCGAACTCCTTTCATTAGGCCGGTCATAGATGCGGCGTTCTCGTGCCACCCTGATGATAACCGGAATAATCGTGTAAGTGAGCGTAAAAGCCGTTATAAAGCCAAGAATGATGGCGTACATGAAGTTCGGGAGGTTTGGCTGTGCAACTTTCGGGAAGTTCTGCAACTTTCCGAAATTAATTATTAAAAACAGCGCAATCGGGCAAATCCTGCAGGATTGCGCTGTTTGCTTTTCAGGTATGTCCGGGTACTTAGTTTTTATAAAATCGCAGCACCCGCAGGCTGTTTGCCGATTCCAGTTTCATCCAGTAAATGCCGGGCGTCAGTCCGTCGACCGGTTGTTCCAGCGTTTGTTCTCCTTTATTCAGTGACAAGGAGCGCTGCGTCACAACCCGGCCGTTCATATCCACGATCTCGAGCGATCCGGAAAATTCGGAAACAAAATTTGTCTTCAGGGTCAGGTTTCCATCATTCACCGGGTCCGGATAAACGCTGACTTCGCCGTCCTGTTGCCCGATCTCAACTGCTTTGAGCCCCAGATTGTTCTGCTTCCCGTCGAAGCCGACTTCACTCAACCTGTAGTAACTGAGGCCTGAAAAAGGTGTTTCATCGGTCAGGTTGTAGCGGTTCAGGGATTTGGTATTGCGGGCAGGTATATTGGCAAGGATATCGAACCGAAGCCCGTCTGCCGAACGTTCGATTACAAAATGATCCGTCTCGTTTTCAGACGCTGTGGTCCAGGTGATGTCTACCTGACCGTTCCTGGCCGGATGGGCTTCAAAGGAGACCAATTTAACGGGGAGAGCGATGTCGTAGGTATAGTTCATGCATTCCATATCTTTTGTATTGATCGGATTGCAACACACCGGATTCATATTCTGGTTGGGATACATGGCTGCGTTGAGGTGGCCCATGCGATAGGTGTGGGTCAGTTCGTGCGTCAGCATGATTTCATATTCCGATGCGGTGAGACATGCGGTAACGCCATTGTTCACGACTACATAACCCCACAGGGCATTTTTCCAGGTTTCGCCCTTGTAAACATGCGTTGCAGACGAACTGTAGCCGCCGCCGACGGCAAGCGTACCTACGCAGCCGCTCAGGTTGGGGATTTGGTTGCAAGGGTCGTCGAATATGATCAGGGTGGTCTGATTGCCGTTCAGTGATGTCAGGAAAGAGGTGAAGTCCGTACCGGTTACAGTGCCGTCCGAACAGTCCGGCGTAAAACTCACCTGTCCGCTGTTGACAGGGTCGATACCTGTGTAATTTGTATTGAGAGCGGATAAAATATTGTCGAGGGTGCCGCTGAACCCGGCCGGAACATTGGTATCGTCAAAATAAATGTTGATGGCTGCATTCTGCCAACGGCATTGTCCGCTGCCGAGATCAAAACTGCAGCCGGTGGGCAGGACCCGTTCCTGTGGAAAGTCATCCGGCAGCAGGGTGGTGAGGGCGGCCGATGCATCCCAGGTGCTCGTGATGCCGTTGCTGTATTGTTGCAGGATATGCAGCATGTCAGCCAGCCGGTAAACGGCAGGCGGTTCAGGCAGCACACCGTCGGGTCTTGGCACAAGAGCGATGGAAAAGGTTTCCGGGAGTGGCACGAGGAAAGATTCATCACCCGTTTTCTTGACTTCGAAGATAAAATAGGTCATCGTTACCGGCTTCCAGTAACCGGCGTATTGTTTCAGGAAAATCAAATAGGTTTTTCCCGTTTCCGGTACGAAATCGCCTGCAAAATCAACATTGAAATCGCCCGTGCGATATGATTGCTGTCTCAAAATGAACGTCTCGCCGGGCGTCATATCGCCTTTTATCCGGGTAATCACCCGAAATTTTCCATCGAAATAGACACAATTGCCCGAGGGGGTTTCGAAATTTTGTTCTACGGTGGCCAGCACGGCCGCGTCGCTCAGTTGCACGGCCTCCCCAAGATGCCGGAATGGAATAATGGAGGTGGCGGGTAGTTTGCTGCCGGCCAGAATGATGAATAAGATTATGTGGAAAGCATGTTTCATCAGAAGATATATTAATGATAATTCGAGGGTAAAATTAGCAAATAGCCGAAAAGGCGCCGCATCGGAAACAGGGGATTTGTTATTTCGCTACGGATTGGCCGTTGGGGTTCATGCCTTTGTTCGTTACATTTGGGGCAGCAAATCGTCTTAACAGGCGTTCGGTAAAACATAAGAACGACACAGGCGTTTTTTCCGGCACGAGGGCATAATTTCTGAACACGTACTTAACAAACTATAAGCACGTTGGAAGAATTTATTTAGATTAACTGATATGCTCACATCTTGATAATTAGCATATTGGCACATTGACTGATTAGCACATTGTACTTAACACCTTGAAAATGAATAAACACCGGTTGATGTTTTACGCTGCGCTTTTGCTGGTATTTTCCGCAACGGCCCAGAATGCCGTCAGCACCGATACCTTGTCAAAAGGAGGCGCCTGGGCGCGGATGGAAGTGGAAAATGGCGATACCACTTTTGTTATGTCGCTTTGGCCGGTCAAAATTGCATCCCGGCGTACATTCAAGGATCTCGACGAGCAGCGAATGTACTACAGGTATGTCAGAGCGGCCAGAAAAGTGTATCCCTATGCACTTGAGGCCATTGAATTGTACCGCGACATTCAGGAAGAAACCGCCGACATGAGCAAAGGCAAGCGCCGTCGTTTTATCCGGAGAGAACACCATGAGTTGAAAGAAGATTTTAAGGATCAGATGAAAAACCTCTCGAAAACGGAGGGCAAGGTGCTGATAAAAATGATCGAACGCCAACTGGACAAATCGTTCTATTCCATAATTAAAGAAACCCGGGGCGGCGCTACTGCGACGTATTGGCAAACGGCAGGCAGGTTCTGGGGCTATGATCTGAAAGAGGGATACCAGGCCGGCGCCGAGCCGCTGCTGGACGACGCCCTGCTCGACTACGACTTCGGAGAAGCGATTTACAGGTACTAGCGGTATTGGTTGAAGTGTCAGGAGCCGTTTGGAAGTGCATATAAGAAATGGGCCACCCCGGAAAACCGGAGTGGCCCATGTTTTTTGAGTGATCCTTATTGCAAACTTGTTGAACCAATTTTATCAGGATTTGGTGAATTTGCAGGAATTACAGCCGTTTGTAAAGTTGTGCCGTATTATATTTTTGAAAATGAACGAATTATCGTTTTGCGGCAAATGTGGTATCCTGCTCCTTGCGGGTAGTTTCGCTTAAAGGAGCATTCAGCAGGCCGTAATTCAGGATGCTGCTGCCGGCAATAATCTCAAGCGGCTCAAAAACATCCAGGGAGCCGGAAGTTTCGATGCGAAGCCGGGCGCCGGGCAATATCGTAAGCGAATTGATTCCTTCCACAGCGATGCGAATGACCGGTTGGAAACCTCCAGTGCTTGACACATCCGCAATGACCACGTCACTGAATCCGTCCGGCACACGACCTTCTTTCCAGTTGGAGGCCAAAGCCCAGTCATTTGTTCTCCCTGGGGTGCCGCCTTTCCAGGTAGCGACGCGCTGAGCGCCGGCAGAAGCGTTGATCATGAAGAAGAACAGGGTAGCAGAGGCGGCGAAGAATGCGTTTTTCATATCGTGGAGTGTTTTTTTGTGATACCTGAAATGGTGTGTGATTGTATGGTTTCGACAAGACAAAGGTGTGGGACTGGTGAACTACTTGAAATTGCGACTTTCCCGTTGACAGGTTTGGGTTTCCGGAAGGCTCAAAAGCCCCAATCCATATGCTGTCCGCATTATTTACAAACCGGAATATATTGCGGCATTTGCAGGTTATTGCTGATACAAATGCGTTCGCAGTCATGGGGACGATACTCGGGAGACTTGTCGCGAACCAACCTGGTCGATGCCGGGCAACCTTCACCCGCCGTATTCGGAGTCATTATTTTGCATTGAGCGAGCGAAAGTCCCGCGAAGAGCAGTAAAATCAGAGGCCTGTTAACCGGTTTTCGCGCCAGATTGTGACTGGCCTAACAAGGCTCCCCAGACGAAGATGGCACCCGGAGCAATCGCTGCCAGGCCCAAACAAATCACGCTACAAAGCAGGCTTTGTGTGAAAGTATTCGCCGCTTCCGCGCTCTGCCGGACTGAAGACGCGAATTTCAAAAGGACAAAAGAGGCTTTTTGTGCGCCGGGTGGACTTTGTTCGGCGAGCAGGGCGAACATGAAGACCGGATTTTCATATCTAGTGCTTTTGATTATGCGAGTGAATTGTTTATGTTTCTAACTTTGATGCTAGAAAAGTGCGTCTGTGCCGTCGGGTCGTGAAGGGTCGCCTTCCCGCAGCGAGTTTGACTGTCCGTTTAACTTTCAGAAAGTATCATCATGCTGAATACTGTAATGGTTGAAGACAATTCCGATGCGTCGGAAAAACTTCAGTTTTTGTTGGAGAAATATTGCGCCGGCAAAGCCCGCCTTCTTGCACGCGCTGCGTCGGGACAGGAAGGGATCGCAGCCATTGAAGTCCACCGCCCCGAACTGGTTTTCCTGGATATCGAATTGGGCGACATGACTGCCTTCGAGATGCTGGAACGAATCGAAAACGTTGATTTTCAGGTTATTTTCACTACGGCGCACGACCATTATGCCATCAAGGCTATCCGTTATAGCGCGGTGGATTATCTGCAAAAACCAATTGGACGGGAGGAACTGCTGGCTGCCATAGGGCGCGCAGAGCATAGCCCACGCAGAATATTGAAGGAGCAGGTATCACAGCTGGCGCAGCATACCAGACCGAAGGCCTCATTGCCGGAAAAAATTGCTCTTACCACAGCCGAAGGGCTTGTGTTCAAAAAGATAAATGACATCGTTCGCTGCGAAAGTGATCGGATGTACACCGTGGTGGTGATGGCTGACGGGGAAAAAATGATGGTATCCAAGCCCATGGGCCAACTGGAGGAAATACTCGAAGGAGGAGATTTCTTCCGGGTACACAACTCCCACCTGATCAATATGAACCATATACGCCGCTTCGTGCGTGCCGATGGCGGCTATGTAGTAATGGACGATGGTGCAACGGTGAGCGTAGCGCGCAACCGGAAGGAGGATTTTCTGGAGTTGTTTTCCAAGTTTTGAAATTCGAAATATTGAAATTGCGGTAGTACAAATAGTTGTTATTGAATCGTGAAGTCCCAACGTTTTGTGGGCTTATCCTCCAAAATGACGCTGAATCGGGTAATGGTGTCGCTCAACTCAAACTTGACCTCCCCCTCTCCATAGCTTTTGGAATCCACAAGTACGGAAAGAAAATTGGATGGCGCCAGGGGCCCGTTCAAGCCGTCGGCGACCAACCTGAAATCATTATTGTCCAGCAATGTGTTAATAATGCCTCTGAAATCCAGACCTACTTTCAAGGTGACCAAACGCTGCCCGCCGCCAATGTCCTCCACCCGGCCTTCGACGACTTTGTATTGCCGTTCGTATTGAAAATCACCGGCGGCAAGCGTAATGGGGCTTGCGGCCGAGATATCCAGTTTCGCGCCCTTTATTGCAGATTTTTTCGCTATAGCAGTACTCGGGTGGGCTTGTTCATCGGGGACGCTTGATTGCACCTTTTCGCCGGTCGACCATACCGGCAGGTTGGCTATCAGCAAAATAATCAAAGAAACAGACAGGCATATGCCAGCCCACAGCAACACTTTCCTTTGCACCGGGCGATTGGGCGTGGACATCAACAGAGAAGCCGCCGCCGGGGATTTTGAATAGGATAAGTCAATCAGTTCCAACAATCCCTTCCGTACCCGTGCTGCCTCCAGGGTGGCTTGCTCGCCGGAGATGACGCCGGAACGCTGCCGGGACTGGATATCCCGCCACTGGCTTTCCAATAAAACGAGGTCGCCGTTCCGGTTGGGGCTGCCGTTCAATTCTTCGAAAAGACGGTCCATTTGATTTTCGGAGAGTAGTTGAAGCAGGGACTGTTTGGTTACCATTTTGTTTGTGTTTGGAATATGAAAGATTACTGACGATAGCCGATAAAACACCGGATGATGCCTCAAGCGCACATTAGTACCACAAAAGTGCGCCCGCCAGGCGGGAGCTGAAAGTACTGCTTTCCCGCCGGCAGTTTTCGCTTTCCCGTTGATAATTTTGAAAAACAACTACCGCCGGGAAATTCATTTCCGCCAGGCGGAAAACACCACGACCGCGTTGACGACGGCAATGTTATTTTTGACCAAAATTTCAGATGTATGAAGCCGTCTCTGCTTGCCGGTTCCCTGCTGTTTTTATTTCATTCCTCGATTTGGGGATTATGATAGAAGCCTTGAAATCTATTTTAGATACATGATCAAAGCACCTGCAAAATTGGGCACCATGAAATACCTCTTTGTAGTCGGGCTGTTTTTCGGCATACCCATATTATTGTCCGGGCAGACAAGAGCAGAACAGGAGTACAGCGACCAGGTGCTGGATTCACTGGAGCGCACAATTTCTGTTACCGGCAGTGTACGAGCAAAAGCGGAGCAGATTCAGGCCATTTTAGGGTATATTTTCGGTATTGAAGAAGTTGGTTACGGGCGTTTTCCAGGGCAGTTGGACAGTTTGAATCAATGTTGTATTGCCGGGAAAACGGATGATCTGCGTTTTGAAAACAGGGTGACTGCCGAATCTGATTTCTACAATGGGTGGACGAAGTTAATCGATGAACCATCGGAGGCGAAACGGCGATTTGAAAATGCTTTGCCCAAATATGCAATGCTTGGAGACTCTTTTAAAATGGCGTGGTCACACCTCGCGCTTTGTTTAGTCGCTTCCGCACAAGGTGATAGCTTGTATTTTGCAGAACATTACGAAAACGCAGTTCGCCTGGTTAATAATCACAACTCCCTTCCCTATTTTCTCTTCGTTTTTTACAATCATTTAGGAATGTTGTGCTATGATTTTGGAAGGTATGCCGAATCAGCATTTTATAACTTCAAAAACCTCGATATTCTCGACAAATATGGTACGTTAGGTGGTCGCTTGTCACGCAGTTTTACGTTGCGCCACATTGGCGATGATTACTGTAAAATTGGTGATTTAGAGAATGGTGAAAAGTATATAAAGATGGCCATTCAATCTGCTATGGTTGAAAACTTAGCGCCTGTCCAACATTACGGTAGTCTGGCATGGTGCCTCATAGAAAAAAAAGATTACGGCGAAGCATTGTCTTTGCTTAATAAGATGGAAGAGGAACAGTTGAGTGCGTTTTCCCTACCTGGTAAATCCATTCAGTTGGCTACGATGTATTACTCACAGGCTACCTGCTACCGCAATCTCGGAGACCTCAACAAAGCATATACTTTGGCAAAAAAAGCCGTAAAATGCGCTCCCGATTCTATAGATGTAAGTAATGGATCAATGGCCCTTATGGAATTGGCGGCTTGTGAAATGGCGTTTGGCATGGAGGACCAGGCACTACAACATGCACTCATTTCTTTTAACAGGCTTGTGAATGCTGCAAACACAGAAGGGAGAGAAAAAGGCGCCGAACTAATTTCTAATATTTACAAATACCAGGGTAATTACCGCAAGGCCCTCGAATACAGCGAATTGCACTACCGTTTCATGGATCAGATCGAACGACAGCAGAGCGCCCGCCAACTGGCTTTCGGTGAATTCAACCGTAATGCAGAAGTGGAAAAGGCAAAGCGGGAAGCGGAAGTACAGGCTCAACTCACCCGACAGCGCAACATCCGCTACACGCTGTTTGCTGGGCTGGGCGTGCTGACTTTGCTGGTTTTTCTGTTCTATAACCGGTTTCGACTCAAACAAAAAACCGCCGCCCAGCTCGAAGCCAAAAACCGGGAAGTAGAGGTCGCCCGTTTACGAGCTGAAACCTCCGAAGCCTTTAAATCCCGCTTTCTGGCCAATATGAGCCATGAAATCAGGGCGCCTTTGCACGGTATCGCCGGCTTCACCGACCTGCTGCTGGAAACCTCGCTTTCTGAAAAACAGCGCCGCTGGCTCAGCTCCATCCATCACTCTACCGAGCGCCTGAGCGAAGTGGTCAACGATATTCTCGATTTGTCCAAGGTCGAAGCAAGGGAAGTCAAACTCCGCCAAATTCCTTTCTCACCCGCGCGCGTGGCTGCCGATGTACAGGAAGCGCTCTCGATCCGCGTCGAGAACAAGGGTATCGAATTGAATCTGCACATTTCAGAATATTTACCAGAGGCAGTACTCGGCGACCCCACCCGGCTCTACCAAATCCTGATGAATCTGACGGGCAATGCCGTCAAATTTACGGAAAAAGGCAAAGTGGAATTGTCCGTGACAAGTGATGGAGTCAATTCAAGTCACCCCGTCACTACCCTCCGGTTCAGCGTCTCTGATACCGGCATTGGCATCCCACCCGAGAAACTATCCGCTGTTTTTGAAAGTTTCCGTCAGGCATCGGACGACACCACTGCGCGCTTCGGCGG
This sequence comes from Bacteroidota bacterium, assembly GCA_029781095.1. Taxonomy (GTDB): domain Bacteria; phylum Bacteroidota; class Bacteroidia; order Chitinophagales; family Saprospiraceae; genus M3007. Next base: position 28,372 of record JAKOXM010000007.1, read on the forward strand.
CACGGGACTGGGACTGAGCATCGCCCGGGAACTGGTGCAATTGCACGGCTCGAATATCCAGGTGGAAAGCACCCCTGACGAAGGCTCCACCTTTTCATTTACCCTGATGCTGCCCCTGGCCAATGCCGCCGATTTAGCCCTTGAAGCCCAAAGGGCCGATGCGCTTCATTTTACCCAGCCACTCAACATCCTCGTGGCCGACGATAATCCCCTGAACCGCGAGATCGCGGCGGAAGCCCTGCGCCGGCATTTTGAACAGGCAGAAATAACGGAAGCCGCCAACGGCAGGGAAGTGTTGGAATACATGAAGCGGCAGATTTACGACCTCGTTTTGATGGATATACAAATGCCCGAAATGACCGGTACGGAAGCCGCGCGATACATCCGGCAATATATTTCCAAAGACATTCCAATTATCGCGCTAACGGCGTCGGCTACGCCGGAAGAAATAAAGCATGCATTGGCTTCGGGCATGGACCGGCACCTGGGCAAACCGTTCAAACCCTGGGAACTGGCAACGGTCATTGCGGAGGTGCTGCGTCTATCCGGCAAATCAGCCCAAGCCGGCAGCATTTCCGAATCAAAAGAAACGTGGATCGCGGCCGGCGACTTGGATGACGAGGCGTTCGACCTTTCCTTTTTACGCGATTTCTGCAATGGCGACGAAGCGCAGATGCAGCATTTTATCAAAAAGTTTTTGGTACAATGCCCGCTGGAAATCGAAAAACTGGAAACTGCCCTCCGGGCCGAAGACCAGGAAGCGGTATACCATGCAGCGCACAGTTTTCGGCCGCAGTTGGAATTTGTGGGGCTGCAAGCAATAGGTGATTTGATGTGGCGTCTGGAGCAGGGCGCACGCGACAGCCTCGCGTTTGGGGAACTGACCGCGCTTTTGGGGCAGGTAAAGGCCGCCTTGCAGCGACTCCCCGTCGATAAAAAGTAATATTGATAGCCAGCAAATTGGTCTTGGGTTTTAGGCAGTCCGTCCGGCATCCTCTGCCGGGCGGACTGCTGCTTTTTTTAACCCATCGGGAAGATTTTAGCCGGCAATTGCCAAGCGGAAACCCAGAACGACCAAGCGGAAATCAGCCCTTTTTACCGGTTTCAATACCCCCCACTTTTGACCTATCAGTTGACAAAAAAATACTTTTACAATGAAACAGACCACCATTTTCTCTACCGCTCTTCTGCTTCTCGCCAACCTTTTCACCAGCCAAATGGCGCAGGCCCAATGGTCGCAAAGCAGCACGGCCATTTACCCAAGTACCCTGACTAAAAAAGTGGGCATCGGCCTGACTAACCCCACCTATGCACTCGACGTGAAAGGCGGCATCGGGCTGTACAACTCCGGCAGTTCATTCGTCGGCCTGCTTTCCAACGATGCATCGGGCAACTTCACGATTTCCTCGACCATGGCGCTGAATGGCGGCACCTCCTCCAAAACCCTGTTGTTCAACGCCCCGGGCAACTACCTCGGTGCGGTGCCTGGCCGTGTCGGCATCGGTACCAATAACCCCGCTGAAGCGCAATTCGTAGTGAAAGGCCACCTGAACAACACGGTTGCCATGTTTGGTCAGGGTTCGCCCGGTATCTCGCTGGCCAACTCCTGGTCGAGCATCGGCTTCAACAGCTATGTCGGGAAAAACGGCAGCGCCCTGGTCTGGAAAGCCATGAGCAACGGCTACGGCGCTGTCCTGGAATGCAACCCCACGAACGGCTGGGTCTATCTGGTACAAAATGGCTACACCACGTCGAATAACATCCCTTCCCGCACCAACCCGCTCAGCGTCGCGGCCAATGGCAATGTACTGATCGGTACGGTAAACGACTTCGGCTACAAACTGGCCGTCAACGGCAGCATTCGCGCCAAAGAAATTCGCGTGCAAAGCGACTGGGCCGACTATGTGTTCGCCGACGACTACCACCTTCGCCCGCTGGCCGAAGTGGAAAACTTCATCGCTGCCAATGACCGCTTGCCCGACATCCCGTCTGCCTGCGAAATTCAGGAAAACGGTCTCGATCTGGCTGTCCTGACCACGAAAATGATGGCAAAAATAGAAGAACTAACGCTCTATACCATCGAACTCCATAAGCAGAACAAGGCACTGCAAGCACGGGTGGAGCAACTGGAAGCAGGCAAATGAGCAAAATACAGGCCGGTGCATCGCAAGCCTGTATGCACTGCCTTTTGCCGGCTTGCTTTTTTGCCGCTTGCCATTTTCTTTTTTCTGTTCACTTCTCAAACATACACGCCATGAAAAAGATACTATGCTGTGTCGCCTTCGCGCTGGTAACCTTTACCTTGTCTTTTGGGCAAACCGTGCCCGCCGACCAGGCCGCCAGACTTGCGGAGCGTTTTTTCCAGCAAAAAACCAACCGCGCAACGGTGCCGATGGAACAGGTACAAATCGCCCTGACACCTGCTGCCGCCAAACGCGGAGCTACTCCTGCCTCTGCGCCGCGCTTCTACGTTTTTGAACCCAGCGAGGGCGAAGGCTACGTAGTGGTGGCTGCCGAGGCCGCCTCTACGCCGGTGCTGGGCTATTCGCTGAGCGGCCATTTCCCCGGCGAAACCGAAATGCCGCCTGCAATGCACTTCCTGCTCCAGTGTTACCAGGAACAACTCGACTCGATCAGAGCCAACCACTTTACCCCTGTGGCAGACATCAAAAAGCAATGGGAAAATGGCGGCGCCTCCGGCAGTATCGACGAGCGCTCCGGCCCGGTAGCGCCCCTGCTTACCACTACCTGGGATCAAGGCTGGCCATACAACCTGCAATGCCCGACCAACGCTTCCGGTATGCGAGCCCTTACCGGTTGTGTGGCGACGGCGATGGCCCAGATCATGCGTTACTGGAACTTTCCCAGCCAGGACGTAGCCCCCAACCAAATCTGCCTCACTGACAATAACCCATTTGATGCCAACAGTGATGTGAGCGGTACGTGGTGCACCATGGCAGGCGGTGGTTATCAATGGTCGCTGATGCTGAATGCATACCCCAGCAACAGCAGCAGTACCGAATCCCGGGATGCCGTGGCCAAACTCATGTACGACTGCGGTATTGGCGCGCAAATGGACTATGGTACAACGGTAAGCAATGCCCTGGCTGAAAAAGCCGCTTATGCGATGGATACCTGGTTTGGCTATTCGGATTGCCCGGTCTATGATAAAGATAGCTACAACAGCGACTGGAAATACCTCCTGCAAAATACCCTGGCTCAGGGCCGGCCTATATACTACGGTGGCGACAACCACCCTCAACCAAATCCGAATGACAATGAAGGGCATGCCTGGGTAGTGGACGGACACGATGGCGGCAACTACTTCCACATGAACTGGGGCTGGGGCGGTACTTCCAATGGCTACTTCCTCCTGACCGACCTGACGCCGCAGACTTTCTATTGGAACAATCACCAACATATGTTTATCCCCGTGCCGCAGGGCATCTGCCAGTTGAGCATGACGCTGAGCGGTAATCAAAACAATGTGAACAGAGGAGCGGCTCACTGGATACAGAGCAATGCCACGGTAAATGCCGGTGCGACTACCGTGTTCCACGCGGGCAACGAAATTACCCTGACCGACGGCTTTTGGGCGCAAGGCGGCAGCGATTTTCATGCTTTCAATCAAGGCTGCGACTATGGGCTGGTGGGCGAAGGTGAAGACCGCATGGCGCAACAAGTGCAGGAAATCACTATGCCGAACGAGGTAACTATTGCACCCAATCCTTTTTCCGGCAGCACGCTAATCACGTACCACCTGCCCGCCGAACAGGAGGTAGCCATGCTGCTGCTCGATGCTACGGGCAAACTCATGGCGACGCCAATGGCTACAGCGATACAACCGGCAGGCCAACATGAGTTTACCCTCGAAGCTGCCGGGCTGCCCGCCGGATTGTACTTTCTGGTGCTGCAAACCGGAGGGAAACGGGAGACCAAGCGGTTGGTTCTAACCAAATAATTTGCTTTTATCACCGGCAGCACGATGGCGATTGCCAGTGCTGCCGGAATTTGGCATTATAACCCCGCACCAAATGGAACTCACCGGTAAACCATTTTTTTTGCTACGTTTGTCATATAATATAGAACCAATGAAATGGCTTGTTATCCTGTGTCTGTTCGGCTTGCTGCCCCGGTTTCCGGCGGCACAAAACCCCGATCCGGTACTCGACTCGCTGAAGAGACCGTTGCCGGCGGGCGCTGGCGTGCGGGCGCAAGCGGAACGATTGGAGTCCATTTTGTACTACACATTGGACGATCAATATGACTTGCCTGTTTACAGCAGGCAGCTGGACAGCCTTTTTCATTGTTGCATTCGGGGAAAGACGGGAGACATAAAATTTGAACGCAGGGTAGAAGGCGAAATCCCGATGTTTCGAGGGACATCTCTTTTGTATAAAGACCCGGAAAACGCGAAATCTCTTTTTGAATCTGCCCTGGGCAAGTTTTCCGCTTATGGCGACTCCGCCGGTCTCGCCATGGCCTACATGTATCTGGGCAGCGTGGCCAGCGCTATGGGCGATAGTCTTGCATTCGCTGCCGTGTACCCCAAAGCAATGGCCTTGTCCGGCCATGTTAAAGACCCCTATCTGCTGGCTACCTTGTACAATAACCTGGGTGTTTCCTGCTTCGACTTCGGGCGTTTTGCCGAATCGGCGGCCCTTGGTTTTCGAGTACTCGATTTGATCGACCAACACCCTACGCCGGCTATGCTGGAGGGTAAGGCCGGTGTGCTGACCAATATTGGGGCAATCTACACCCGACTGGGGGATAATCAGAATGCCAGGGCATTTGCCCAAAAAGCCCTCGTCGCCGCTGAAATACGACACCAGGATATGACAGAAATCCGTGCCCAATTAGCCTGGACATTATTTGTTGACAAGGAATATTCAAAGGCTTTGGAAATTTATGAAACAATCCAAAAAACGTTGAATGGCCCACAATCCTTGAATACCCTGGCTGCTACCACCTATGCGATGGCGCTCTGTTATCGTAAACTGGGTAATTTGCAAAAAGCCCTGCCTCTGGCGAGGAAAGGCGTCGAGGTGTTGACCATCGGATCGCACGCTTCTTTTGGCTCGGCTGCCCTGCTGGAATTGGCTAATTGCGAATTTGAAGCAAATATCAAAGACCAGGCCTTGCGGCACGCATTGTTGGCTTGCCAAACTTTTGCCAAGGCTAAAAATAACGGAGGTGTTGTCGAGTCGTCTGAATTGCTTGCCGCTATCTACAAATCAAAAGGTAACTACCGCAAAGCCCTGGAATACAGCGAATTGCGCTATAAATACCAACAGCAGATCGAGCGCCAGCAAAGCACCCGCCAACTGGCCTTCGGTGAGTTTACCCGCGATGCCGCCGCCGAAAAAGCCCGCCGCGATGCCGAAGTGCAGGCCCAACTTATCCAACAACGCAACATCCGCTACGCCCTCTTCGCCTGCCTCGCCGTACTGGCCCTGCTTGCTTTGCTGCTCTATAGCCGCTACAGTTTCAAACAACGAAGTGCCGAGCAACTTGAGGCCAAAAATCGCGAAGTGGAAGCCGCCCGCGCCCGTGCGGAGCAAAGTGAAGCGTTCAAATCGCGCTTCCTGGCCAACATGAGCCATGAGATCCGTACGCCGCTGCACGGCATTGCCGGCTTTACCGGCTTGCTGCTCGACACCTCCCTTTCCGAAAAACAACGCCGCTGGCTTTCCTCCATTCAGCATTCCACCGACCGCCTCGGTGAAGTGGTAAACGATATTCTCGACCTGAGCAAACTCGAAGCCGGAGAGATCAAACTCCGGCAGGTACCCTTCTCGCCCGCGCGCGTGGCTGCCGATGTGCGCGAGGCCCTGGCTCTGCGCGCCGAAAATAAGGGGATCGATCTCATGATGAACGTCGGCGAAAATGTGCCTGAAGCCCTGCTGGGTGACCCTACCCGGCTGTACCAAATTTTGATGAATCTGGCGGGTAATGCGGTGAAATTCACCGAAACAGGTTTTGTGCAACTGTCAATAACCGCACTTCCTGCTTCTGCAAACGGATACTGTTCCCTCCTGTTCTCCGTAAAAGACAGCGGTATCGGCATCCCGGCCGATAAACAGTCTACTGTTTTCGAGAGTTTCCGGCAGGCATCGGACGACACCACCGCGCGCTTCGGCGGCACGGGTCTGGGGCTCAGCATCGCCCGCGAACTGGTGCAATTGTACGGCTCGGACATTCAGGTGGAAAGCGTCCCTGACGAAGGCTCTGCTTTTTCCTTTACCCTGATTTTGCCGCAGACAGATGCCAGATATCTGGATGTTGAAGTAAAACCTGCCGATGCGCTCCATTTCAATCAACCGCTCAAAATTCTCCTGGCCGACGACAACCCCCTGAACCGGGAGATCGCCGCCGAGGCGCTGCACCGGCATTTTGACCAAGCGGAAATAACGGAAGCCGCGAACGGCAGGGAAGTGTTGGAATACATGAAGCGGCAGATTTACGACCTCGTTTTGATGGATATACAAATGCCCGAAATGAGCGGGGTGGAAGCCACTCGATTCATTCGGGAAAACATTTCTGCCGGGATACCCATCATCGCGCTGACGGCCTCGGCCATGCCTGAGGAAATAGAAAATGCGCTGTCGGCGGGTATGAACCGCCATTTGATCAAGCCATTCAAACCGCAGGAACTGGCCCATACTATTGCCGAGATGCTGACACTGCAAGGGAACCGAGCAACACTCAGAACCGATGCCGATTCCGGGGGACTGAAAGGCGGCCCCGGCCTCATTGATTTGTCTTTCCTCCGGGATTTTTGCGACGGCGACGAGGCTCAGATGCGGCACTTTATTCAGATTTTTCTGGATCAATACCCACTGGAGATCAATCACCTGGATAAGGCTATACAGGAAAAGGATGTCGAAACCATTTTTCAGGTTGCGCACCGCTTCAGGCCACAACTGGAGTTTGTCGGGTTGAAGGAGGAAGCAACGCTGGTGGCAGAAATCGGGCGGCAAGCGAAAGGTGTTTGGGATCATCAGATAGAGTCTGATATCCGAAACTTGAAGGCTCGTCTTCACAACAAGTCCTTTACTTTGGAAACGAAATGACAATCATTGTCACTACGCTTCGGGTAGACGCTCAAGTGTCCACGGGGCAGAATTTTCCCATAACAATGATGTGCCAAAGGAAAACAAAAAAGGACTTTCCAGATTTTCAATCTGAAAAGTCCAGTAAGGTGACCACGACTGGAGTCGAACCAGCACATCCGTAAGGACACTACCCCCTCAAAGTAGCGCGTCTACCAATTCCGCCACGTGGCCAATCACAACTTTTTTTCAAAAGCGGCGGCAAAGATACATGCCGTTTGTGAATTCAAAGCCTGTTTTTTAAAAAAAGGTTCAAACCCCTTCTTCAACTTCCAAACACATCCTTCACCCGGTCGAAGAAACTTTTGTCTTCTTTGCCGGGAGTGGGTTGAAAGTTCGGCATGTTCCTGAGTTGTTCGAGCAGCCGGCGTTCTTCGTCCGTCACTTTTTTGGGTGTCCAGACATTTACGTGTATAAGTTGGTCTCCTCTGCGGTAGCTTTGCAGTTCGGGCAAACCTTTGTCTTTCAGGCGGAATATTTTACCCGACTGTGTACCGGGCGGTATGGTGATGCGGGCGCGGCCGTCGAGGGTCGGCACTTCCAGTTTGGAGCCGAGGGCGGCATCTGCCACGTTGAGAAATAGCTCGTGAATGATGTTGTTGCCTTCCCGGGTAAATTCATCGTGCGGCGCTTCTTCCACGGTGATCAGCAAGTCTCCGGCCTGGCCGCCTTTGGCGCCTGCATTTCCTTTGCCTGCCATCGAAAGCTGGATGCCTTCGTGTACGCCTGCCGGGATATCCACATCGATCGTTTCTTCGCCAAACACCCTGCCGTCGCCCTTGCAAACGTTGCAGGGCGATTTGATCGTCTGGCCGGAGCCGTTGCAGGTGGGGCATTGTACGGCGGTCTGCATGACACCGAAAGGCGTCTGGGTAACGCGGTTGACCATGCCCGAACCGCGACAGGTACCACATGTTTCCACCGAGCTCTGGTCACGTGCGCCGGTACCGCCACAAGTGTTGCAGCCGACCTGCTTGCGTACTTTCAGTTTCTTGTTGACTCCCTTCGCAATCTCCTCCAGGGTCATTTTTACCTTGATGCGCAGGTTGGTGCCGCGTTCGCCTCGCGGGCGTCCGCCGCTAAAACCGCCGCCGCGCCGGCTGCGGCCAAAGAATTCGGAAAAAATGTCGTCCGTATCGAACCCGAAATGCCGCAGGATATCATCCATATCCATGCCCTGGAAACCGCCGGCGCCGCCCGCGCCATTGTTGTCCACCCCGGCATGACCATAGCGATCGTATCTGGCCCTCTTGTCGGCATTGCTCAGTACGTCGTATGCTTCGGCGGCTTCCTTGAATTTGTCTTCCGCCGACTTGTCGCCCGGATTGCGGTCAGGGTGATGCTCAAGCGCTTTTTTGCGATACGCTTTTTTTATGTCGTCAGCGCCGGCATTTTTAGGTACGCCCAGCACCTCGTAGTAGTCTTTTTTTGACATTTTAATTTTTTCAGAGTTTCCCGGTTCGGGTTCCCGGGTTCCCGGGTTTCAGGGCTCTCGACAGAACTCAATACGCTGAAACCCGGTAACCCCGGAACCCGAAACCCGGAAACCTTTTATTTCCCCACAACTACTTTGGCAAAACGTATGGTACGTTCACCGAGGGAGTAGCCGGGTTCGAGTATATCAACTATTTTACCTTTCAACTCTTCCGAAGCGGCCGGTATTTCAGCGACTGCTTCGTGGAAATCGGCGTTAAACTCGTCGCCGGGACTGGTTTTTACTGCGGTCAAACCTTTGGTCTTGAGGATATTGACAAGTTTTTGGTGGATCAATGCCGTGCCCTCGGTCAGTGTGTCACTTTTATCGGCCCTGTCAAAATCGTCCAAAACAGGCAAAAGGGATGACAGGATGTCACGCCCGGCAGTCTGGATGAGGTCCATGCGTTCTTTGGCGGCATGGCGTTTGAAATTTTCAAAATCCGAAAAAAGGTACAGGTATTTGTTGCGGCTTTCATCGAGTTGGGCCTGCAATTCGCGGATTTTATCGTTTTCAGGGTTGTTTTCGGACTGTTCGTTCATGGAATTTCCTTGTTCTTCCATCACTTCTTGTTCTGATGTATTCGGATCATTTTCCACCATAGCGCGTATTTTTTTGAGTGTTTTTTTCATCGGGACGGGTTAAAAAGGAGTTTGATCAGGTCGAACGGTGTCAGCGCAATTATTATGCCTCTGCCCCTTTGAGTGTCAATTTGTCAGCGACCGGCTAATTGATCGGATAGTTTTTTTTCAATTTGCTCCGGGCTCAGGTTGGTTCCGATGATCACGCCATCCGGATCGAGCAGAAAGGTCGTCGGAATTGATTTGACATTGAACATCCTGGCGACATTTCCGCTGAAACTTTGCGATTCCATGGCGTGATAGGGCCAGAGGACCCCGTCTTGTTGAATGGCGCGTTTCCAGGCCTGTGCGCTGCGTTCGATGCCGATGCTGAAGATATCGAAACCTTTGCCGCCATAGACCTTGTATATCCTTGCGAGTGCCGGGTTTTCTGCCCTGCAGGGGCCACACCAACTCCCCCAGAATTGTAACAGCACGTACTTGCCGCGTAAATCGGACAAATGTGCCGTGCGGCCGTCAATGAGGGTGATTTCAAATTCAGGCGCCCGGTCCCCGGACCTGAAGCGCGGCAGGCGGTACCAATACCATGTAAAAAGGACAATGGCCGCAAGCGCGATGAGACCGAGACGCGAAAGTGTGGATTTATTCATATTTTTAAAGTTCTCCTTTTTCCGGCAAACGAAACGCAAATATCCGGCGCATAACCTTCCCCAGTACCTACTTTTGCAGCGTTTTTAACTGGCATTTCAAAATAGCGCAACATGCTGAAGATTGATCCTACCCAAATTGCAACCAAAGACCTGCATCAGTATATTCTCGGCGCCGTCGCACCGCGGCCTATTGCGTTTGCCAGTACGATCAGTACTGACGGCATTCCCAATCTTGCGCCGTATAGTTTTTTCAACGCATTCAGCAGCAACCCTCCCATTTTGATTTTTTCCTCCAACCGGCGCGTGGCAAATAATACCACCAAGGATACTTTGAAAAACGTGGAGGATACCGGCGAGGTCGTTATAAACGTCGTATCGCACAGCATTGTTCGGCAAATGGCGGTGGCAAGCATCGAATACGGTATGGATGTAAACGAATTTGAAAAAGCGGGGTTCACGCCGCTGCCTTCCGAAAAGGTAAGGCCTTTTCGCGTGGCAGAAAGTCCGGTACATATGGAATGCAAGGTAGAAAATATTCTGCCGCTGGGCGATAAGGGTGGCGCCGGCAACCTGATTATCTGCAATATCGTGCTGATGCACATCGCGGAAAGCGTACTCAATGAAAAAGGCCGGATCGATCCGCATAAAATTGACCTTATGGGACGCATGGGGCGGTTCTATTACGTCCGCGCCAGTGGAGCAGCCGTTGAAGAAATCGAGCAGATCGTAACCACGATCGGTATTGGATTCGACGGGCTTCCACCGGGTATTCGCACCAGCAAGATACTGACCGGCAACAATTTAGGTCAACTCGCCGGACTGGCGGCCCTGCCTTCGGCCGAAGAGTCGATGGCGCTGGCGGCAACAGACGAACGGGTGCAACACATCATTGGCAAGCCGGATGCGCGCGCGGATCTGCATGCATACGCGAAGGAAGCGCTTGACCGCAACGATCTGCACCTCGGCGCCCGGCTTGCCGTGCTGGCGGAGTCCATCTAGTCACTCATTCGAGTACGTCGTTCAGCGTATCTTCGGGAAACAGCTGGTTGGCTCCGTTGTCAAGGCTATCGACAGGCAGGTCGTTGTCAAAAAAAGTCCGGCACACGAACCAGTGTCCGTCAATTCGCCTGAGTGCCAACTGTCCCGGGATGGGCTCGCCGAGTTCGTCTTCGAAGTGATAAGTGCAGTACACCGAATCGCCGAAAATCCGGCATTGGAGGTTGAGCATTACGTTGTTTTCCCAAGCGAGGGTGTCCTTCTGGTTGTAGGTGGCGAGGTCGTTCACATAGTGCAGCGCCTCCCCCGTACTCAATTCGCGGGCTTCACTGAACTGATTTTTGTCGATGTATGCCTGCCACAGCCGGGCTACCTCTTCGGGAGGCAAGTCTGATTTGGATTTGCAGTTGGAGAGCGCCATCAAAATGGCAGCACCGAACAGCACGGAGTATTTCATGGTACAGCTGCTTTTTTCGTTGCCAAAGGTAGGGTGAATTGTGCTGATAAATTTTTTTCCTACAATTCTTGGTTTTGAGAAGTGCATGCTTGTACATTTGCAGCCGCTTCGCACAAAAGAGTGCGGCGGGCATTAAAAACAGGGGCGCATAGCTCAGCTGGTTCAGAGCACCTGCCTTACAAGCAGGGGGTCCGCGGTTCGAATCCGTGTGTGCCCACCCTGATTATCAAGGAGTTACATCGAAATGATGTAACTCCTTTTTTGTTTCCAGCGCATACTTCCGCTGCTTCAGAGCATCCGCGGTTCGAATCCGTGTGTGCCCACCCTGATTAACAAAGGGTTACGTCAAAAAACGTAACCCTGTTTTTTTGCGGTTTACACGATGGTTTACATGTAATAAACGAGGCTTGACCTGACAGTTACCCACTCGTTTCCATTGTCCGTTTTTGCACGCGATCAGGGCAGTTGACGACCTCCCTGTCCCCTTTTGTCGAGAAAAAAACATAAAAAGCAGCCGATTTTGCAAATATGTGGCAGACTTGTAACTGCGGAACCCGGCAGCCGGTGGCATGTTTTTAAACCATCCCGATCTGCTGCACCTGATTTGCTCACTAAAAATTTGTTGTTATGAAAAAAACGCTTTCTCTCCGATCCATTCCCGTTTTATTCGCCGTACTGATATCCGTTCCCGCGTGGGCTCAGGGAATTACCACACCGCGCACGCCCAGCCCGGCGGCCGCTGTTTCACAGACCATCGGCATTTCCAGGGTCTCTGTGCAGTATTCAAGACCTTCCGTAAAAGGCCGGGAGATATGGGGCGCCCTGGTGCCATACGGTTACAATGTTCAGACTTTTGGTGCCGGCAACGAAGCGCCCTGGCGTGCCGGTGCGAATGAAAACACCGTTATCGAATTTTCACACGATGTAAAAGTCGAAGGCCAGCCGGTTCCGGCAGGCCGCTACGGATTGTTCTTTGTGGTGAATAAAGACGATTCCGGCGAGGTAATTCTGTCCAAAGACAGCCGCTCCTGGGGAAGTTTCTGGTACGACCCTGCGAGGGATCAGCTTCGCGCTAAAATTCAGTTGCGCAGCATTCCGCATACCGAATTACTGACCTACGATTTTGTCAACCTCACAAAAAACAGCGGCGAACTGGTGCTCAACTGGGAGAAGAAACAATTTCCGGTACGTCTTGAATTTGCAGTGGATGACATTGTGCTTGCCAACGCGGCCGAGGAACTGAAAGGCCCCATCGGCTTCAACTGGCAGGGGTATTCCACTGCCGCTACCTATGCACTCCAAAACAAGGTCGGGCTGGATCAGGCTCTTGTCTGGATTGACAAGGCGGTTGCGCAAAATACCAGTTTTGCTACACTGACCGTAAAAGCCGATTTGCTCAGGGAAACCGGCAAAACGGCCGAATCCGACAAGATCAGACAAAAAGCGATCGAGGTGGCTACCGAAGCGGAATTAAACCAGTATGGTTACCAGCTCATCAATGAAAAACGCATGGATGATGCGATTAAGATCATGCTAATGAATACCGAACGCCATCCCGACAGCGCGAATGCGTGGGACAGTCTGGGCGAGTCCTATGCCCTGAAAGGCGACAAGGAGAACGCGATCAGGAATTTCAAAAAATCGCTGAGTTTAAATCCGCCCGCTGCCGTAAAGGCCAATTCGGAGAAATATCTGAAGCAATTGGGAGCCATGTAAAACGCCCTCAGGTATTGGAGATCTTTTTCGGCAAAACCGCATGAATTCCGAATTTTTTAGCCCGCGATTTTAATCGTGTGAATGCGAAAATCGCAAGGTGTCGAACCGGTTTAATGGTTTGTAGTGCCTTGGCCTGGCATTTAAAAACGGTTAAAACTGTTTGAACATCAGTCTTTTCTGTTTTTCAACGATTGAAATCGCGGGCTAAAAATTCGGGATGCGCCATGTTTTATGGAAACCTGTGCCTTCTCCGTTTTTGGCGCCGGGATGGGCAAGTGCCCGGTTAACTTGTCACCAAATGCCGGGGCAAATCCTTTACCCGTTCGCAGCAAATCTGTTCCATCACCTGTTTTAGTTGCGTTTTCAGGATGGAAATGGTGTGGTGGCCGCCCGCCTGACCCAATGCCGCTACCCCGTACATGAACGACCGACCGAGGAATGCAAACTCGGCGCCGCTGGCCAGCGCCCGCGCCACATCGGGCCCGGAACGCACGCCGCTGTCCAGCATGATTTTGATTTGACCGGCATACTTTTGAACGATCGGCACGAGCGAATGAACGGATGACTGGCCTGCATCAAGTTGCCGTCCGCCGTGGTTTGACACAATTATGCCATCCAGCCCGAGCCGTATAGCCATGCCGGTGTCCTCCTCCGTAGCCACGCCTTTCAGCACAATTTTGCCCTTCCAGCGGTCGCGGATAGGAGCGATCTTTTCCTCATTCATTCTGCCTGAAAATGTCTGATTCATATACTGACCTAACTTTTTCATATTCAATCCCTTGGGCATATACTTTTTCATGGTCGCAAAATCCGGCTGCCCGTGCAGGAGGGTTCTGACGGCCCACTCCGGCTTGCCCATTATCTGGAGGATATTGCGCAGGGTCATTTTCGGCGGCATGGCCAGTCCGTTGCGGATATCACGCGGACGATACCCGAATGTAGGCACATCGCAAAGAATAACCAGCACCCGGCAGCCTGCCGCTTCGGCGCGGTCGAGGATGTCGTCGCGCAATGCATTATCGGCGGGGTGATACAACTGATACCAGAATCTGCCTTCCGTCAATGCGCCGATGCGCTCGATGCTCGCGGTGGTCACGGTGCTCAGGACAAAGGGAATATTATGAGCAATGGCCGCCCTGGCCAGTATTTCCGGCGCATTGGGCCACATAAGCCCCTGCAAACCCACGGGCGCAATGCCGAAAGGTGCGTCATAAACGTGGCCGAACAGTTCTGTTTTCAGATCGGAACCACCGTATTTGCCCAGATAATACGGCTTTACTTCCACCTCCCGGAGCTCGGCGGTGTTTTTGTGGAGGTTTACGTCTTCGTTGCAGCCTCCATCAAGGTATTCAAATGCAAAACGCGGGATGCGTTGCCGCGCGCGCCGGCGCAGGTCGTCGATGGAAGGGTAGTCCGGATTGTAAGTTAATTCCATGGCTGACAGTTGATTATGAAGATCGGCTAATTTGCCGGCCTTCAGCGGGCGAAGAGAGTGATTCAATATTTTTTCAGCGAAACGAGGTTTTCCGGCAGCGGTTTATCATTCCAAAACGGGTGAATCGCCAGCGCTGCGCCGAGTGCGGAAGCCTGTGCTACTTCTGCTGCACAAACTTCCATTTCAGGAAATGCCCCGGCAAGCAAGGTCATATAAATGTTGTTTTGAGCAAAACCGCCGTCCACGAAAATACGCCGTACGGGTGATCTGCCCAATGCCAGACGGGTTGAAACAGCCTGTTTTTCAACGAGTTGGCGCATAAACTTCAGGTAAGCGACCGCAGCGTCCGATCTGCTTGAAATTTGTATTGTTTTGTAAAAATCGCCGGACTCGCCAAACTGTTCGGCCAGGTTTTTCACAGCCTGTTCGTGTTCGTAGCCACCGAAAAAGCGGGCTGCTTTCACGGGTTTGCCTTCGTAGGAAAGGTAGCACAGGCAGTCTTGCGAGAGTTCTTCAGGCGTAAGCGATTCCTGATTGAAGGGGTTGAGCGAAATGCACCAGGTACCCGTGGAAATGAGGAGAAAAGGTTCGTCGAAACACGCGAGATAAGGAATGAGGGCCGCAGAACTGTCGTGCAAACCTGTTCCGAGCTGAAAGGAATGATATTGACCGCCTGCCGATACCGGGATAGAGACCGGAACAACCTTGTTGGATGCCCGAATGGGTGGAAATTTTGCTGCCATACCTTCCGCTTTCACCCAGTCGTGGTAGTCGTTTTTACGGAAATCCCAGAGCATGGTGTGGCAGCCGATGCTCGTGATTTCGCTGAAATACTGGTCATGAAGGAGCGATGTTACAAACTGCGGCAGGTGCAGCGCGTATTTTATCTGATTGAAAATCAAAGGCTTTTGGTACTTTAAGGCATATAGTTGCAACCCGGAGTTCAGATTGCCCAATGCGGGGGAGGCAGTTTCGAGGGCCATTTTTTCCTCGCCGCCGTACGTGTCGAAAAACTGTTTTTTGAGGTCGTTCGGAAATGGTTTCAGGTAGTTGTACAGCGGCGTAAGTGGCTGGCCATCGCTGCCCAAATGGACAAAACTTGCTCCATACGTCGTGACGTTGATTGCCCGGATGATCCATTGTTCGTTCTCCAGAATATCCAAAATGGCATTCCAAACCCATCTGCGCAGCAAGTCCAGATTTTCGCAGGCGTCGCCGTCTTCATCGGTGGTTTCTGGCAATTGCGTTGTTTTTTCGGACACAATGCAATAGTCCTCGTCGAAGACAAGGCATTTTTTATTGGTCTTCCCGATGTCAAGGATGGCTATCATGCGCTAAAGCCCTGTCGCTATATTTTTCTTTCCGCGCTTTTCAATCAGTTTTTCCCTGATTTTCAGGTTTCTGTACACCCCGATCGGGTCGATGGCTCCCCCCGACTGGCGGGCGGCCTCGGCCACGAGTGCGCGGGTGTCCGTTGCGAAAATATCGCGCAGCAATTCCTCTGCGGCAAGCGCATCGTTGTTTTGCTGCGCATCGCCGAGGGTAGCCCTGTCCACCAGCAGGGCTTTGGCGTAGGTCGTCAGGATGTTTTGTACAGATTGCAGGAGGTCTTCCAAAGGGTCTTTTGTGTTGTGGCTGGCATCGATCATCCATGCCAGCGGCGGATTTTTGACCGCGGGATCGGTCATCGCATCAACCAATTCGTTGAAAATCAGGAAGAACTGGTAGGGCTTGATGCTGCCGGTCGTAAGATCGTCATCGCCGTACATCGAGCCGTTGAAATGGAAACCGCCAAGCCGGCCGAAGTGCATGAGCCGCGCCACGATCTGCTCGATGTTTGTGTTGGGCAGGTGATGTCCCAGGTCGACGAGCACCTGCGCTTTCGTACCCAAAGATGCGCAAAGCGTGTACGATGTGCCCCAATCCGGCACCACCATCGAGTAAAAGTTCGGTTCATAGGGCTTGTATTCGATGAGCATGGCCCAGTCTTGCGGCAAGGCCCGGTAGATTTCCGATAGCGAATCGGCCGTGCGTTGCCAGGCGCGGCGGAAGTGCTGCTGTCCCGGAAAGTTGGAGCCGTCGGCAAGCCAAACGGTCAACACCCTCGAATCCAGCGCTTTACCGTGTTCGATGCAGGCAATATTGTGGTCGATCGCTTGTTGTCGCACTCCGGCATCTGTATGACAAAGCGAACCGAATTTGTACGAAAGCGTCTGATCCGGCTGATCCTGAAATGTGTTGGAATTGACCGAATCGATCGCCAGGCCGTATGCCTGCAGGTGGCTTTTTAGGGCCGTCGGGTCTTTCGGAATATCCCAGGGGATATGCAGCGAAATGGACCCTGACGAGCGATTCAACTGGTGGAGCAAACCCACATCTTCGATTTTTTCTTCGAGGCTGCGCGGCTCGCCGCCGCCGGGAAAACGACCGAAACGCGTACCGCCGGTGCCGAGGGCCCAGGAAGGAATGGCGATTTGAAAAGCGATTATTTTGTCAATAATTGATTGGATATCAATGCCTCTCCGGGTTAATAACTGGGAAATATGCTCAAAGTGAAACGCGTGGCTTGTCGCGCTCTTTTCGTTGAGTTCCTGAATTTTATCGGTGATAAACATGCGTAGAATGCTTTTAGATTCGTGTGCGATTGGAACACGGATTTCAGGGATCGGACACGGATTATTTTTTCAGATTTGGTTTGAGTTCATTGTCGTATACTTTTCTCCTAATCTCGGGTTTTTGCAAAATTCAGTAATAATCCCACCTCGATTT
>JAKOXM010000129.1 GCA_029781095.1 Bacteroidota bacterium
GCCGCCGGTAGCGGTATCTGCCCAAATGCGGAAAATAACGCGACCGCGATCCCGCACACTGGCGCAACTGCCTTTTAAAGCCCGGAACATCAGTCCGGCAACGCTTGTCACGCGCCTGAACAACGGAGAAATCCTGCCCGCTCCGCCCAAAGTCACCCCGGCAGCCGTACAAACTGAACAGGTGCTGATTGATCAGACGACGCCAAATCCAAAGCCGCAATGGCTGACCGATCTGTTGAAGAAATATTCGTGGCTGCCACTGGTGACGCTTTGTCTCGCGGTTTTGCTGCTTGTGATGCTGTTGCTGTTCATGCCGGGCGGTGTGGTGCTGACCCTGGGTGTGGCGGCTGTTGGCGGACTGGTTTATTTGTGGCGAAAAATGCTTGATATACGCAGACAACTCGCTCAACCTCCGGTATTTACAGAAAGTGCGCAAACGCCACAGCAGGTCGACCAGGCGCCCAAAAGCCCCGATTTCAGGATCAGCGAACCCGGCGATACCTTCGTGCCGGCGACAGGAAGCACGGACAGCGTGGAAGCCATCCGATTCAAAACAGCATTGAAAGAAATGTATGCTGTGGATATCGCCGCGCGGGAAGCGGCTTACCAGGCGCCCAAACAACAGTTGAATCTGCAACTCATTGCTTCCGAAACCATTACGACGCTGCACCCCGACAAATCCGTTCCCAGATTGTTGCTCGACCGCATCTTTTTGCCCGACCGCATCCGGATCAAATTTAACCCCGTGCTGTTCGACCAGATCATGGAGTATCCAAAATTCGATATTCCGATGTACGACCCCCTGGCCAAGTTGTCCGACGAGTATTTTCTGCCGAATATCAACCTCATTGAACATAACAGCATCACCCTGCTGGAAACCAACCAGAAATTTATCGAGGCCTACATGGTCGGCATCAACCACGAAATGTCGCGCGAATTGCTCTGGCGCGAGTATCCGACCGATCAGCGGGGCAGTTATTTCCGGCAGTTCTGGGACGTGAGCGCCTATTTGCCGGAAGCGGGCGAGGACCTGGGCAAATTGAAGGAAAAACTGAAGGATATCCCGGAAATACACAAATGGCTGCCCGCTTCCGAACTCGGCGACCACGACAACCGCGAGACCGGAGGCACGAAAGAAGAAGAAGTCGTGCTGGTGATCAGGGGCGAATTGCTAAAAAAATACCCCACGGCTGTCATATACGCGCACAAGGCCAAGTGGCAATTGAAACCCAACGGCGACATCGACAATACAAAAGAACGAGACCTTGCCGATATACCTGACGGGAAAGAGGATAATCCGCCGCGTGATATCGTCAAAACGCCGCTTTACAGCGCCAAAATAGATCCGGACATATATTTCTTTGGCTTCGACCTTACTTCGGCAGTGGCCAAAGGCGGCGACGGCACCAAACCCGAGGACAAGGACAATCCTGGCTGGTTCTTCGTCATCAAGGAACGCCCCGGCGAGCCGCGTTTCGGTCTCGATATCGGTGGCCCCAACGCCGTGAAGCATACCTGGAGCGACCTCGCCTGGGAAGACGCAGCGCCCGGTCTGCCCGAAGGCGGTTTTCTGCAAATTTCCAATGCCACACCCAACATCGGCCTCACCAAGCCGACCGATACGTC
>JAKOXM010000180.1 GCA_029781095.1 Bacteroidota bacterium
GGGAACAACTTCACAGCATAGTGGCCTGTATCGACCGCGAGACGAAAATCGCCGTCTTTATTGGCTACCGCATAACGCGAGAAGTTGGGGCTCACGACACTGACGATAAAATCTTCGAGTCCCGACTCGCCGCCATCCTGCTGGCAGTTGGCGTTGAGGTCTTTGAAGATATTACCTTTGATGTAACTCGTAAACACGACGCAGTTGAGATCGGCCTTTACGAGGTAGGCATTGGACTCCGAACCATTGAAGAACGGATAGCTGTAGCCTGCTGCCGCTGCACCGCCGTCGGCGGTGGCCACGACATCGAGACTTTCATCAGGGCCGGCCTTGCCAACGACCGCATCGCACAATTTTTCACCTTCCGCATCTACCCGCGCCATGTACAGGTCTCCCTGAGCGTCGGTTACATCTTTTTTGCCGGCGACAAAAAACCCTCCGTTTTTATCGGCTGTAATGCCATTAAAATCGGTTTTCGGGAAGGTTTTTTGCCACATAAACCACGGGCTGCCGTTGCCGTCAATTTTTATCAGCAGGCCCGCGCCTCCCTGGCCGAAGTTTGTGCGGCCTGCGAGGACGAAATTACCGTCCGAAGACGGGGCGATGGCTTTGGCATTGTCGTCAAGTCCCGAGAAGCCATACGTGTTATGCCACAATTCGGTGCCGTCGGGAGCGACCCGAACAGCATAGAAATCGACATCGCCCGGCATGGCTGTTTGTTCCCGGTGACTTCCGGCAACCACTACATCACCATTGGAAGCAAGTGCAATGGCGTTACCCCTTTCCTTGAAAGTTTGCTCGCCGTATGTCTTTGCCCATTGTTGGTTACCATTTTTATCGGTTTTCAGAACAAGGATGTCCTCTGTGTATTCTTCGGTAACCTGTATATAGTAATTGGTCGTAAATCCGGTCAGTACGAGACTTCCGTCGGCGAGTTCCACCAGTCCGGTTGCTTCGTCATCTTTGTTCAGCACGCCGCCATAGGAAGTCTGCCACAATACTTTTCCGGAGGCGTCCGTTTTGAACAGATAAACGTCATTATTTTGTTGACCTGTCGGCCCCACCGTGCGGTATCCCGCAATGGCATAACCTGTATCCTTCGTGGCAATTACAGCCGTACCCGCCGCTTCGGCGCCCAGATTGTAATTCTTGCTCCACTGGAAATTGCCGTCGGCATCCGTTTTCAACAGATATATCTGTCCGAGGCTGTAAAATCCGGTCATGATGAAGCCGCCGTCGGGGGTAGGAGCGATGGCGTTGATCTGATCCAGACCGCCGCCGCCATACACACGTTCCCATCCTTGTCCGGCAACGGAGGTTGCGAACAGGACTATTAAGGAAAATGTAAGACAGTGCTTAAACATGAGATGACGGATTAGGCTTTGCGTTAGCCTTTCTTTGACAGTACAAAAGTGCGAATGCAAATTCGACGTGTAAAAGACAAAAATTTCCATTTGTTGATTCGTTTTGATTACTTGTTTTTTCTGAATATTTAGGCTGTAATTTCATTTTATTCCCTTATCGGGCAATTTTTTGAGAGATTACAGGCTTGAAATTTTATTCAAGATAAGATTTTTCTGCCGGTTTGTTGAATAAATAATTCAAAAGTAGCATGCAAAAAAGTGTATTGGCTGAGATCGTCGGCTCGCTCAGTCGCAAGGAGGTGCGGGATATTCAAAAATGGTTGCAATCACCGGCACACAATCAACGACAGGATGTAATCAGGTTGTTCGATTATCTGTGCAAAACACTGGCTAATGACGATGATAGCACAGAAAAGGCAAAAGCCTGGAAGGCGGTCTTCCC
>JAKOXM010000203.1 GCA_029781095.1 Bacteroidota bacterium
CGGTGACATCGTCTGGCACGGAGAAGAGCGGTCGCAACGCATCGTCAGTCGCTCGTGGGTGGAGCGTCACTGGCCTCCCGCTGCGCAGGAAACGTTTCGTCGCTACGCATATCCCGTAGGCAATGATGTCTTTATACTCTGGGATACCGACCCCGCCGAATGGGCGCCGATGAATCATTCCTGTGAAGCCAACACGCGTTACGAAGGCCTGAATGTCGTCGCGCTGCGCGCTATCGCCCCCGGCGAAGAACTGACGCTCGACTACGCCGATTTCCTCGACGAACACATGGAGCCTTTTGAATGCCGCTGCGGATCATCGAAATGCCGGGGTTTTATTCAGGGGAAAAGGAGCGATGAGTTATGAGTGATGAACTACAATTTATTAATTAATTGATTTTGATTTAGTTACATCATAAAATTGATTTTTTTCAGAGTTTTTGATCACTCTTTACTCTCCACGTAATTCAGGTTTTTGCTGAACGTTTCCTCCAGCCCGTATGAAGCGGCGAATGCGATGGCGAGGCAGACCACTCCGACGATGGCCGCCGCGGTCACCGGGCCGCCCGATTGCGCCGGCGATTTCAGGAAGCGGAAACATATCGCCATGGGTACGAAGAGCCCGCGCACAAAACTCGGGATGGTGCAGGCTGCTGTTGCGCGCAGATTGGTGCCGAACTGTTCGGATGCGTTGGTGATAAACACGGCCCAGAACCCGCCGGCAAAACCCAGCAGCAGCAACATAATATACATCTGGAGCGCATTGCTGACAGGAAGAAAAAGGTAGGCCGCCACGAATACCGTCTGAAGCGACAGAAAAATGCGCATGGCGCGCAAACGGCTTCTCAGGTACTGGCTTAGCAGTCCCGATGCCATATCACCCGAAGCCATGCCGATGTGAAACCAGATCACGGCTGTGGCTGCGCTGACCGGTTCCCGCAGCCCTTTGGCCACGCCAAATTCAGGCGAAAGCATCAGCAGTATTCCCGTGTTGAACCAGACGGTCATTCCGAGAAAAGTGCTGAAAAGCAGGCGTTTAAAACGGCCAGGATCATTAAAAAAGTCGAAAAAAATACCTCGTGATACGCCTGTCTGCATTCGTACTTTTTTAAAAATATCGCTCTCGCTTACGCCCAGGCGCATGGCCAGCAATACCAGTCCCAGTCCGCCGCCGAGGTAATAGGCAACCCGCCAGTCACTTATGAACCAGTCGAGTGACCCGGCGGCTATGGCACCCAGAATGCCGAAGGAAGCCATCAGCGTGGTGCCAAGCCCGCGTTTTTCGGTCGGCAGACTCTCCGCTACCAGCGTGACGCCCGAGCCGACTTCGCCTGCGAGACCGATGCCCGCGAGAAAACGACACAGCGCGTACATTTCCACGGAGGGCGCCATACCGTTCAGGATATTGGCAAACGAATACAGGGCAATTGAAAAATACAGGGCCCTTACTCTGCCGAACTTGTCGCCCGCGACGCCGGAAGCGATGCCGCCGATCAGCATGCCGGTCATCTGCCAGTTTTGCAGCGAAATGCCGGCATCCGTCAGTGCCTGCCCCGAAAGCCCCAGCGAAGCGAGACTTTTGACGCGTACCACGCCGAACAACAGGAGGTCGAATACATCCACGAAATAGCCGAGCGCGGAGACGATGACGGCGGCGTTGAGGATGCGGAAAGTAGAAGTCATACCGGTCAGTTTTTTACCCACCCGCTCACCAGGGCGCGGATGACAGCGCCTTCGCAGAGTCCGGGGATGTGCCCGCAATCGTTGTCCGGTTCGTACAGATCGCAGCCGAGGGCCCTGGCGAAAGCCACCGACGACGCGGGGTTTACCATGTGGTCCTGCTTTGCGGCGATCACCAGCACCCGGGCTTTCACGACGTTTTTCAGGTCTTCCGGGCTTATGCCCGAAGAAGCATATATGTCGTGCCGCATCATCGCTTTCAACTGACAAAGCCAGTTATCCGCGTCCTCTGTTTTGGCTCCTGCCATTTCCTGCCTGAGTCGTGCTTCGAGATTTTCGGGCTGTTCCGTCCGTACCCAGTAAGCCGGGGTTTCGAGATGCATGAGGTGTACTTTTAATACTTCTTCCATGGCGAGGGCCTTTGCCGCCGGCCTGTCGCCTGCTTTTTCGATGATATCCGCTTCCGTCTGCCAGAGCAACAGGTCATAAAACGACAACTTCGGAGAACCGACGATGGGGACAGCTTTATCCATGAATTCCGGATAGGCAACAAGCCATTCGTAGGTCTGCATGCCACCCATCGAAATACCCATGACTGCGTACAAATGGCTTATATTCAAATGTTTGGTCAGCAATTCGTGTTCTGAGTTAACCATGTCGCGGGTGGTAATGCCGGGGAAATCCGGCGTGTTGGAGGGCGAGGATGAAACTCCGTTGCCGAGCGCATCCACGGCAATGACAAACAGACCCGTGGTATCCAGTGTGCCCGGGATGGCGCCATTCACCAATTGTTCGCTGGTACCGCCGAACCAGGTCGGCCAGAGCACGGCATTGGATTTTTGTGCATTCAGACGGCCCAGCGTGCGGTAACCGACCCGGCAGTTTTTGATCGTATCGCCGCCGGTGGTGATGACATCTCCCAGCTGGGCGTATTGCTGCTGTGCAGACAGGGCTGAATGGCCTAATAGAAGCGCAAAGACGATTTTTTTGATCATTTGAAAATAACAGGATCAGGACAGTGAAACATTATGGGTGCAATGTTAGCAAATACAGTTGTATGATCTGCCGATGTCGCAAACTGGCACTGTCAATTCCGGCGATTCAATTATCATTGCGGCGGGGGCCCCGGAGGCGGGCACAGTTTGGCGAACCCGGGATCGGGTAGCGATCGTTTGAATCTGCTACCGCTGCTTTATGAGCGTTTCATCCACCATGTGTAATCACAGCCTATTATCTTATTGAAAATTAATGACTTACAAAACTACGTGCTTGATACTATTCCTGGCTGTGGTATTTCATTTCGGGATGGCGGCACAGGGGCACTGTTTTTTGAATGTACAGGTAACGGATATGCAATCCGGCGAGCCGCTAACGGGCGTTACCTTGAAAATAGACGGGCTGGAAACATTTGTCGCCACGGATACCGCCGGTCACCTGCGCATACCGGCCTCCTGCGACGAACATATCGTGAAGTTAAACTACATAGGCTACAAACCTTTTTCGCGTCGCATAACCGTTTCCGGTGATATTCCCGTGGTGATCCAGATGGAGAATATCCAGACCCAGATCGAGGAGGTTGTCATCACTTCGCAGGGCGCCGTGCGGACGCTTGAAACACCCGCCCTCGGCGTAGCCGTGTTGAGTATGAAAGCGGTGCGGAAGATCGCCCCCGCAGCCGGTGAGGTCGACGTATTGAGAGGGTTGCAAACATTGCCCGGTATTTCCGCGGTAGGGGAGGGCGCCAACGGTATCAATATCCGCGGCGGGGCGGTGGAACAAAACCTGATCCTGCTGGACAACATGCCGATCTTCAACCCGACCCATCTGCTCGGCCTGTTCTCGCTGTTCCCTTCCGACGCTATCCGTGAAATGCAGATTTACAAAGGCTCCATACCGGCGCGCTACGGTGGCCGCACCGCCGGGGTGCTCGACGTGAAAATGAGCGAACCCGACGACGAAAAGTTCAAAATGCGGGGTGGTATCGGGCTGATTTCCAATCGTTTGCATGTTGAAGTGCCGATCATTAAAGATAAACTCGCCTGGATGACCTCGGCGCGCCTGTCCTTCAACGAATACCTGATCCGTTTTTACAACAACGTGCTGGTCGGCCCTGTCGCAGACAAGCGCCTGCCCGACAACAAACCCCGTTTCTACGACCTGGCGAATAAAGTCACTTGGCGCCCTACGGCTAAAGACAATATCTCGCTCGCCGGCTACACCAGTTACGATTCGTATCAGGTGGATACGTTGTTCGGTATCGCAGGCATTGTGCCCCGTCAGGCTACTATGCAGTATGGCCACAACAATTTTGCCCTGCGATGGAACCACTTTTTTTCAGAGAAATTCAACCTCAACTTCCTTGCCGTTCGCTCGCGATATGCCACCTCCACGGCAGCATCGGACATCAAGGCCAGTTTTGACTACGATACGAGGCTTCTGTACCACAACGGAAAGATCGAACTCACGTATGCGCCGAATCCGAAGCAACGGATCAATACCGGCGCAACCGTCACGAGATACGATATCAGTCCCGCCGACCTCGCTCCGCGCCCAGGATCGTCGGTAGCCTCCATCCACCTGCCCGCGGGGCAGGCCTGGGAGGCGGCATTTTTCGCTTCCGATGAATATGAGCTGAACAGCAGGTTGTTGGCGGAGCTCGGCTTCCGGTACGTGCATTACTGGAATGTCGGGCCGCTTTCCGTACCGGTTTTTGCACCTGACGCCCCCAAGTCGCTGAGTTCGATCACGGATACGCTGTATTTTCCGGGAAATTCGACGGAGTCGAGCTACGGGCGATTCGAGCCGCGCCTCGCGCTTCGCTATAAAATTGACGCCAGCAGCTCCGTCAAGATCGGCTACAACCGGATGAACCAGTTCCTCCAGTTGATCTCGAATAATACGACACCGTTGCCGAATGTACGCTGGAAGACCTCCAACCGCTACGTGCCGCCGGCGCAAAGCGACCTCGTGTCGGCCGGCTATTTCCGCGACACCAAAAATCGCATGTGGGAATGGTCGCTGGAAGGATACTACCGCTGGCAGCGCTCCATTTTTGATTACCTGAACGGAGCGGAACTCAATATCAACCCCGTTGTGGAGGCCCAGTTGCTCAAAGGCTCGGCAAAAGCATACGGCGCCGAGCTTTTTATCAACAAAAAGAAAGGC
>JAKOXM010000238.1 GCA_029781095.1 Bacteroidota bacterium
GCTGAACGTGAGCGCCCTCGGCGGGATACCGGTATTGTGCAGCGTGATCGGCCAGGACGCCGACGGCGAAGTTTTCCGGCGCCTGCTTCCCGCCAACGGTATTGCAGCGGACGGTATCGTTTCCACTTCGGGAAGAACGACAACCGTAAAAACAAGGGTATTGGGCAACAACCAGCAAATGCTCCGGATTGACCAGGAAGATACCCACGACCTCGACGGGGAAGAAACCCGGCAGTTTGTGCAAAAAGTATTGGCCCTGCTGGAGGAAAGGAACGTGCGGGTCGTCATTTTGCAGGATTACAACAAAGGCGTGCTGACGCCCGAAGTGATTCGTACGGTCATCGCCGCCGCCCGGAAACGGGGTATTCTGACGGCCGTTGATCCCAAGAAAAACAACTTTTTTGCATTTGGGGGAGTAGACCTGTTCAAACCCAACCTGAAAGAGATCCGCGACAGTGCGCCTTTTCCGGTGCGTGCCGAACAGGCGTCCTTGCAGCAGGCGGCAGATTTTCTCCGCAAAACCCTGCAAAATCGCCTGACAATGATCACCCTATCGGAAAAAGGGTTATTTTTGGAGGGCGATAACGGCTTCAGCCGGCTTTTCCCCACGGTGCCGCGCAATATAGCGGACGTGAGCGGCGCCGGCGACACCGTTATCAGCATTGCCGCGCTCGGACTGGCAGCCGGACTTGATCTGGAGTTAATTGCAGTGCTTTCCAATCTCGCCGGTGGGCAGGTGTGCGAATTTCCGGGTGTTGTGCCCGTTCGTCGCGACATTTTAGCAACCGAACTCGAACAATGGTTCCAGCAAAACCCTCTCCCATGAAGGCATTTTTTACTTTGATGCTCGTTATCCTGGCGGCTTTTTCCCTCCGGGCGCAGGTATTTTCCGTGCCTGATACATTGATCAACGAAAATTTCGAGACCGACCCGACCAGCGACATGCTGCCTTTCCCGTCGGGCAACGACCAGGAATGGATCAATTATGACGAAGACCATCTGACCGGCCTTTGCGTTAATCCGGGGAGCACGCCCTTCGGCTTCTGGCAGGAAGGCGACCTCGGCGCGCCCAACAGCGATAACGATGCCTATACCAGTTGTTCGTATCTGGTCGATCCGGATGTCCGGAATGAGAACTGGCTGATAACCAGCCCGGTAACAATCCCGGACAGCAGTTACTGGCTATGCTGGCGTTCGCTTTCCTATTACGGTCCCGGCTTTCTCGACGGGTATCATGTCATGGTTTCCACCACGACCAACGACCCTACGGACGGCTCTTTCAAGGATACGCTTTTCTCTGCGGCCGAAATGGTTTTCAACTCGTCGCCCGCCGGTTCGCTCAACGTGAACGACTACGTCTTTTCAGGCGGCTACATCCAGGCGAACAGTTATACCGACACCAGTTATTTCTTTATCGACAATTCGGAAGGCCCGCCGTTTTACCACGGCAAACTGGAGCCGCATGCGAGGAGCCTCGCCAATTATGCGGGCAAAACCATCTATGTGGCATTTCTGCACGATTCAAAAAATAATTTTCTGCTCCAGCTGGATGATATCATTGTATCCAATACGCATACCACAGCGGCC
>JAKOXM010000022.1 GCA_029781095.1 Bacteroidota bacterium
GTCTATCACGTGCAGTTTGTCTACTGAAGAATTGCTGCAAATGTAAATCTTGCCGTCGGGGGCTATTTGAGGATGGTAAAAATTGGTAATGAGCGGCGACTCAAAACCGTCGTGTTCGGCAACAAGGATTTCGCTCGCCTCCACATCTGCCGCTGTGAGATCGTATTGCAACACGCTTAAAGTATTGGTCAGGTATAAAAACCTGGAATTCGGAGAAACAGAGACTCCCGTACTGGCAAGGCCTGTTTTAAATATTCTGTGATAATTACTTAATAAACCCTCGCATCGGTCAAAATCAAAAATATCGAGATAAGTGCCGATAACATTACTCACACCATTCATCCGAACGTACTTCGACCCGTCCGGAGAGAAAACCGCTTGCCCGCTATTGGAGATCAGGTTGTCTCCCAGCGCTTGAAGCGGAAAAGTGTCGATCCCCGCAGGCGTCAGCAGGTAGCGGAAAAAAGCGGACCGGTCGAATTTCGGCAGCAATATCCACCAGTCGCGCCCGTTCGCGTGGCGGGTGGCGGTGATCTTGCCGTAACACAGGGTGTCCTGGAGCAACACCTTGTTTTTCACGATGACCTTGCCCAAGCCGCCGTTTTGAGACATATCCACGATCGAATAAAAACAGCGGTATATCTGAGTATATGCATAAGGTGTGGGGGCAAAGGTCGCAACCTCGTGTATCATGTAATACAAATGATCGTTGCCGGGAAGTGGCAGGATCAATACTCCTTGAGATAGTCGGTCTTGCGGCACAGTGTTGTCTGGGTTCAACTTTAACCCGTTCATCATGGTGTCATTGGCATAACTCGACACATAAACACCGTTGGTGTAAAAAAGCAACTCACCCATTTCATCGCACATTACGGCGTTCGTTATATCGCAATCCATGTACCGGTCCTCCCTGGTTATGGTCGGCGGCATGGTATTAAAATCGATACGCGTGCCGCCGAACCAGTCGTTTCCGCTGTAACTCTGGTAGCCCATGAGCCAGACGTAGTCGTGTTTGGGTGCGGTGAGAAGGGTTTGGGCGCGTACGGGCGCTGCCGGGAGAATAAACAGGAAGGCAAAAAACAGGAAAGTCGGTCGCATGAGCAAAAAGTTGAAAGGGTGTTGCCCGTTTGCAGGACAACACCCGTCGTGAATTAAAGTAATTTAGCGGGTAACAACCAGTTTTTTTACGGCACGGAGGCCGCTTTCAGCCCGGAAACGCAGTAAATACAAGCCCGGGACGTATTCCTTGGTGGATAGTTCCCAGGCGCTGTCTTTTTCTCCCAACCATCTCACGTCGATCAGCCTTCCGAAGGCATCCGTAATTTCCACTTTCCAATTTTCCGTTCCGCCGCCGGTGTGCCGGATTTGTACGTACTCGCGCGCGGGGTTGGGGAAAACGGCAAACAAAGGGTCGTCATAAAAAGCAGGAGCCTCGATGACCCCTTCCCTCGTTTCGGCATATCCGCATATTTCATCGTCGTCAAAATACCGCAAGGAACCGTCGAATGCGAGTATGCTTCGTGCCCTGAAAACGGCATTTCCGCCGAGGGCGGGGCATTGAGCGGCGATGTCTTCCAGCGTCGCCTGTTCCGTTGCGGTAAGCGCATTCCTTCCCTGGAGGATTGAGTTCAGATAAATTCCGTTTACCAATCGTTCATTTTCCTGAAAAATTTCGAAAGTTGCAATCGTGTTGTTGTTCGTCAGCGTTTGGCCTGCGAGGGTATCGCGGTTTGCCGTTAATGTTGCCGATATACCGTCCGCTACGTTCCACAAAGAATCAATGCGCATTTGAAGCGACCATTTCGCCGCTGCGTCCTGTTGTACGGAATAAAAAGTGAGCGACGACAGCGGTATCCGGGCCAGTGAATCCAATTGTTTTTTACACGAAGATATACCGGCGAATAAAGAGGACAGGTGCTGATAGGTAGCGGTATCCACTTGCAATAATTGTTCTATGGACTGGTCTATAGCCGTAAATTCTCCAACCGGCGTAATACTTTGGGCTGCATGGAATTGCTGCAGATCGGTCGATTGGTTGAGCAAAGCCGGCATGTCGCTCAACCTGCGGTAAAGCAAGCGTTTTAAAATCCAGTTCATGTTGGGCGCATAGACGGAAGGAAAGACCAGCGAATCCCTGGCAATATCCAATCCGAAATCTCCGATGGTATCGTTTGTTATTCCGTCAGGGGTCCCAATCATACATAAAGGGTCGCAGGAGAACGGGGTGCCGCTGCCGAGGTAAAACCAGGGGTAACCGGGGGTGCCCGGTGTTTGAAAGCTCTCCGGGAAATAGGGAAAAAGATTTGTATGAACTTCGAAACGAGAATATTCCAGTTGAGCCGGAAGCCCTTCATGTATGGCCGTAATGCTGCCGAAGGGCCCGAACCAGCTATTTCCCTTGTGCAACTGGACATTGGAATTGCCGAGCGAGCCGAAGATCGCATCGGGGGCCATCCAAAAACCCCGACTGTTTTGTATCATAGCATTCCCTCTGACGTTCGTGTTCAGGTTGGGCGAGCCCGAACAAACACCCGTGAATCGAAAACCGGTACGTGTTTTATGGGAGTAATTACAGGTATACTCCGAGCCTGTTGTGGAGCTTATCCTGTAACTGGTGTTCGACTGCGTATTTCCCCCGGGTACACCTGAAACGGCATTGCAGACCAGGAAGCAATCCTTTCCGTTATCTAATTGGATACCGCTTCTTGTATTTGCCAGATCAAATGTCACGTGATTGCCGCTTATACGATACCCCATTATGGAATTTGCCGCAATACCTAAATTTGCGCCAAAGGCATAGATGAAATTGTCGACGACATCCCTGGTTGTATTCGGCGATATATTCGGGTCTTCATTTATGGCAATCCCGACGCCTTTGACGGGGTCGGAGGAGCTTAGTTCGTCTACGTGAATCTCGTTATCACGCACCGATAGCGACAACGCTTCCTGGTTTTGCCAGAGGTCTATGCCGATGTTGTCGCAGTAAATGTAATTATTGGAAATAGAAATAATGCGTTCGAAACCGGTTTCTATCCGGAAACTGGTATTGACCCCTGTCATGGTTAATTTTGTTGCAGTAAGGTTTGAAATATTTGCATACAACCCTGTCGGGACGTTCAAAAAAGCGGGGTCGGCGAGGTTCAATCCCCATCCCGTTATGTTCAGGTCGCTTGCATGGGCATACACTCCATAGCCGTTGACGAGTGCATAGGAGGCATTACTCGTACCGATGTCGTGTATTTTACAACTGTTGATCGTTGCTATAGCGCCCTCCAGAATAATTCCGTTCGCCATGTGGTGAAAGACATTGGCATGAGACAGGTTGCCATCTCCGATGACAAGACCGCTCAGAAAGCTCAATTGTACTCCTGCGGCAGAAATATCGCCGGGATTAGTCGTTTGGCCGTTGTATTTGGGAAGCAGGGTCAGCCCTTCGCAGTAAAATTCATTGGAATGAAATGCGGTCAGAGGGCTTGCAATATTGAAGAAAGGATTGGCATATGACTGGCCGACGCCAATAAAGTTTTTTTTGAAAGTATTACCTACTATATGAACTGCCGCATTGGCGGCGCCCGGAACCCCTGTGGAAAGACCGATAGCAAATTCGGCATCGGCGATTGTATTTCCGGTAAAAATCAGGGCGCCTCCGTTTTCCACTCCAATTCCTTTCCACATAGCAGTACAGCCGTGTAAGTTGCTGTTCTCGATTTCGAGGTTTCCGCCATTGTTAATTTTGATAAAAGAGCCCGGGTACATTTTAATTTCCATATTTTGCATGAGATAATTGCCGGCGGCGGCATCGACTACAAGCGTACCGTCTATGGAGAGGCAGGCATTATTTACCCCTCCTCCCGGCAGGCCGCTTTGCGACAGCAATATAGAATTGCCGACGATGGTGTAAGCGATGCCGGTTCCTCCACAGTTACAGGACTCCTGGGATCGCGCGTAGTTGGTAAAAAGCAACAGTATAAAAAGGAGGAATCGGGTTTTAATTATTCCTGTGCGGGGGGGCAAAAATCAGAAAGCCCAAAGGCGACGGGCTTAAGCGGCGTTTTACGTTAAATCTCTCAATAAATGAGTTCATGAACAATTGATCGCTTTTTGTCATGGCAAAATAGTTTAAATATTATTGAAAAATAGAATCCGTAATTCTAACAAACAATAGATAATGCCTTGCTACAACTCTTACTGGATGCTCTGATAATCGGCTATAAAGTTAGTTCAGATTATAAATCGATGCCGGACTTTAACATCGAACTTTCAAAACATTCATGCCATGCGTCTGTCAATCGTATTTCCCATAGTGTTGTTGGTACTCCTCCAGGCCCGTTTTCTTGCCTAAACAAGATTACATCTGGCTGATGGACTACCAGAGTTACACCGGAAACGACTGGTTCGGCGGCACCCGCATCGATTTCAACACCATGCCGCCTACCATTGCGAGAGAAGACCGCGATATGGATTTTAATATTACAAATCCAGTAATGTCTGATGAACTGGGAGAGTTGCTTTCTTACACCAATGACGTTTAAGTGTCGAGTTTTGCCAACGACACCATGATGAACGGCGGGAAATGTATCAAGGTGGCAAATTAGGCCGAAGGAATACTCAAAATGGCAACTCCAGCGTATCCACTTCCACGGAATACCCCGAAAAATTGCCGTAGCCGTTTTCTACATTGTTATAAACGGCGTCGGGATCGCTCAGCGGCAGGTTGCTGCCCTGCCTGGCGATTGACAGATGGTACTTGTAAAACTCTTCGGAAAGGGTGCGCCATTCGAGGTATATGCGGCGCGGTTTTTCGTTTTCGCCCGGCTTGTACGGTATCCTCGCGTCGAGATACAGCGTATTATCGTCCGGGTTCTGGTCGCTCCAGAATTTTTCGTTGATCAGCACAACAGGTTCGGCGAGATCGTACAACAGGGAAAGCGTGCGGCCGTCGGCAGAATAGTTGGTCGACAAGCCTTCGTAGGTAAAATCGGTCACCCACTGACCGTTAACGTTTTGCAACACGTCGATATCGTGTTTGAGACCGAATGCAAAATATCGTTTTTCGGCAGGCAATTGGCTGAGGTGCAGCTCCAGCGGGACGTTTAGCAGCACCCGGCCGTCACTTAATGGCGTTTCACTGATTTTTTCCGGGTCAATATGGACAGGCGACAACGGATAAAATGCCGGCACGGCGCTCGAGGCCGAAGCTAGTGGCAAGCCATCGATGCGGGCGGTGATGGAGTAGGTAACCCCGGGCTCCGCAAAATCGCGGCTCTCCCAGTAAAGCTGCCCGTCGTCCGAATATGTCTTGAACAGTTTGTCGATAAATGCGCCCTCCTTGGCAAGCGTGACGTCCACTTTTTCAGGAATAACGGGATCGCCGGAATCATATACCTGCTGGCTGAGCGACACTTTTACCTTGAACGGCTCTCCGGTGGTAAAATGAGAAATTGCGACGATTTTGGTCTCCTCTTCCGGCAAATTGATAAACACCTCCTGCGCGCATCGGGCGAAGAAGAAGGAGGTAACCAGTATTAACTTCAGGATATGGGTATGCGCGCTTTTCAATGCCTGACGGATCAAGACCCAAAGGTCATAATTTTTCGGACAACCGTCAAATTCACTTTTGCCGTTTACAGTTTTATTTCATACCTGAAAATGGGTAAAACCGGCAGCAGGGTGTACTGTATTGCTTTCCCCTTCTCTCCGCTGCGGCCATCGACGTACAGATAGAAGGGATTGTAGCGGTTGTAGACATTGTAAACGCCGATCTGGAACCCGTGCTGCACCCTGCCGGAGGTAAAATGGGCATTGAGCGCCAGGTCGAGGCGGTGGTAATCGGGCAGGCGGTAGCCGTTTACTTCGGTAAAAACGAATACGTCGCGTTTGATCTCGTTGCCCGGCGTCTGGTGCGTGTATTTGACGCCGGCAAGCGTGATCGGGTTGCCGGTAGCGAATGCCCAGACGACATCTGCCGAAAGCCAGGAAGTGATCCGCTGGTTAACGGTTATTTTCAGATCGTGCCGCCGGTCATACCGGAAAGGAAATGATTGGCCGGAATTGATCTCGGGAAAACGGCGGGTCGTTTTCGATAGTGCGTATGAAATCGAACCTGTTGTATTGCCGGTCGTCCTTTCAATGCTTACCTCCAGCCCCTGGCTTTGCCCGATGCCTGCCGCAATGCGGTCTTCCCAGCCACTGGCATCTTCCGCGCCGCCGGTGACCAGCGCATCGTTGGAAGTAAGAAAGGTCAGCACCCTGTCCAGTCGTTTATAGTACGCTTCTGCCTGCCAGCTCCAGCCCCGGCGTTCCCGCCCGATTCCGGCTGATAGCTGCCATACCTGTTCCGGGGGCACTTTTTGGGTGGTCGGAACCCACAATTCGAATGGCAGGCTTATGTTAAAAGAACCAATCTGGTGCAGATATTGCGTGTTGCGATGGTATCCCGCCCACTGCCTCCAGCCGCGCGGACCGCTGTGCTGTATCCGGAATCTTGGCAACAGCGCTCTGTAGTTGATATTTCTGATCTGAAAAGCCGAGCCGTTGAGGCCGGCCTCGATTCGGAGATATTTTGCCGGCTTTATTTCGGCATCCAGATACGCTTCGGCCTCGTCGGCGCCAATTCGTTCGTTGTTGTCCAGGATATTGGCAAGCGAATCGATGGAAGTCGGCGACTGCCCGGGCTGGAGGAAGTTTACAGAGATGGCGCCGGGTCTGAAATCGTGCAGGGTATACGATAATCCCCAGCGCAGGGTAAGCAGCTCGGACGGGTAATAAGTGAAATCGGTTTTGCCCGACCAATCCCTTATAAATGTCTGATATAGAAGGCCATAGTCGGCCAGGGTGCTCTTTTTCCCGTTTGCGTACAGGAAGGAAGAATTAAATGCCAGTTGACTTTGGTAGTAAAAACGGCTGTACCGGATTGTGGTATTGGTAAACAGGTCTTTGCTCAATACGTGGTTCCAGCGAAATGCCGCGATCGTATTGCCCCAGTCGGAGTTGATGGTATACCGGTCGGTTTGCAGGCCGTCCGGATCGTCGTACGGCTGATCGAACTGGTTGTTGAACACGTCGCCGCCATAGTAATAGCTGAAGTAAAAACGGTCGCGGTCGGATGCGGTAAAGTTCAGTTTTAAATTAAAATCATAAAACCGGTAGCCGGCGTTGTCGCCGGAAAAATTGACGAGGTCGCCGCGTTTGCTGAAAAACTTTATCCAGGGACCGAAATAAGTGCTGCGGCCCGCAAAAAGAAAAGCCGCCCGGTCTCGGACGATGGGACCTTCCGCAGAAACGGAACTGGCGAAGAGGCCGGCGGATGCGTTCGCATGGTATTGCCGCTGGTCGCCGTCGCGTGTGCGGATATCGACGACCGAGGAAGCACGGCCACCGTAGCGTGCGGGAAAATCGCCTTTCCAGAGACGCGCGTTGCTTACCATCGACGGATTGAAAATGGAAAACAGACCCAGCGCATGGCCCGGGTTGTACACCGGCACATCGTCCAGCAGGATAAGATTTTGATCGGCATTGCCGCCGCGCACATGCATGCCGCCGACGCCGTCTACACCGGTTTGTACGCCCGTTTGATAGGCCGCAGTGCGGAGAAGGTCGGCCTCTCCGCCCGGCATCGGCAGTGCGTGAAGTTCGTTGAGCGACAAATTGCTCTGACTTTCAATGCTTTGGAGCGAGCGCTCGGTGGCAGGCAGGGCAAATATCTCCACCTCCGGCAATTCGCTGTTCGTACGCATTTTGATCGTGGAAAACCGGTCTCCCGTAAGCAGTATGTTCAGATTTTCATTTTTATATCCGATATACGAGACCGCTATTTTTTGCTCGCCTTCCTCCAGTTTCAGGCTGAAAAACCCGAATTCGTTGCTCACCGCGCCGACACCTTTTTCCGAAAGGGACCGGATGCTGGCCCCCATCAGCCGTTCGCCGGTTTCCGCGTCCTGTATATAGCCGCTGAGCGTATACCTCGGCGTTCGTTTGAAAAAAACGACCTGATCGTCCACGACCTTAAAGGATACCCTGGCGCAGGCGCTGATTTTTTCCAGAATGGAAATAAAAGACTCGTTTCTGGCGGCAATATCAACGGGCGGGCAGCGACTAAAGAAACGGTCGCTGAATACGATGTTTATGTTGGTCTGGCGGCTGAGTTGAACAAGGGCATCGGCGGGCGGGCAGGCTTTGCACTCGAAATCAACCGTTTGCGGCAACGTTTGTTGCGCTGAAACGGTTATTGCCATGCTCCAGGTGATAAAAATAAAAAGCGCCTTGACTTGATTCACCATGTTTGTAGAAACGATGGCGCAAGTTAAGGCGCTGCGCCGAAACGGGGTAAAAAACCCGTCGCGGACGTATCACTGGCAAGTGCCGCCGGTGAGCACGTATTGCCCGGGCGCCGGGTTGCCGACCCGGAATTGGTAGGTTAAGGCGAGGCTTTCCAGTACTTTCTCTAGCGACTGGCTGGTGAGTGGTGCAGTGTGCAGACAACCCCGCATGGCGGTATTCTGGAGTGTTATTTTTACGTGAAAATGCTTTTCGAGATCGGAAATCACTTCTTCCATGGGCGTGCGAACGAATTCGAGGCCGCCGGTTTGCCAGGCGAGTTCGTTGAGCGTGGCATTTTTATCGACCACTAATTGTGTCGCTTTCCGGTAATATGTGGCTTTCTGGTGATCGGTCAAAACGACTCCTTTCGGCTGATATTTTGGGGAAAAGAGCACTTTCCCGGAGCGAACGAAAACATCTGTCTGATTTTGGCCGGAGTCCATCCGAACCCCGAAGCGTGTGCCGAGCACCTTTACGAAGTCGCCGTTCGGCATGTCGACAAAAAACGGGTGTTCCGGGTCGTGCGCTACTTCAAAATAGGCTTCACCGGTAAGGCTGATATGGCGTTCGCCACCCGAAAATCGGGAAGGGTAAGCGATTTTCCCGTTCTGGCGGAGCCACACACGGCTGCCGTCGGGAAGTGTAACAAGCTGTTTTTCTGAATTGGCAGCGACCATCTGCAAGTTTCCCGGGGCATTGTAACTGTAAAAACCCCATACGGCAGCAAGCACGAGGGCCATTGCTGCGGCAATGCGAAGCAATTGCCCGCTTATCGAAACTTTTTTAGCGCGTGGCTGTGGCGTGGCATGGATGCGCTGCTGCAATTGGCCGAAAGCGGCATCAAGGTCGGGCTTGAAGGCTTTCTCATACCCACCCGTCTTGTCCCAAACCTGCCGGAATTGCGCGGCAAACAGCTCGTTGTCGGTTGACCGGGCGAGCCATGCATCCAGCATTGCAGATTCATCCGGTGTGATATCCCCGGAAATCTGTTTGGCCAGCAGCAATATGTAGTCGTCGTTCGCTTGCATTGGTTTTCGTTTTTCGCGGGTGTTTTGTTGTAGTCGTATTAAAGACAATAGAAAGGTCTGATCCCCCTATGAAAGCAACCAGAATTTTAGCGCTAAAATGACAACCGGCGACAATTCGGTATGTTGCAGAAGCGCTTGCCGGAGTATTTTCATTGCCTTGGTTATTTGATTTTCAATGGTTTTTACGGAAATACCGAGACGTTCGGAAATTTCGCGATGCGACATGTGTTCGAATCGGCTCAGTGAAAAAACGACGCGACACTTTTCAGGCAGGGTGTCGATTGCGGCATGCAGCGCTTCTTCGAGGGTGTCCTGCTCGTGTTTGCCTGAAATATCCCGCTCGGCAGTGTCGGCGGTGTCAGCCATCTTGTGCGGTTCTTCAAATGTAAAACGCCTGTTGCTTTTCAGGTGATTGATTGCCCGGTTGACGGCGGCCCGCCGGAGGTATGCGCGCAGGGAGGTGTGGATATCAAGGTCGGAACGTTTGCGCCACAGTTCGACAAATACTTCCTGTGCCAAGTCCTGGCAGGTGTCTTCATCCGGCAATATGCGGTAAACATCGCCCAGCAGAACGGCATAATACCGGTCGAATATGCGGCGCAGGGCGCTTTCATCGCCCGACCGGAGTTGTTGCAACCATTGTTGTTCGGATGGGTCGGAAATAGGTTCCATATCACCGTCGCTCAAAATCCTGAAAAAAATTATTATTCTGCAAAGGTGAAAAAAAATACTGCGTTGCAGAACCTTTAATCATCAATTTTATGATTGATAAAACATGATTTTATTCATGCCTTGTTTTTATGTTCGAATGCATTCCCCGCGCATGGCTTTCGGGAAATAAATTTTCTCCCCGGAATAGGGGATTTTATGTCCGGGCTTGTCATAAGTACACATTGCGACCAAACTAACACAAACTACTGAACGACATGGACACAAAGATAGCATTACCTGTATTGGAGGATAACCCGTTGTTTGTCGTGCTGACCTCTGAAGAACGGATTATTTTGCGACGTGCTGCCACAATCAACACATATTCCAGACATCAGGTTATGTACAAGCCCGGTCAACCCGCAAATAAAGTATTTTTTCTTTTGAAGGGGGTTGTGAAAGTCGCCGTACATGCAGAGAAAAAAGACATTATTAAATACGTCGTGCGGCCCGGCAATCTTCTCGGAGAATCTTGTCTGACAGGAGACGTGTACCGTCGCGATTTTGCATACGCCATGGACGATCAGGTGGAAGTACTGGAAATTGACGCCAATACCTTGCTGACGATGATGAGGTGCAACTTCGCTTTTGCGCAGTCCTTGCTTCATTTCCTCGGCGAACGGCTTCGCTACACGGAAACACAACTGGAAAAAGTGGTGCTCAAGGACTCCAAAAGCCGAATTCTCGAATTTTTGCACCAGATGGGTATCGAACAGGGCAGGCGTGTGGGATTCGAAACGCTGGTCAAACACAATATGACCCACCAGGATATCGCCGATCTGACAGGCACAAGCCGCCAGATGGTGACCGCGGTGCTGAATCAACTTAAACGATCTAACGTGCTGTACTTCAACCGGAAAAAGATTCTTTTCCGTGATTTGAACGCACTGCCGATTGCGGTTTGAATCGTTGTCGCCATTTCGTTAATGTGAGAGAAAAAAATGACGGGAATGACAAATGACGAAATGACGAATAAATTTGGTTAACAGTTTTGCTTCATACGATAGAATGGGTTTTGTTCAAGCGGTGTGCAATGGCACGCCGCTTTTTTTGTGTCCGAAAGAAGTATGATTTTTGCAGTTTTGTAAAAAATCGCGTTCGATTCAAATGAAAAACTGAATTTTGTGAGCGTATGCATCATCCAACTTTCCCGTCAAACAAATCACACATGACATTGCGATACCTGATACTAGCCTTTCTGTTGGCAGGGCAATTGAGTGCCCAGAACGATTCCCCGCTGCCGCGGTATCTGACCGCCGAAGAACATTCCCAGTTGCAACAACTGGGTGTGCCCGGCGACTTGCCGTTGTCGGGCATTACCGACCCGCCGGCTGTACCCGTGCGTACCATGGCGGAATGGGAAGAATTGCAGGCGCTGCTTGTCACCTGGAACGGCCCTTCGGACTGGCTTGCCATAGTGGCCGAAATTATCCGCGCCGCACGCGAAGAATGCCGCGTTGTCGTCAACTGCAGCAACCAGGCTACCATAGATGACGCCAAATCAACGCTTGCAGCGGCCGGTGTGGACTTTTCATCCAATGTTGAATTCGTGATCGTGCCCAATAACTCGATCTGGGTCCGTGATTACGGCCCCAACTGCGTGTACGCAAATGATGTGGACTCTCTTTACCTCGTCGACTGGAAATACAATCGCCCCACGCGGAAAATGGACGACTCCATTGCAACGACAATTGCGCCATACCTCGGCCTGCCTCTTTACCGGACCTTGCTGGCGCCAAATGATCTGGTAAATACGGGCGGAAATTTCATGTCGGACGGCATGGGCACGGCATTCGCCTCCAAACTCGTTCTGAATGAAAATGCTCCCGGCAATATCTATAATGTGTCGACCAAGACGGAAACCCAGATCAACGACATTTTTCAAGAATACATGGGTATCGAGCGATTTATCAAGATGACGACGCTACCGTACGACGGCATACACCACATCGACATGCACATGAAACTGCTGGATGAGGAGACCCTGCTCGTGGGAAAATACCCGGATAATGAATCGGACGGGCCGCAGATCGAAGCAAATCTGAGCTATGTGCTGAATAATTTCAAGACCTCGTTCGGTACGCCTTTTAAAGTGGTTCGTGTACCCATGCCCGCTTTCTACGAAAACGGCCAGTATCCGCCTTATCCGGGTCAAGGCGCCTTGTACCCGACCTATGCCAACGCCGTTTTTGTCAATAAAACGATCATAATCCCGGTTTACAACAACACTCTCGATACAGCCGCCATCGACACATTTCAAAAATACCTGCCCGGCTACCGCGTTTTTCCCATCAACTGCCGCGATATCATAGACGCTGGCGGGGCTGTGCACTGTATCACAAAGGAAATCGGCGTATCCGACCCGCTCCGCATCATTCACCAGGAATTGCCCTGCATGGACAATACCCTTTGGCCGGGCGGATATCCCGTTTGGGCAAGTATCGCACATCGCAGCGGTCTGCAATCCGCAAAGATCCACTATGCTTCCAGCCCGGACGGCCCCTGGCAGGTGGTCGATCTGCCTGTCTATCTTCAGGATGATACCACCTGGACGCACAAAGGGATCATACCGCTTCAGCCGGCAAATTCTACGGTCTATTATTACATCGAGGCAACGGCGGTGAATGGTAAAACTTTCACCAGGCCGATTACCGCCCCCGAAGGATACTGGAAATTTTGCGTGCTGGAAACGACCGGTACCGACGATTTGCCGCGCACCGAGTTGCTTGATATCTATCCGAACCCGGCTTCGGCGATCACCGTCATACCGGTTTCCACCACAGGCAAAACAACAGGCAGCATTCGCATATTCAATGCACTGGGGCAACAGGTCGAGTCTGTTTTCAGCGGAGAATTTCCGGCAGGAAAATCCAGCTATTTCATCGACGCAAATCGCTACGTCTCCGGCACCTATTTTGTCGAGCTCCAAACCGGCAGTCAGATCATGTTGAAAAAACTGGTGATCCAGTAGCCTGCCGCAAAATAATTGATGGTAATGGAGACATTGTTCGGGCTGGCCGTTCTCGTGTTGATCATTCTGGGATTGCGATACCGGAAAAAACAAAAAAGAGAATGGCTCAAAGAGGAACGCTTTGATGAAAGCGGGGCATGGATTGATAAACGGGCGGGCGAAAGGGGCACATTCGGCTCACTGGATGAAGAAAGGGAAGCAGAAAGGCAACGTCAAAGCCGGACCGGCAAGATCGAAGCGCTCGCATGGCTGCTTCAAAACTGGGTATTTGAGCATTATCCCGGCTTTCATACATTGGGTGACAAACATATCAGGGAATATCTGGCATTTAACAAAACCCAGGCAACAACATTTATCGGTGTGATCGGTTCTTTATTGCAGGGGCAAATGCCCGATGCGCCTGCCCGATTGCCTGAAGAAAACACGCTCAACCTGACCTTGAAAAAGCAGATTCTGAACTTTTCATACGAAGAGTTCCCCAAATTGCTTGATCACGAACTGGAGGCGATCAAAAGACTGGATCTGATAGCCGGGGACATGACAAATGCCCTGTTCGAACGGATCGAAATGCTTAAGCAAAAATCATAAACATGGTGGAGGGAGCGCTTGGCCGTCCGGGGTATCAGGGCCGTGTTAATAGTATCCAAAGAATATTATTTTACCAACTGACCCGGCTTTACCCTTGAAACAAAATTAAATTTGAGATGTTAATTGCATCACTTACGGTTAATTTTTGAAACCTTTTAAAATTACCTGCGTCTAATTTGAAAAAAAATTGACAACGGCAGGCTGAAAATCGTACCTTTGCAGCCGGAAAAAATTCAACATAGCATCTCACATGAGGCAACTTAAAATTACGAAGTCCATTACCAATCGCGAAAGCCAGTCGCTTGAGAAGTATCTGCAGGAAATTGGCAAAGTGGACCTCCTCACCCCCGAAGAAGAAGTAGATTTAGCGAAACGCATCAAACAAGGCGACCAGATAGCCCTCGAAAAACTCACAAAAGCCAACCTTCGTTTCGTTGTTTCCGTCGCAAAACAATATCAAAATCAGGGACTTAGCCTTTCTGACCTCATCAATGAGGGCAACCTCGGTCTTATCAAGGCCGCCCAGCGTTTCGACGAAACACGCGGTTTCAAATTCATATCCTATGCCGTTTGGTGGATCCGCCAGAGCATCCTCCAGGCATTGGCCGAGCAAAGCCGTATCGTTCGTCTGCCACTGAACAAGGTCGGATCGCTCAATAAAATCAACAAGGCATTTTCCGAACTCGAACAAACCTTCGAGCGTGAACCCAGCCCCGAGGAACTCGCAGAGTTGCTCGAAATCACGACCGACGAGGTGGAAACCACCCTCGGCGTCGCTGCCCGCCACGTATCGATGGACGCACCCTTCGTGGAAGGGGAGGATAACTCGTTGCTCGACGTGCTGGAAAACAACTCCATGCCCGGCACCGATACTCACCTCGAATACGCCGATTCGCTGCGCCGCGAAATCGAACGTTCGCTCGGCACCCTCACCGACCGCCAGTGCGATGTTATCAAACTGTACTTCGGTATCGGTGTGGAACATCCGATGTCGCTGGAAGACATCGGTGACAAGTTCGGCCTCACGCGCGAGCGTGTACGCCAGATTAAAGACAAGGCAATCAACAAGTTGCGGGCTACAAGTCGGAGCAAATTGCTGAAAACTTATTTGGGAGCGTAAGTACGGCTTCCATCGCGGGTGTGGCATAAAAATCAGAGCCCCCTTACATCAGCAAATCACAGTTTGCTGATGTAAGGGGGCTCTGATTTTTATGCCAGAACTGACTAAGAGCGTTCCGACCGCCCCAGTGCCTGTTCCACATCCCGTACAATATCGGCCACCGTCTCAAGTCCCACCGAAATGCGCACCAGCCCCGGTGTAATGCCCACCGCCTGCCGTTCCTCCTCGCTCAGTTTGGAGTGGGTTGTTGAGGCCGGATGCGAGGCGATACTGCGGCTGTCGCCAAGGTTGTTGGTCAAGGATATCATTTTCAAGGCATTGAGGAAACGCCGGCCGCGATCCAGCCCGCCTTTTACTTCAAAGGTAACAATGCCGCCGCCGTTGCTCATTTGTCTGCGTGCGACGTCGTGCTGCGGGTGGCTCTCGAGAAACGGATATTTTACGCGGGCGACATGCAGGTTTCGCTCCAGCGCCTGCGCCAGCTGGAGAGCATTTTCAGCGTGTTTGTCCATCCGGAGATGCAGGGTTTCGAGGCTTTTGCTCAACACCCATGCATTAAACGGGCTGAGCGAAGGGCCGGTATTCCGTATCATCAGATAAACCGGACGGATCAACTCTTCGCGACCCACCACGACACCGCCCAGCACACGCCCCTGACCGTCCATGAATTTGGTAGCGGAATGAATCACGAGGTCGGCTCCGTAGCGGACGGGCTGTTGTACGGCAGGTGTTGCGAAGCAATTGTCGACGACAAATAAAATATCATGCCTCCGGCATATTTCACCCACATACGCCAGGTCGATGATGTCGAGGCCGGGATTGGAAGGCGTTTCCAGGTACAACATCTTTGTGTTGGGCAGTATGAGTGCCTCGATGCTTTCAGGCCTGTTCATATCGAAATAGGTATATCCGATGCCCCATTTCGGCAGGTATTTGGTCAGGATCGTGTGCGTCGATCCGAATACCGCCGATGCTGAAAGTATGTGGTCGCCTTGATTCAGGAAGGTCATGAAGGTGGAAAAAACCGCCGCCATGCCTGTTGCCGTAGCCACGCCGTCTTCGGCGCCTTCGAGTGCGCAGACCTTTCCGACAAACTCATCGACCGTCGGATTGGAAAAACGGCTGTATATGTTCACGTCGAGGCTGTCGTCGGAAAATGCCGCAGCCATGTCTTCCGCAGAGTCGTAAACAAAACTCGAGGTCAGAAAGAGTGGGGTAGCGTGCTCCTTTTCAGCCGTGCGACGGCGCTGGAGGCGAATGGCGAGTGTTTCGGGGCCATATTCCGGAAGGGACTGGTTATCAGACATGTATCTTTTGTTTCAGTGGAATGATCAGTCGGTTTCAACCCGGACTTCCCAGCTGAGCTCGGTGCCGGACCGGCGCAGTGTTTCGGTAGCGCTGCAATATTTCTCCATGGACAACCGCACCGCATATTCGGCTTTGGACTTGTCCACCTTGCCTGAAAACCTGAAGACGAGATGGGCTTTTTCCCACAGCGAGGGCTCCTTGCCGGGCTCGCGTTCGGCATCTATATCTATGTTGAAACCGGCTACCTGCTGACGTTGCTTTTTCAATATCATCAGAATATCTGACGCTGCGCAGCCGCCCATACCCATGATGAGCAATTGCATCGGCCTGATTCCTGTTGCGGCGCCGCCGGCAATTTCCGGCAAGTATATGGTAACTTCATTGCCTTTTTCATCGGTAGCGATGGTGTGCAGGGCATCGGCCGACCGGCGTAGTTCTATCTTCATGTCAATTGCAGTGTGGATCGTTAAAACACAGCCGCAATACTATCCATTTTTCACCTGAAATACGCAACAGCTACGGGCATGAATCGGAACATGTCACGCCGCGAACACGGGAAGCAGGCTGGAAAGAAACTGCTCTGGCCAACAAAAAGTACCGGTACCGCAAGAGCGCTTATCCCTTCCAGCGGACAAATGCCTCCATGGCTTCATATTCTGCAAGCCCCAGCGAACGGTACATTTGTGCCGTTTCCTTGTTGCGGTATTCGGCGCGCTGCCAGAATTCACGGTCGTCGCCGCCGGGGAAGGGCGGTCGGTCTTTCTGGCTCTGGTGCATGAAAATCGCCTGGCGCTTGCGGCGCAACTGCTGCGGGCTCATAGGCACTGCCATCTCGATTTCGTGTACGGCCCATTCATGCCACGCGCCCCGGTACATCCAAAGCCAGCAATCTTTGATCCAGTCCTGGTCGTTCAGTTGACGAAAGGCTTCGAAAATAGCGTCGAGGCAGACGCGGTGCGTGCCGTGCGGATCGGCCAGGTCGCCGGCGGCGTATACCTGGTGTGGTTTTACCTTTTCCATAAGACCGGCTACCAGGCGAATGTCTTCCTCGCTCAGGGGCTTTTTGCGCGTGCGCCCTGTTTCATAAAAAGGCATATCGAGGAAATGGATATGGTCGTCGTCAAGACCGGTAAATCGCGCTCCGGCCCGCGCCTCGCCGCGCCGGATGAAACCTTTGATACTGCGCACCTCCGGGATATCGTCGACGACGCCGTCTTTCTTTTGCAGGAATTTTATGACTTTCTTGTAAAGTTTGCGCTCTTCTTCGCTGATGTCACCGTGCTTGTCCGAAAATTCGAGCATGAATTCGGCATACCGCAAAGCATCCCAGTCGTGCACGGCGATGTTGCCGGAGGTCTGGTAGGCCACGTGTACCTCGTGGCCCTGGTCCACCAGGCGCTGAAAGGTGCCGCCCATGGAGATCACGTCGTCGTCGGGGTGAGGACTGAAAAGGATGACGCGTTTTTTCGCGGGTTTGGCGCGTTCGGGGCGGTTGGTATCGTCGGCGTTGGGTTTGCCGCCTGGCCAGCCGCTGATGGTATGCTGCAGGCGGTTGAAAATGCGGATATTGAGCTCGTAGGAATTTGCCTGTTCGATGATCAGGTCGCTGAGCCCATGCTCGTTGTAATCTTCGTCGGTAAGTTTGAGTATGGGTTTGCCGGTCGTTTGAGAGAGCCAGACGACTGCTTTACAGATCAGGTCTTCATTCCAGTTGCAAATGCCGGCCAGCCAGGGTGATTTCATTTTGGTGAGGTCTTCTGCGGCACTTTTATCGAGTATCACCCGGACGTTGGGGTGTTTTTGCAGAAATGACGCCGGTACGGAATTGCTGATCTCGCCTTCGATCGCCTGCTGAATGATGCTGGCTTTGTGTTGGCCCCAGGCCAT
Source organism: Bacteroidota bacterium (assembly GCA_029781095.1). Taxonomy (GTDB): domain Bacteria; phylum Bacteroidota; class Bacteroidia; order Chitinophagales; family Saprospiraceae; genus M3007. The sequence goes on from JAKOXM010000022.1 coordinate 17,930, forward strand.
GAGATATACCGTGCGGGCTTTAAAAATACTTCCCACACCCATAGTTATTGCGCGGTAAGGCACGTCGTCTTCTCCCTGAAAGTCTTTCATTGCGTCGCGTCGCGTCAGATGGTCGAGACGCACCATGCGTGTCGGCGAGGTTTCCCAGGCGCCCGGTTCATTGAAACCGATGTGTCCCGTGCGGCCGATGCCGAGCAGTTGAACGTCGATGCCGCCTGCGAGGTCGATCAGTTTTTCGTAGCGCTCGCAGTATTCGGCCACTTTTTCCATGGGCACCGTGCCGTCCGGTATATGGATATTTTCGGGATTGATATCAACGTGGTCGAAGAGGTATTCGTGCATGAAGCGCCAGTAGCTCTGCTGCGCTTCTTTTTGCATTGGATAGTATTCGTCGAGGTTGAACGTGATAACGTTCTGAAAGCTCAGCCCCTCTTCCTTGTGCATCCGAACGAGTTCTTCATACACTTTTATCGGCGTGCTGCCGGTGGCGAGGCCGAGTACGATTTTTTCGCCCTCCTGCTGCCTTTGCCGGATAGCCAGTGCGATGGAGCGAGCCACGTGCCGGGAGGCATCCGCCGCGTCGTCCCAGATTTTGACCGGAAGTTTTTCAAAGGTTTTGAGTTCGTATTTCAGGTACCCGGTGGAAGGGGTTTCGTTCGATTTTGACGTTGCGGAGGAAGCGGTTGTCATTGGCAATTTGAATTTTTTAACCTGCGTTTTTTCAATTTTCCAACCCAAAGGTAAAGGGTATTTTTGAAACCGTGTGCGCACACAGTGAAACTTTTTTTCGCCGTGTGCGTACACAGTTGCAAAAACCTTCCGACTTTTGGGGATTCATGCAAGGGTGTTCCAGGAGTTCGTACCGCCGAAAGAAAGCGGCAAAGTATGCCGGAACTGCGTTTCGGCACACGAATATAGTTGTAACTGACTTTCTGCGCGCTTGCCCGATCTCATTAACTGACCGAACCAGACATTTATGAGCCAGCGACCCCGCATCAAGGACATTGCCGAACAGGCAGGCGTATCGGCAGGTACCGTGGACCGCGTGTTGCACGATCGCGGCAACGTAGCGCCGGAAGTACGCGAACGCGTCCTGCAGGTGATGAAAGAATTGGGATACGAGCCCAACATTATGGCGCGTTCGCTGGCCAATAACCGGAAACCCCTGCGGATAGCCGTGATCCTGCCCGATTACAGCAATGACCCCTACTGGGCACAACCGAAAGAGGGGGTCGAGCGGGCAGCAGAGGCGGTGCGGCATTACGGCGTGGCGGTGGATTTTTACTTTTTCCCCATGTTCGACCCCGCCGCTTTTCTGGAAACGGTAAAAAACGTACTGGATATCCGGCCCGATGCCATTCTTTTCGCACCCTTGTTCCTGCATGAGTCCGAATACCTGATCGCAGCATCTTCGCGACTCGGCATACCGAAGGTGATGATCAATACGAATATTGAAGGTTCGGATGCGTTGTGTTATATCGGCCAGGACTCATACCAGAGCGGTGTACTGGCCGGAAGACTGCTCAATTTCGGCCTGAACGACGGCGATCACGCGATGCTGCTCAACCTCGATAAAGAAGTGTTGAATGCCCGCCACCTCATGGACAAGGAAAGAGGGTTCAAGGATTTTTTCAACCGCGTAGAACATAAATCGGTGACGATACATGCCGAGTCTTTTGAAGATTTTGACAATTCGGCTGCCTTGCACGTCTGGCTCGGCGATTTTTTTGCAAAATACCCTCGTCTCAAAGGCTTTTTCGTTACAAACTCACGCGCTTATAAACTGGCCGCCGCCCTCGACCCCGACACCCTGAAAAAAGTGAAAATCGTCGGTTTCGACCTGATCGAACCCAACCTCACCCTGTTGAACGACAACAATATCCGCTTCCTTATCAATCAAAACGCGTGGCACCAGGGCTATCTCGGTATCCTGGCCATTGTGAATAACCTGATCCTGAAAAAAGAAATGCCCCGAAACCAATACCTTCCGCTGGATGTGGTGGTAAGGGAAAATGCGGAGTATTATTTGCGAAGAACGCTGGAATTGCCGATGACCGTTTTGTAATTTCGGTCCGTATACCTGACAAGAAAAAGGCGAAGGGAGCAACTCCCTTCGCCTTTGCGATATATGGTCGGAAATGATTTATTCTTCTTCTATTTCATAACCTTTCATGCGGTATTTGGATTTTTCTACTGGTTTAAGTTTTTTCTTTTTGTGGTCGTGTTGCTGAAAATCACGATCTTCCGATTGGCGCGGGTCTTTTTTGATCTTTTCCCAGTGTTTCATGGCAAAAGTGTAGTTTAGTTTTATCCACCTTGCATTTCCCGCATTCGAGGGGAAGGATTTTTGCAGGCGGATTGTGAATGAAAAGAAGTGAATGACGATGTTCTGTAAAAACGAAATTCACGCGTGGTTGACGCCGAAAGTTTTTACATCACAGGTACAAAAATAAACCCAAATCCGATATTGTCAAGAGAAACGACTGTTAAAATTTGTGAAGGGGAAATATTCCGGGCAGGGACGACCGGCGGAATCACGCATTAGGGCTGCCTCTGTTCATTCAGGTAGCGGGCAGATATTCCCTGTAACCGATGGGTAGTTGGCGCATGTCCTGCCCGAAAATCATGTTGATTTCTATCCGCCAGCGAGGCCGGGCCAATTCTGAAATACCCGGGAAAGCCGATTGTGCACATGGGGCCTGAATACTCTTCCAGACAAGTGCGTATACCGGAAATGAGGATTTCATAGCGGCTATTTCTGATTCAATTGTCAGAAAATCGATCATTTTTAGCCCTCAACCACCTCTTCTATGACCTCTTCAGGCTTTTTTTTCCTGGTCAGTGAAACCGCCACTCCTGCGAGTAGCATGACCCCTATTATTCCCAGCGACCATCCGATCGGGATATGTACATTCAGGGGGATAAGCACCATTTTGATACCGATAAAAAACAGGATGGCGATCAGGCTGTGCCGCAGGTGTTCAAATCGATCCAATACATTGGCAAGCACGAAATAGAGCGAGCGCAGCCCGAGAATGGCAAAAATGTTTGATGAAAAAACCAGAAACGGGTCAGTCGTGATGGAAAATACCGCCGGTACCGAGTCGAAGGCAAAGAGGATATCCGTCGTCTCAATCATCATCAGGGCTACAAACATGGGGGTGACGGCCCTGCGCCCGTTTTCAAAAGTAAAAAACTGGCCGCCGCTGTAACTTTTACTGACCGGATAGAATTTGCTTATCAGCCGGACAAGGGTGCGCTTGTCGAGCTCGGTCTCTTCATCCTCCTGCGGGTCGAGCATTTTATAAGCAGACCAGATGAGCAGGGCGCCGAAAAAATAGAATAGCCAGATAAAATGATGCACCAACGCTATGCCCAGGCCAATCAATATGCCCCGGAATACAAGTACGCCCAAAATACCCCAGAACAGGATGCGGTGCTGGTACATTTTGGGAACACGGAACTTGCTGAATACCAGTGCCATGACAAATAAATTGTCAATGCTGAGTGACTCCTCCAGCAGGTATCCGGTGAAAAACTTCAGGGCTGCTTCACGCCCCCTCATGGGCTCGTGTACGTAATTGCCTAGATTCAGCCAATGGTGATCGTAGGCGAAATAGATAAAAATATTAAACCCGATTGCCAGCAAAATCGAGCCGATCGTGCTGAAAATCGCTTCCCTGGCATTTGGATTATGGGCAGTCTTGTTGAACACACCCAGGTCTATGGCCATGAGCACGAATACCAGTACAATAAATAATATCCAGACAATCGGATTTACCATAAAAAGCGTGTATTCAGAATAATTTGGCGGATTTTGGCATACCTGTTTTCAGTGCGGCACAAAATTCGCCGTTTCAATGGAGCATATTACATTTGACTCAATTGCGGCCCCTCAAAACAAGGGTGCAAGCACTTGGTTGCAATGTTTCCACGTATATGCCCCGTTCATCTACCCGTTAATCTCTTTTTTCGATCAAACCGCCATCTCAAAAATGAAATTTTGCTACGCGCTGTTGCTCGCTCTGGCATGCTGTTCGCCGATTATTGCCCAACAAGCCTGTCCCGTTCAATTCAATTTTGGTACCGAATTTTTTGCGGAGAACTTTTCGGAACTCCGGCAGTCATTCTCGGCAGCCCCGGAGGAGGTTGTCGACAGCTATGTCGTTCGCTACCTGCAATGTTACCATATTCCCGGTTCGGAAGCAAGAGCCCTTCTCGAAAAAGAAGGCGTACGATTCCTCGGGTACATTCACTACGGCGCCTATCTGATAGCATTTCCCGAAGACTTCGACATAAAAAGACTGGATTTGCTCGAACCAAGGAGCCTCGTAACAGTAAATCCGCTGTGGAAAATAACACAAAACCTGCGCGAACAACCCTTCGGTGAATGGGCGGTTCACGGCAACATGATTGATGTAAACCTCCAGGTTTATCCGTTTCTGACTATTACCCGGGGAGCGGATTTGTGCCGCCAAAACGGCCTCGTAATACTGACGGAAGGCACACAAAACGGTTTCCTTCAAATTCGGATCCACAAAGACAGCCTGTATGCGGTTGCAGCCTTGCCCTGGGTACAGACGCTGGAACTGGCATCCCCTCCCGGCGAGCCGGAAGATACGCGCAGCCGGGCGCTCCATCGCTCGAATACGATTGATAACGCCCACCCTTCAGGCCTCAAGTTCGACGGCGCAGGGGTCAATGTACTCGTGCGCGACGACGGCCCCCTCGGCCCGCATATCGATTTTCAGGGCCGCCTGCACAATCAGACCGAATTTGGCGCCGACGGCAACCATGGCGACGGCGTTGCGGGGATCCTGGGAGGTGCAGGCAACCAGGACCCTTCTGTCAGGGGCATGGCTGCAGGAGCAGATATATTTGCCATCCGGTATACGCCGGAATTCCAGGACCAGACGCTTGCCCTGCACCTCGACAACAACGTGACCATCACAAATACTTCCTATTCAAACGGATGCAATGTGGGTTATACGCTCGCGACCCAGACCGTGGACCAGCAATTGTACGAATACCCTGCACTGATGCACGTTTTTTCGGCAGGGAACTCCAATAATATCAGCAATTGCCTCAGTTACGGCGCCGGAAATCAATGGGGCAATATCACCGGCGGTCACAAAATGGCAAAAAATGCGATCGTGGCCGCTAATATTACACCGGATGCAACCCTCGTATCCAGTTCCAGCCGCGGGCCCGCGTACGACGGACGCATCAAACCCGATATTTCAGCCAACGGAAACGACCAGGAATCGACCGACATTGACAATTCCTACATTACATTCGGTGGTACTTCCGCATCGGCGCCCGGTATTGCAGGCGTGCTGGCGCAACTCACGCAGGCTTATAAAGTGCAGCATAACGGCGAACAACCCAATGCCACCCTGCTGAAGGCTGTCTTGCTCAATACCGCCAACGACCTCGGCAACAAAGGGCCTGATTTCAAATTCGGCTGGGGCCACGTCAATACCTGGCGCGCCTACCGGTTACTGGAACAAAATAACCTCGTGGAGAATCAGATCGATCACGGTAATCAGGCGTCGCATCTTGTACAGATCCCGGAAGGCGTTCGCCAGGCCCGGCTCATGATTTGCTGGGCCGATCCGCCATCTTCCGTCAACGCATCCAAATCACTGCTCAACGATCTGGATATCAGGGTGATAGCCCCCAACGGAACGCCTTACCTGCCCTGGAAGCCCGATCCGACACCCAATCCGGCTATCCTGGATGCTCCGGCCGGAAAGGGCCGTGATTCTCTCAATAATCTCGAACAGGTTGCCATAGACGACCCGGCATCGGGAACCTATACCGTTTTGGTCACCGGGGCGGAGGTGCCCTTTGGCCCACAGCGGTATTTTCTGGTTTGGGAATTTCTGAGCGATGATGTAAAACTGACCTACCCGGTTGGCGGAGAAGGGTTTGTGCCCGGAGAGATAGAACGCCTGCACTGGGACGCTTTCGGAAATCAGGGCATTTTTTCGCTGCGATATTCGGTGGACGACGGGTTCAGCTGGCAGCAAATCGCCGATGTGGCCGGAGACCGGCGCATGTTCGACTGGCAGGTGCCCGATGTGGTAAGCGGCCGCATCCGCGTTATGATACAGCGCAACCTGTCAAGTTCCAGCACGGAATTTCCGCTGAGCATAAGCCCTGTGCCGGAAAATATTCAGGTCGAAAAAGTTTGCCCGCATTCCATGACGATCAGCTGGAATCCGGCCAAGGATACACTGCCCAGCGACGTTTATTTGCTTGGTAACAAATACATGGAGATTGTCGGATCGACAGCGAGCAACACCTATACATTTCCGATCCAGAACGGCGGGCTGGAAAAATGGGTTTCGGTGCGTGCCCGGAACAACAACGGTCTCGCAGGCCGCCGCGCCCCTGCCATTCGCTGGCCCGGAGAACTGAAAAACTGCAAACAACAGGATGATCTGGGGGTGCGCGATCTGCTGTCGCCTGACGGCATGCCCGCATTTTCCTGCGCGCCTTTTGCAATTCCGGTAACGGTGCAATTGTACAACGAAGGGTTTAATGCCATATCCGGCGCCGTGTTGCAATACAGGGTTAACGATCAGCCGATTGTGTCCCAGCCTGTACCAAACCTGGCGCCGGGCGCCACATTGAAATTTACGTTCCAGACCCCTGTGTACGTGGATGCAAACGAACAGATCAACCTGAAGGTCTGGTCGACCTATGCGCCTGAAGACGCTTTTTTTAACGATACATTGTACCGCTCTTTCCCGGCGGTGGCAGTGCCTGCGAAAGGATACATAACGGAAAACTTTGACGGGTTCGACTTTCCTCCGTTCGGATGGCGTGTTCCCCCGCCTGACGGCACCATAACCTGGCTGAAGACGAGTCAAAACGTTACCGGAGCCGACGGCTTGCCGACACGGGCTTTGGTGCTTTATTCTTTTTATTATTTTGGAATTGGCGAGCAAGACTACTTCGATATGATACCGGTGGACCTGAGCGGCATTCAGAGCCCCGGCCTTACCTTCCAGGTGGCGCATGCGCAAAGAGACAGTCTCATCGAAAGGTTGCGCGTCGAAGTGTACCCGGCCTGTAATCTTTCGGCGCAACCCGTTGTTATTTGGCAAAAAAAAGACCCCGAACTGAGTACAACGGAAAAATCCGGGTTCTCTTTTATTCCCAATGAAGCCATCGACTGGCGTACGGAAGCCGTGAGCCTGAATCAGTTCGCCGGACAAAAAATAATCATTCGTTTCGTCGGGACGAATGATGCGGGTAACAATATATATGTGGACAATATCGGCATTGCAAAATACGACCTGAGCCAGCCTTCGGCGGAATTTACAACTTCAGCAGACTCGATTTGCCTTGCAGACAGCGTGAGCGTCGTCGCCACGCCAACCGGCGGAAACTTTACCAATTATGACTGGTTTTTCGGCATTACGGCGCAGCCGCCAAGCGCCGTCGGGCCGGGTCCCCACGAAGTCAGGTTTCTGACAGCCGGCAATAAATCCGCCCGGTTGATCGCCTCCAATACCGTTGGTTCGGATACGCTGGTCAGGTTTATACAGGTAGCCAATGACCCCTCGGCAAATTTTAGCGTTCAGCCGGGCGGGCTTCAGGTTGCCTTTATCAACAGCAGCCTTCACGCAAAATCGTATCAGTGGCATTTTGGTGATGGCGAAACCAGCACCGAGACCAGCCCTGTGCACGTGTATGCTGCTCCGGGGACTTACAGCGCAAAGCTCACGGCGTCGAACGATTGTGCGGCAGCGTCCAAATCAATTGCCTTCACCGTCACGACTACCGCTACCGGGACGCCGGGTAATGAAGCGTCAGAGGTAAAGGTCCTGCCCAATCCGACGGGAGGCGATTTTCGGGTAGTTTTTGAAAGCAGGGGTGGTAATGCGCTGAAAATCAGCCTTTCAGATATGCAGGGGAAATCAATACGGATACTCGATTTGCATACATTGCCGGGGGCCAATGTCGTGCCGTTTGAAGGTCTGCAACTTCCGGCAGGACTTTATCAGGTGCAGGTACAATCGGAAACAGGAATGCTGAACATACCGCTGGTCGTGCAATAAAACGACTGGATCAGAGGCGCAGGTCTTCCACTTTCACACCCGGATATTTTTTGGTATCGAACGTGAATTGGTCGGCGGCAAATTGTTTATTGGGCGTCAGTTTATTGATACTGAACGTGTAACGCGATCCGTCCTTCCCGAAGGCCTTTACGCTTTGTATGGCGCCGGCTTTTTCGTCGATGCTTACCCGGAGTTTGGAATATTCCGAGTTTTTATCGGTCGGTTTGAATTCGATCTGGGTGAGCAGTTTGCCGTTTTCGGTCGTTTTTTCGGTAATGGAATACAGGTAATCGCCTTTCTGATAGCGTTTCAGCAAATCCTTTGGCGTCAGGAACCCGTTTTCCGTATCGGCAGGGTCGGCGTCATTGATTTGTACTTCGTTGTTTTTTTTCAGGTATACCCAGGTCGTTTTGCCGTCGCTGACGATTACCTGCTGATCCATATCGAGGCGGAATTTTTTGTCAGCCTGGGCGATCGTACCTTTTTGCACGTCTTTGTCCTGACCGGGCACTTCGATGTTGAGTGAAAAGGTAGCCTCGAGCGTTTTATAACCTTCATATTTCTTTCGGATCTTGTCGAGAACCTTCTTCGCTTCGGGGTCGCTTTTTTCAGGGGGCGCCGGCGCAGGTGCCTGAGCCGTCAGTGCGTTGAAGTAAAAAAGAGTGATCAGGGCGAACAATAGTTTTTTCATCGTTTGTCTTGTTATCATGCACAAAGAAACGGAGAATCGTGGGCTTGAGTTGTTGCCGGACTGGTTAAAGATTACTAAAGGCCGCGTAGATTTCGGGTGTAATTGCTGCAACTTTTTGCCCCTGCGCGCGGTTTTAATGCAGTCATTTACAAATTGACTATTTATTTAACTCAAACTAATTTTTTCATTTTCAATCGCTTAATCCGTGAAATTTTGATTTCTTTGTTATGAAAATCAAGTTTTCACCAATTTTAACATGACCAAAAAGAAAAAAAGCGGCGGCAAAAAGTTGAGCGCCCAAAACCTCCAGATAGAGATACTGAAATTCCTGCTCACCCACTCTCAAAAGAGATTCTCCCCTCGCCAGATTACCGACCAGCTCCGGATTATTAACAATAAAGACTCGGCGGAATACGCCTTGAGCCAACTGGTACTGGCCGGCTCCGTGGCAGAATATGCGGAAAATAAATTTGGAATCGCCCTGCACAAACTGACGACCGACGACAAGGGGCCGGAAGAAACAAAAACCATCGATAAACCGGCAGGCAAGCAAAAGCCGGATCGTGAGGCCGGTGCGGCATCTCCGAAATTCGGCGGACGGGCTGTCGAACGCCCGTCGACACAACGTAAATTTATAGAAGGCCGCGTGGATATGACGCGTACCGGCGCCGCCTATATCATCAGCGAATTACAGGATACCGATATTTATGTACCGCCGAAGTATGTCAACGGTGCCCTGAACGGCGATACCGTCAGGGTGCTTTTGTTTCCCGCTCCTCCGCGTCGCAAAGGCGGACAACAGATGCGGAAACCGGAGGGCGAGATCGTGGCCGTTTTAAAACGCGCCAATGAATTTTTTATCGGGACCCTGCGCAAGGGCCGCAAATACGCCATGTTTCTGCCCGACAACCCCAATATGCCGGTGGATATTTACATCCCGCCGGAAGCCTGCGGCGATGCCCGTGATGGCGATAAAGTAGTGGTCCGGGTTACGGACTGGCAGGAAGGCAAGGGGCGCGTACCGATCGGAAAAGTAACCCAGACGCTTGGAGAGATCGGCGGAAACGACTTCGAGATGAAAAAAATCCTGATCAACCAGGGTTTTGAACTGTCACATTCCGAAGAAGCGGAAGCGGAAGCCGCGCGAATTCCCGAGAATATATCGGCACAGGAAATCGCCCGTCGTCGCGATTTCCGCGATACGCTCACTTTCACCATCGACCCTGAAGATGCCAAGGATTTCGATGACGCCCTGAGTATCCGGAACCTGGAAAACGGGAGTACGGAGATCGGCGTCCACATCGCCGACGTAACGCATTACCTGAAGCCCGACTCCAATCTCGACACGGAGGCTTACAAGCGCAGCACTTCGGTCTACCTCGTCGATCGCGTGAATCCCATGCTGCCCGAAAAACTTTCCAACAATCTGTGCTCGCTGGTGCCGCACCAGGACAGGCTTACCTTTTCAGCCGTTTTTGTATTTGATCCAAAGGGCAAAATAACAGGGCGATGGTTTGGTAAAACGGTAATTCACTCGGATAAGCGATTCTCTTACGAAGAAGCCCAGACCATCCTCGACGGCAAACCCGACGAAGGATTGCTGCAACTGACCATTTTCCCGGAATTGGATGCGGGTCTGAAAACGCTTGCCCGATTAGCCAGGCAAATGCGGAAAGAGCGCGAGAAAAACGGGGCCATCGGATTCGAGACCGAAGAAGTCCGGTTTCGCCTCGATGCGGACGGTACACCCATCGAAGCATTTGTCAAGGAGCGCAAGGAAGCGCACATGCTCATTGAAGATTTCATGCTTCTGGCAAACAAGGAAGTAGCGCTTTACATCGATAAAAAAGGCGAAAACCAGCAGGAAATCCCTTATATCTACCGGGTTCACGACCTGCCGGATATGGCGAAAGTGGCCGAATTCTCGCGTTTTGCCGCCGAAATGGGCTATCCGCTGAAAACGGATACCCCCAGACAACTGGCAAAATCACTCAACGATCTGATGCACGCCGCCCAGAAAAACGAGCGGTTGAAACTTCTCGAACCGCTGGCCATTCGAACGATGGCGAAGGCGGTTTACTCTACCAACAACATTGGCCACTACGGGTTGGGATTCACCCATTATACCCACTTTACCTCGCCGATACGCCGTTATTCGGACGTGCTGGCGCACCGCCTGCTGGAGCGAAATCTCGATGGCAAGGTCTACCGGGTGGACAAAAGCAAACTGGAGGAACAGTGTAAACATATCAGCATTCAGGAGAAAAAAGCCGCCGATGCCGAGCGCGAAAGCGTCAAATACAAACAGGCGGAATTCATGCGCCGCCACATCGGCGAAGAATTCGAGGGTATTATCAGCGGGATGATCGACCGCGGTTTTTTTGTCGCCCTTTCCGACTCCAAAGCGGAAGGGCTGGTCGAATTCAAGTACCTCGACGATGCGTACGTGGTGGAAGAAGGCAATCTCCGGGCGACGGGGCGCCGCTACAAACGCCAGATCAAGATGGGCGACCACGTGCGCGTGCGCGTGGTGGCTGTTGATTTGCAGCGCCGGCAGATCGAAATGGAACTGGCTGGCAGTTGATCTGTCATAAAAAAACAACCCCGCGCCCCGATGATTCGGGAACGCGGGGTATTGTTCTCATGGTATGTCAGGTTTCCGGAATTATTTCTGGTTGCCGCCCTCTGTAGTTGTCGGCTTGGGCTTGGCGTCTTTCTGATTTTTTATGCCGCCGGTCTGCGGTTTTTGATTCGGGGCAGGAGTCCGGGTCGGTTCCGCTTTCCCACTCTGTCCACTTTTTCCCCCTTGTCCTGTTTTGTCTCCGTGCTCGTGGTGCTCCCCGTGTTCTGATTCATTGTGTTCCTTATCTTCTGATTTTCCTTTTTCCCCGTCGCCTTTCGCTTTATCTTTCTTCTTGCCGTTTTTGCTTTTCGATTTACCGCTTTTGCCTTTGGTTTTGCTCTTTTCACCTTTCTCCATTTGGTCTTTTTCGCCACCTTTGCCTTTGCCGCTATAGGCAGCGCCGTTTGATTTTTCTTCTGCGTGCCGGTTTTTTTCCATTTTATCTTTGGCGGGCGGTGTTGTTTGCGTAGGTTGGGCCCCTGATTGTGCCCAGGCACTTGCAAAAGTGACCATGGCAAATGCGATAGTTAACAGGATTGCTTTTTTCATGTGAATTGATGTTTAGTGGAAGTGATGTTATAAAGAACGTATAAACACGTACAGGTCACGCTAAAAACGGGACCGTTTGTAATACATTAAGACATTTGTTCAATTTAACATTAAAGAACAAACCAGGATGACAGATCGCCGCAGTTTTATCCGCCGGACGGCAGCCATGCTCGGCAGTATTGCCTTGCATCAAAACTTTGCAGAAGCGTTTTCACTTTCCGAAAAGCCAAAGTCCTTTATTCCGGGGCCCACGCACCCCGAAGACGACTTCTGGCGGCAAATCCGCGCCGCTTATGCAGCCAGTCCCAATGTCATTAATTTGAATAACGGCGGGGTCAGCCCTTCCCCCCGCGCAACCATGGACGCGCTGGATTACTACAACCGCCTGTGCGGCGAGGCTCCGTCCTATTACATGTGGCGCATCCTCGACGAAGATCGCGAGCCCCTGCGGTACAACCTTGCGGCCCTGGCAGGGGTGAGTACCGACGAGATCGCGATCAACCGCAATTCGACCGAAGCGCTCAATACCATTATTTTCGGACTGAGTCTCAAGGCCGGTGATGAGGTGGTGTTGTCAAAATACGATTATCCCAATATGATCAACGCCTGGAAACAGCGCGAAAAACGGGATGGCATACGGCTCGTATGGGTGGATCTGGAGCTGCCGTCCGAAGATGAAAATTATTTGACGAACGCCTTCGCATCAAAATTCTCGGAAAAAACCCGTGTGGTGCATCTCACCCACGTCATCAACTGGAACGGCCAGATATTGCCGGTCCGCAAGATCGCCGACCAGGCGCACAAGCGTGGCATCGAAGTGCTGGTGGATGGCGCGCATTCCTTTGCCTTGCTTGATTACAAAATCCCGGATCTCGGTTGCGATTACTGGGGCACAAGTCTCCACAAATGGCTGTGCGGTCCCTTCGGCAGCGGCCTCATGTACATCAAAAAGGAAAAAATACCCGGCGTATGGCCGCTGCTTTCCAACGACCACCCGGACGGGGAAAATATCCGCAAGTTCGAATCGCTCGGCACCAGGAGTTTTCCCATCGAAATGGCGATCGGCTATTCGCTCGACCTCCACAATTTTATCGGCACCAAACGCAAACAGGAGCGGCTGTTCTACCTGAAAAACTACTGGATGGAGCAGGTGCGTGACATCCCCGGCATTAATATATATACCTCCATGCACCCTGATTATGGCTGTGCCATCGGTAATTTCGGTTTTGAAGGGAAAAAAGCGGCGGAACTTTCGGGCCGGCTTTTTACCGAATGGAAAATTCATACCACCTCCATCGATTGGGAAAAAGTCAACGGTGTGCGTGTTACGCCTAATGTGTACACGACCACTGAAGAACTTGACAAACTGGTGATGGCGATACGGAAAATGGCATGACAAGGTTTCGGGCTGGCGGGTTTCGGATTGACGGGTTTCAGGTTTCATGGATTATCTTTGCGCGTCGAAACAGATTTTTATCGAAATCCGTCACCAGTTAACCCGAAACGTCTTGCAATGCAACATATCCTGTTTTCTATTGAAAATTCGGTTGCCCGGATCACTTTCTACCGCCCGCAGGTATTCAACTCGATGAACGCAGCCATGCGGGAGGAGTTTCTGGGGGCACTGGCGACCTGTGAAAAAGACAACGCCATCCGGGCCGTTTACATAACCGGCTCCGGGAAAGCCTTTTGCGCAGGTGAAGACTTGCAGGAGGTCACCGATCCGAACGGACCATCTCTCACAGAGATCATCTCTACAGGTTACAATCCCATCGTACTGGCAATCAGGAACCTCGAAAAGCCGGTAGTTTGTGCTGTAAACGGCGTTGCGGCCGGCGCCGGGGCCAACATTGCACTTGCCTGCGATATCACAGTGGCAACGGCTTCGGCTTCCTTCACGCAGGCATTCTCCAAAATCGGTCTGATACCCGACTCCGGCGGTACCTGGACGCTGCCGCGCCTCGTGGGCATGCAACGTGCAGCAGCGCTCATGATGTTGTCGGATAAAATTTCCGCGCAGGATGCCGCGGCAATGGGGATGATCTGGAAAGTATTTCCCGACGAGACCTTTGAAGTGGAAAGCCTCCGGATTGCCGAAACCCTCGCCGGGATGCCGACAAAAGGACTGGCTTATACCAAGCAGGCGCTCAACAGTACCTTTGGCAATGATTTTGCTGCCCAACTCGCCGTCGAAGACCGGCTCCAGACGGCTGCGGGCCAGACGCACGACTACCGGGAAGGTGTTGCGGCGTTTCTGGAAAAACGAAAGCCCGTTTTCAAAGGTATTTGAACACCACCCACCGTACACCGAAATATCGTCTACCGTCCCACATGTCCTGGTCGCGAAAATTACTTGTTTTTCCACCCGGTTACGCCGAACGCCGGGAGCAAAACCGCCGAATCTGGTATGTTCTGCTCTTTTCCTTTGTTTTTGCGCTGGTTGTGAGTCCCTGGCTGCGGTATAAGATGCTCTCGCTGCTCGACTATCCCCTTCACTACAAGGAATACAAACAATTCGGGATCCGGATTCCGCATGGTTACCGGGTACACGGTATCGATGTAAGCCGGTACCAAAGTAAAGTGGACTGGAGCAGGGTAAAGAAAATGCAGGTGGACGGTATCCGGATCACCTTCGCCTTTATCAAGGCTACCGAAGGCTCGTGGATGGAAGACCCCCAGTTTGACGACAACTGGGAAAATGCACGCGGCGCGGGCATCATTCGCGGGGCATATCACTATTTTTTGCCGAACGTGAGCCCAAAGGACCAGGCGGCAAAATTTGTTAAAACGGTGCGGCTGCGCTCGGGCGACCTCCCGCCGGTCGTAGACGTGGAAGAGACAAAGGGGATGAACAAGGCCCAGATACAGCGTTACACGAAAGAGTTCCTGGCGTTAATTGAAAAATATTACAAAATCAGGCCTATCCTTTACACCAACAAGGATTTTTACAAACGTTTTTTTGCCGATAACGAAGATTTTAAAGGTTATCGTTTCTGGATCGCGCATTATTATGTGACCGATTTCGACATGCCGGACGACCAGAAATGGCATTTCTGGCAGCACAGCGACCGGGGTAACGTGAACGGCATCAATGAACAGGTCGATTTCAATGTTTTCAACGGCGACAGTGCGGAATTGCGGGCGCTTTGCGTGCCGTAGATAGACAGGGCATTTTTCTTGAAATGCGCCTGCGACGGCAGACTGACAGCCCGGCCATTGTCATTTTCGCCGAATGTGAATAAATTATACCTCGCCTCGCCAAGTTTTCAGCATGAGATTTATAGGGTTTAGAATGTATGTGATGCTGAAAGCTTGGTGGGGGAGATATGACTGCATATTTATTACTCTTTTTTCAGCAGCATTTTTCCGGTATAATAGTTTTCACCTGAAATGGCTTTATAGATGTAAATACCTTCCGGCATGTTCGTTCCATCGAATATTACATCATAAGGCTGACCGGCTTCGGCATTTTCATTAAACAAGGTTTGAATTCTCCTTCCCGTAATGTCAAATACTTCCAGCGTCAGGTGCGTATCCTCTTCCATAGTGAAATGTATA
>JAKOXM010000269.1 GCA_029781095.1 Bacteroidota bacterium
CCCTGACGCTCGTCCGGAATGACCTGAGCATCTGCGAAGACGCCGGTGTCATCCGGGCAGCGGTCGCCGGGGCCCGAAACATTCTGCTGCTGACACACGGCATTTTCGGAAATACGGAGGATAAGAAAGCCGCCGTCATGCAGGCTACCGACATACACCGCCATTACGACGCCGTGCTTGCCTTCGAGTATGAAAACCTGAACACCGATCTGCGCGAAACCGCCCGCGACCTGTTCAGCCGCCTGAAAAAGGCCGGTGTCTGCGAAGGCGACAAGCCGCGCCTGACCATCGTGGCGCCTTCGATGGGCGGTCTCGTGTGTCGATGGATGATCGAAGTGGAAGAAGCGGCGCCCTGGGTCAAACACCTCGTCATGGTGGCTACCCCCAACCTCGGCTCCGGTCTGGCGCCGTTCCGTCAGCGCGTATTCGGTCTGCTCGGCAAGGCGCTGAATGGCGTTGCCCTGCTCAAGCCCTACCTGACCCCGCTCTCGTTTCTCGCGAAAAAGGCGGACAAGGCATTCTGGCGCACCCTCAACGACCTGCACCCCACCGAGTCCAGGTTTCTGGCAGAACTCAATGCGAAAGGCAATTTGCCTGCCACGGTGCGGTACAGCCTGCTCGGCGGCAACCTGGAAGGGATCACCCTATCAGACGCAGGAAACGGTAATTATTGGCTCAATTTGAAAAAATACGCCGCCAAAACCGCCCTCGACTGGCTTGTCTTTGAAGGCGCGCACGATATGGCGGTGGAAGTGGACAGCCAGAAAGGCACGCGCTGGCTCCGGCCCGAAAACACCGTTATCGTGCCGGTCGATCATTTGAGTTATTTTGTTGAAAAAGAAGGCCTGGAAGCGTTGAAAAGTCTTCTGGCCGATCCATAAAGTACCAGTTAAAAAACAACTTCCCGATTTCGATTTCAACCCACGAATTCATCCGTGGGGAGAAAGTGGTAAGAAACTCAAACCGATAAATCGGTTAGCCATCCGATCGTTTTCCGCATGACCCCACGAATGAATTCGTGGGTTGTAAATCATTCATCGGATGACTGGCAGTCATCTGATGAATAAGCGGATTGCTTGATGGATTTTTGATCAAATACTGATTTCCATGACCCCACGAATTCATTCGCGGGTTGTTAATCATTCATCGGATGACTGGCAGTCATCTGATGAATAAGCGGGTTGCTTGATGGGCTTTTGATCAAATACTGATTTCCATTAATCATTCATCGGATGACTGCAGTCATCTGATGAATAAACGGATTGCTTGATGGATTTTTGATCAAAACTGATTTCCAATCAATTATATCGCAACAACCCCGTTGTATTCAGCGGCGTGGTCTACAAAAGCATTTTCAATTCCTCCGATGCATACGGCGAATGACGCAAAGCGGCTTCGAGTTCTTCCCTGACATGCGCATCGAAGGACTTGCTGAAATCGAGCGATTCCGCCAGTTTGAACAGATTCGGGTCGGAGAACAGGACATGCTGCAATTCCATGGCGAGTGCGGTGCGCATATTTTTCATGTTCATACCGCTGCGACGGCGCTGCAAAAGCAGATCGGCGAGTTCGGACAATCCCCACCAGGTGCTTTCGCTTTCCGGCGCTTTCATGCTGTCTGAAATGTTCGGGCAGGGCGTATCAAGAGCCCTGAGAGCCTTCAGGATGCCGTTTCCGTAGTATTTTTTCCAGTCGCCGAAGGTCGTTTTGTCGGCAGAGCCGAAAAGCGCCTGCCGCACGGCCTCCACCTGTTTCCAGGTGCCCGAATAGCCTTTTTGGTCCAGTTCGGCGCGGTGTTCCATGATCCAGAGCGCGGCTGCAGCGGCGATCTGCGGGGTGGCGGAAGATGTGCCGCCGCCGCCTTTTTTAAAGATATGGAGATAATGCCCTTTCATGTCTTTTTCGCCGTCCGCCCACGGAAGGTTTGGCGTATAGGCTGCCAGGGCGTATCCCATAGCCTGGGCGGGTCCCCAGTTGCCCTGCATCACCTCGATGCCGGAGTCGCCTTTTTCGGCGTATAACTCCTGCGCTTCAAAATCGTAGGGTTTTTGGTTCTGACAAACGCCGCAGGCGGCGATCACGCGGGGAAAGCGGGCCGGGTACAGCACCGTTTTGGGGGTGATGCAGCGAATGCCTTCCGTCCAGCTGTTGCCGGCAGCCGTTACGATCGTGATGCCATGCTCGTAGGCCTTGTTGATGACTTTGGCCATATTGCCGCTGGGCTTGCCCGCCATGCTCATGGTGATGACCTCGCATTTTTGCTCGATGGCGTATTCCACGGCGGCGCAAAAATTGGTGGCGTCCATGATGACCACCGTTTCCGAAATACGCATGGGGATCACGTGCGCAAACGGCACGTACCCGATGATCCCTTCAAAATCGCCCTGGGTGTGCTCTTTCAACACCCGCCCGCCGGCGAGTTGCGCCAAGGTACCCAGACCATGCCCCTGTATTTCGCCGTCGCCGTAGTACACGTCCAGCGCGCCCGTGCGCCCGGGTATCTGTTCGTAAAGCAGAAAACTGCGCGCGAGGTCGTGCTGCACGTGCGATAATTGCCGGAAAGCCGGGTGGTAGCGGTCGTAGCCCGTGTCGATGTGCGCGATGCGGACTGGCTGAACCTGTCCGTCGTTGAGGCGCGCCCATACCCGGTCCCGGGCGGAAGCCAGTTGGGAGTAATCGTCGCCGAGGTGCCAACCCGTGGTCAAACCGGCTTTATTCTTAATGGGCGGCCACATTTCCAGCCAGCCGGCATCCTTGCCGACGGCTTTTGCTCCCTCTGGGTAAAACACCACGTCGCAACCTCTCGAACGGGCAGGTTCTATCTCTGCCGACAGGTCGAGTGCGTCCGCTTTTGCGGAAGCCTGCAATATGGCGGACCACTCAGAATCGCAGGATGCGGCGTCGATCTCCGCGATAAAAGTATTGCTCGTGGCGGCACGCAGGTACGACTTCAGGCCTTGCGGAAATATCCTGCGCAGGTTTTCCTCGTTGTTTTGTTCCGGCACGAAGCGGACGGACAGAAAAAAAGCCGAAGGTTTGACGGCGGCAGCGGCG
>JAKOXM010000277.1 GCA_029781095.1 Bacteroidota bacterium
GGGCGATGCACTGGCAGACCAAAGCCGCATGGCACTGCAATTCACCGATGGCAACCAGGCCGGCCAGTATTTCGGCGACTACTTCCCCCTGACCGCCGATTTTACACTGGATGCTGCCAGTGCTGAAGGCATCGGGCTGAAAGCACATGTCATCCCGGCCGGTTTCTACCTGATAAAAGATTCGCCGACTGGAAAACGCATAACTTTTTCGCCGGAAAATGCCCAGCCCGTCGCTGCGCTGGTCAATCCGGACAACCCGCAGGACAACATCGGCCAACTGCACAACCTGGCCATGCAGGTGATCTTAAGCCCTGAAAACAAGGGTATTATCAAACAATTTAACGGCGATAAAACAGCGATCCGCCAGTTTGTGCTGGACAAAACCTTCCAGTTCATGTCTGAAAACGGCGTCACGGTAACCGCAGAAGAGCAAAAACGCATTCAGGCAATCGATTTTAACCGCAACTTCAGCGATTACACAGCACGCCTCGATGAAACCCGCCTGAGTGAAAATGATAAAAAAGCGCTGCTCCCGATATTCAATGAGGTGTCCCGTATGCCAGTCACGTCGCCCAATGAATTGAGCCAATTCGTTGAAGTCATGACCAACTTTGAAAACAACTTGACAAGCGACACGCATCTGGATGATCCGCGCATGGTGCTTTCCACGCTTTCCACGCTGAAATACAGCCGCTACTACTGGTACTGGAGGTCCGTGTCAAAAGGCGGCGGATCGGGTGTGCCCGAGCCTGCACAAATACCCGATTGGGTGTGGGCCGACGCTATCGGACTGGAACTGGGCGGGCCTGTTGCCTCCGTCGCAGCCTCCGTGATCGTATACCTCGATACCCATTAATTCCCTGCGGTTTCCTTAAATTTAAGAACAGGAGCCGTCCCGTACCCGGGGCGGCTCTTGTTTTACCTGGTAGCATGGCGTTTACGCCGTCGGGACCAGGGCCATTTATGGCCCTAAAGACACCCTAATTGGCCATAAATGGCCCTGGTCCCGACGACATGAATGTCGTGCTACCAACTCATTTTACCGTAAACGTCTTCTTCTCCACCCCGATCCCCGTCAATGTGAGCGATTTCCACTGCGCGGGTAATTTCGTTTTCATCTGCACGATGCCCTGCGGCGTGATGTCCAGACCGCCAAAGCCCATGAGTGTGGCTTGCAGGAAGCCGCCGGCTCCGGTGGCGAAGTAAGGATTGGTGCCTCCCGCCGTTTCGGCCAGCACGCCGAAGGGCGGCACCTCGTTGGGCTTGTAACTTTTCGTCCAGAGATCGTAGGCGCGCACGGCGTCGCCCGCGCGCGCTGCCGATACCGTGAGTATGGCGTTGCCCATGGCAGGACCGTCTTTGGCCATGCGCGGCTCGTAGTAGTCTAGGTCTTTTTTGATCTGCGCCGGGTCGGTGATCACTTTAAGCGGATAGGCCAGGAGGTTCACGTCTGCCTGCTTGATCGTGACGCCGTCGTAGGTGGCATTCTCGCGGGTGGTGCCGTCGGGGAATTTCAAAATGGGGATGTTGGCGGCCACCAGCATCCAGTCGGGATCGGGCGTGAGGCCCAGTTCTTTGGCGGCGTCGGTGGCATAGGCGAGCACGGTTTTGGCCATGCCGTTGGTGAAGGCGTTGTTGTCGATATTTTCCTGCCACTCGTTCGCGCCGATCACGTTGTTGATATCATACCGGCCGGGGCCGTTGCGTTCCACGCGGGAAGCCCAGAATTCAGCCACTTCTTTCAGCATCGGCCAGCCGCGGGTGCGCAGCCATTCCTTATCCCTGGTCACGAGGTAATACTGCCAGGCCGCCCACCCGACGCAGCCGCTGATATGCTGCTGAAAAGGCCCGGTGAGCGCCCACACCGGCGTTTCTTCCTGACCTGTGGTCGTACTTTCCCAGGGATACATGGCGCCTTTGTAGCCATGTTCGAAGGCATTTTGTTTGGCCGCATCGAGCAATTGAAAGCGGAATTCGAGCAACGAGCGCGCAATCTCGGGATGCAGTACCAGCAGGGGCGGGTACATCCAGAGTTCGGTGTCCCAGAACACGTGGCCGTTGTAACCCAGGCCGCTCAGGCCCATCGGCGAAAGGCTGAAAGCCGTGCCTTCGCGGGCGAACGAGTACAGGTGGTACATCGCCGAGTGTACGGCGCGCGCGTCTTCCACCGGGCCGTCGATGGCGATATCCGAAGCCCAGAGTTTGTCCCACTCGGCGCGGTGGCGCATAAGCAGGCGTTCGGTGCGCTCCAGTGCGGCGTAGATGGTGAGGCGTTCGGCCTCGTTGTGGGCATCTGTGGTGTGAGCAGAGGAAATGACCGTGCCCACGACCGAGAAGCGGTACGTTTCGCCCGCTTTGAGTTTTTTATTGAATTTGAGCAAATGGCGGTTATAGTCCCAGTCCTCGTGGATAAGTGCGGGTTCGAAACCGTGTTTTTCCTCGAAAACAAAACTCGAACTCGCCGCAACGGTGTATTTGCCCGTCGGACTTTTCCCCACCGAGGTCAGCAGCGGGATAAGCACGTGCGGCCTGTCGATCTGGGCGTAGTAATTGCGCACATCCTGCAGAATATCAGGCGCTTCGATGACCGCCATCGGCGTGATGGTCACGTCTTTTTTTGCCGTGATCTCCACGATGCTGAGCGCGCAGAACGGCAGGTGGCGCAGCGCCATGACGCTGTGGCTGACCGAAATTTTGTCACCTACGTCGAAGGTGGTGGTCAATTGGGCCTGGCGCATGTCGAGCGTTTGTTTATAGCCTGAAATGCTGCCCCGGATCACCCGCTGCCCGTCCACATCTAGGTCCATGTTCACAAAATTGAAGCCTTTGAGGATGTTGCTCACGCGTCCGCGCTGGTAGTTGTCGTAGGCGCCATTCAGCACTACGTCCTTTACCTTCATCGGTTCCGGCGACGACACCAGGCCGATCATGCCGTTGGCGACGGTGATACCATAATAATTAGCCGGGTCGATATGGTCGGCGACAATGTGCCACGAATCGTTTTTCGCTTGCGCGGAAAGCAGAAAAGGTAAAAGAAGGAAGGAAAAGGCTGGAAAAAGTATTTTTTTCATGTATGAATTCGTTTTCAGCGGGAAAAATAACAATTGTACAGCGAAACACCAGTTTCGCAGCAATCGTTATGCGAAACTGGTGTTTCGCTGTACTTTGTACCTTAAATTTAAGGATATGCTTACCAGTCAGGATCAACCCGGTTATCTGCGTTCGCTTCAGATTCTCTTTTTGAGCATGCTCGTGGGGCAAATAATGATTTTTGTCATATTGTGGCTGTTTGTCGTCCCGCCCGTGCGGCCGGGCATCTACTACGAATCTTTCGACCTCATAATGGCGGGCGTTTGGTTTGTATTACAGGCTTCGCCTTATTACATTGTGCCGAGGCTGTTGGATACCGCCCGCTCCAAAACTGATTTTACGGAAAAACTTGCCGCTTACCGCACGGCACAGATCGCACGTTTCGGGCTGACCGAAGCCTCCATTCTGATCTGTCTGATCGGCTATTTTTTCGTCACTGCCTACTATCTGTTGCTTGGACTGGCTGCTTTGGGTTTTATCAGACTCGCTACTTTCATGCCGAATCGCAGCCGGATTGTGAATGAACTGGATCTGACGGCAAAGGAAGAGATGCTGCTGGACGAGGCGCCGGCGAGCTGATGTGAGATTCACCGGTAGTAGGATGGAACACGGATGACAGGGATTGGACACGGATTTTTTTAATACGATCTGTGAATATCCGTGTCCAATCCCTGTCATCCGTGTTCCATCCCTCCAAACAGACACCAATACAAATCGCACTGACAAATTCCGCCGGGAAATCCGACCTTTGCCCTTCTTTTTCAATCGGTTTCATCCCATGACACGATCCCTCACGCGATTTATCCTGCTTGCCGGCATCCTGCTGCCGGTCTTTCAACTGAACGCCAACTACGCCTATTTCGCTTTTTCCGCCTCCACCCGCGACGCATACCAGAAAACGGTGAGCCTGCGCTTCGGCGAGGCCCGCGCCAGCCTCGATGCCATGAAACGCCTGGAACCTGACAACCTGATGGCGCCGTTCGTGGAAAATTACCTCGATTTTCTCACCATTTTCGTCAACGACGACAAGCCGGAATACCAGCGCCTGGCCAAAAACATGGAATCCCGGCTGGACAAGATCGCCGCCGGACCATCCAATTCGCCCTGGTACCTCTACACGCAGGCGGAGATACGGCTCCAGTGGGCCATTACGCGCAGCCGCTACAGCGATTTTCTGACGAGCATGAGCGACATCAAACAGGCGTATGCGCTGCTGGAGGAGAACCAACGCAAATTCCCCGATTTCATGGCCAACAAAAAAAGCCTCGGCATCATGCACGCCATGATCGGCAACGTGCCGGAAGAATATCGCTGGGCGGTAAAAGCGCTCGGCGGCATGAACGGTACCATGGAACAGGGGCTGCGCGAACTGGAAGAGTCGCTGGAATACGCCAAAAAGAACGATTTTATCTTTGAAGACGAGGCGGTCGTGGCCTATGCGCTCCTGCAACTGTACCTGAACAATCAGGGCGACCTTGCGTGGAAAACGCTGAAAAACAGCAAATTGAATCCAAAGATCAACCCCATGGCCGCCTACCTCATGGCCAGCGTCGCCATGCGTACGGGACAAAACGACGAGGCCGTCCGCCTGCTGGAAGAATGCCCCACCGGGCCACAATACGCTCCGCTTCACTTTCGCAACTACTTGCTGGGGCTTGCCAAACTCCGCCGCCTCGACGGTGACGCGAACCAGGCGCTGGAAGTATTCGTCAACAATTTTAAGGGTGAAAACGGCCTCAAGGAAGCTTATCAAAAACTGGCCTGGCATCATCTCCTGAGCGGCAACGAAAACGGATACCGCACCTATATGGGCTATGTCAAAATCAAGGGCTCTTCCAATGGCGAGGGCGACGAAGCCGCCCTGCGCGAAGCGGAAAGTGGCGCCGTACCTGACGTACGCCTGCTCAAGGCGCGCCTCCTATTCGACGGCGGCTATTACCAGCGCGCCTACGACCTGCTGAAAAATGCGGCCCACGAATATACGGCCGACCGCAGCAAAAACCTGGAATACACGTATCGCCTGGGCCGCATCACCCACAAAATGGGCAAAACACAGGATGCCATCCGGCTTTATACCCAAACGGTGGACACCGGCGCGAAGGACCCCTGGTACTTTGCCTGCAACGCCGCACTGCAACTCGGCCTGCTGTACGAAGAAAAAAAAGACGCTAAAAATGCCCGCGATGCGTTCAATCGCTGCCTCGGTATGAAACCGGAAGAATACGCCAGCAGCCTGCACGCGCAAGCCAAGGCCGGACTGGCCCGGCTGAAATAGTGGTCCGTTTGATGATTGTGAGAAGTGAATTCCGCATTTTTGCACCCGGGCATCCGAAACAACCTGTCCGACACCTGACTCAAACACATCAACATCGTTTTATAATGAAAAAACTCGTTTTCCCGACCCTTCTTGCCGCTTTGGCCCTTTCCTCCTGCGCCGTAAAGCCCGTCGCCAGTTTTACGGTGCCGACGCAGAAACTCGTTGCACCGGTAGAGGTCAATTTTACCAATACGTCGGTGAAGGCCGACACCTATGCCTGGGATTTCGGCGACGGCGCCACTTCCGCCGAAGCAAATCCCGTGCACCGCTACCTGCACAGCGGCAACTATACCGTCACGCTTCAAGCCACCAAAGGCTCTAAAACTGTAATTAAAAAACAAATGATTCAAGTCACCGCACCCGAGCGCTGTCTCGTGGAAATTGAAACCGAATTCGGCACCATGACGGCCGAACTTTACAACGCAACGCCCAAGCACCGCGACAACTTTATCAAACTCGCCGAAGAAGGCTATTACAACGACCTGCTTTTCCACCGCGTCATCAACGGCTTTATGATCCAGGGCGGTGATCCGCAGTCGCGCAACGCGCCTGCAGGGCAAATGCTCGGCATGGGCGGCCCCAATTATCAGGTGCCCGCCGAATTCGTGGATTCGCTGTTCCATATCAAAGGCGCGCTGGCGGCAGCACGCACCAATAACCCGGAGAAAAAATCGTCGGGTTCGCAGTTTTATATCGTTCAGGGCGGGCCGGTGACGGAAGAAACCCTCAACCAGATCGAAAGCATGAAAGGCTTCCACTATACGCCCGAACAGCGCAAGGAATACCTCGAACTGGGCGGCACGCCGCACCTCGACCGCGACTACACCGTATTCGGCCGTGTGATCAAGGGTCTCGATGTGATCGACAAGATTGCCTCCACCAAAACGGGCCAGGGCGACCGGCCTGTG
The DNA here is from genome assembly GCA_029781095.1 of Bacteroidota bacterium. Classification (GTDB taxonomy): domain Bacteria; phylum Bacteroidota; class Bacteroidia; order Chitinophagales; family Saprospiraceae; genus M3007. Next base: position 6,316 of record JAKOXM010000277.1, read on the forward strand.
AAAGACGTCAAAATGAAGATACGGGTAATCAAGTAATGCTCTGCCGAAACCGCCATGCAACCGCAAAATCGAACGCCTTTACTGATCGCACTGCTGGCCATCCTCGTGTTGGCCGCAGTGTTTTACTATTGGTATGAGGCTGACAACCCGCGTTTTGCATGGCGTGACTCCTGGGACAAGCACGCCTACAACGAAAGCAGTGATCAGCCGTATGGCACGGAAGTCATGCACCGCCTGCTGAGTACCTATTTTCCCGGGAAAAAACTGGTCGACATAAAAAAAAGCGTTGCAACGGAATTGCCGCAGGATTCCCTGAGCGGCGGTATCTATGTATTTGTCGGGGAGGGTTTGTACTTCGATTCGCTGGCCCTCGACCGGCTGCTTGGCTTTGTCGCCGAGGGCAATACAGCATTTATTGCGGGCAAAACGATGCCCTTCGAACTCATGTCGCATTTGTATTATTATGAATGCAACGATTGGGAATGGGATGATTATTCGTTTATGGAAGATCAGGAGGTGCACCTGAGCCTGCGCGAGCCGAAGGGTATAAATCCGGCGGGCGTGGCCATGCATTATGCGTACCGGAACATACCCGAGCCGTATACCTGGCATTATATCGGGGAGCGTTATTTCTGCGACTCCATGGCCCAGTTTCCGATCGGATACCTGAATGACACATTGATCAATTATACCCGATGCCCCTTCGGGAACGGCCAATTCCTGTTTCACACCAATCCGATCGTTTTTACCAATTACAGCCTGCTGCGCCCGGAAACGCAATCCTATGTGGAAGGAGTGTTGTCATGGTTGCCCGAAGGCGATATTTACTGGGACGCGGTGAGCCGCGTTTCGGAGGCAGTGGCCCGCCGGCGCAACAGCAGTGGCCGGCCCCGCAG
>JAKOXM010000288.1 GCA_029781095.1 Bacteroidota bacterium
CAGTTGGGAAAACGACAAGACGACCCATAAATAAATATGAATCCGAAGGCATGGCATAAGCAGAATTGTTTAGGATTAAAGTTGGCCCTTACCGGGCATATTATTTCGCATCCGGAACCTCCCGGGCACCTGAACGCGGCAATTTTTAAGCCAAATCAGTGCCCCGGTTTGGGCGGCGCCGGCGCGCTGGCATGATAATCACGCTTGATCCGTATGGCATAATCATCTAACAATTCCATAACGCGTTCGCGCCGGGGAGATTGTACGATGAGACCAATGTGATGATCCATATCGGTCATACGCCATGCTATTTCAGGATCATTGAACTGGCTGTTATCGGGCCATTCCTGATGGGTGAGGGATACGATAATGCCGGAATAATCCTTGCGCAGTTTGGGCAACTCGTATTTTTCACCGTTTGCAACCGCCACTTCCAGTTTCGCCCATTCGCGCCACATATTGACGTTGGACGAACATTCGACCATTTCGGCAATATGTGCGCCGCCAACCCGGGAGGAGGTTTCCAGAAAATAAAATTCGCCGTCTTCGTGGCATTTAATAAACTCGGTATGACTGGCGCTGTGCTTCATTCCGAAAGCCGTCATGACCTCGGAAGTCGCTTTTGACAGCGCCTTCTCGTCGGCAGATCCGAAGGAAACCGTGGCGCTGCGAAAGATGCCTCCGCCATGCGCAACCTCAAACGGCGGGGCAAGGTATTGGGATGCCCTGGAGAAAATCACTTTGCCTTCCCGGCTAAGAGCATCCACATGGTATACATCGCCGGGCTTGAACTGTTCAATCAGAAAATTGTGGCGCTCACCGCCGAGCGTCGCGAGGTGTTCCCAGAGCTCGTCCGCGCTGTATATTTTTTTCATACCGGTAGCAGACGCTTGTCCGCGTGGTTTCACGATCCAGGGAGCAGGCACTGTCGCCGTAAATTGGTTGATCTCTTCGTCGTTGAAGAGCGCCGAAAAGGCCGGCACCCGAATGCCCGCCTCGGCGGCCTTGAGACGCATGGCGAGTTTGTCGCGAAAGTGGCGGGCGGTCGTCTGGCCCATGCCGGGAATGCGAAAATGCTCGCGCAATTCAGCGCCTTTTTCCACGTCAAAATCGTCAAGCGCCACGATACGGTCAATCTTGTGGGTGCGCATCAGCCAGGCCAGGCCGCTGATGACGTCGGGCATGTGCCATTCGTTTTCCGGGCCCTGCTGCACATAGAATATCTCGTCGATGGCCTCCCGTGCCCAGGGTTTGTCTTCGAGTTTTTTGGAGGTCAGGAAATAGACTTTCGCACCGGCCTCCTTCGCTCCGCGCAGGAAGTCGTTGCCCTTAAAGTAACTGGAAACACAAAGGAGGGTAACAGGTTTGCTCATGGTTTATTTTTTCGTTTCGAGTGCAATCATTCTTTTCAGGCACTAAAAAACGGAAAAAGTTTTCAATTCCATCGAACCGTACATTTTTTCATGCTGATTTCCATGAAAAACCTGTTTTTATGCACATTTCCGGTCAGGCCGCCCGGCCAGGACCTATAGTTTTAGACCTGGATAGAGTTATTGCGGGAGAGGAAAAGTGGATTTGCAAGTCAGGCGAGCCGTTTTTGAGGCGAGTGCGGTGACTTGTTGAAAAAATGTCTTTTTGACCCGGTGAATACTTTAATGACAGTGCCCCGCAGGTTTGCAGCCTGCGGGGCACTGTGGGCAACACAACAAAACACCGGAGGTATTGCCTTGAACTACGTCGTCAGAATAAGTTGATATCCTTAATGCGCCCATATTTTTAAAGATAACGAACTACCTTATCAGCACATTAGCATATTAGCACATTAGCACATTACCCCTATGTCTTCTGGTGCTTTTTCTTTGCCGCCGGGAACAGTATATTATTGA
>JAKOXM010000289.1 GCA_029781095.1 Bacteroidota bacterium
GAGAGGCACGACGTAATTGATTGGTAATAAAATTTTTATGCGTCGTGCTTCCTCGTGTCGTCGTGGTATTTTATTTGCACTCCAACTTAAGATGGTCAAAACCGATGATTGTACCCTAAAACGACGTATTTCGGAACAAACGGCGCCGTTTTCCAGCCCTGACTCACCAGATTGCCCGCTTTCAGCGAAATGTCATTGCCCCGGAACCTCGGGCCGACGACGGTTCATTGTCTCATCGAACGGTATTGCCAAAAAAAAATTTATTTTTCTGTCGCGCCGTCGGGCAGCAGGGTTTAATTTGGGCCTTCAACAATCTGTCATGAGTTATTGCACCTACGTAAACGCTCTCTCGTCCGACGACCCCAGCCCGCATCGCCACTACCACGACCACCAGTACGGTTTCCCGTTGCACGACGACAACGAGTTGTTTTGCCGCCTGATTCTGGAGATCAACCAGGCGGGTCTGAGCTGGACGACTATTTTGAACAAGCAGGAAAATTTCCGGAAAGCCTATCACGACTTCGACATCGTCACCGTGGCTGCTTATGGTGATGAGGATGTGGCACGGCTGCTAAATGATGCCGGTATTATTCGCAACCGGCTGAAAGTCAATGCCGCGATCGAGAATGCCCGCGCTATCCGGCGCCTGCAACAGGATTTCGGCTCGTTTCGCGACTGGTTGGCCCACCACCACCCGCAACCCAGGGAAGCCTGGGTGAAATTGTTTAAAAAAACCTTTCGCTTTACCGGCGGGGAGATCGTGAACGAGTTTTTGATGAGTACCGGCTGGCTGCCCGGCGCTCACGACCCGGATTGCCCGGTGTATCTCCGCGCGCTCGAGGCCGGGGCGTTGTGGAAACAATAAGAGCGTGTTCGGGAATTTATTCTGAGCCGAAAGGGAGCAAATTTTATTTTAGGCAAGGCAAATTTTGCAGCCGTATGCGGGCAATCCGGCGAAAAATTAAACACCGAATAAAATAAAATTTGCCGCTTGAAGGCCAGAAATAAATTCCCGAACACGCTCCAAGTCCAGCCGGCGCCTGCGGTTGCAGGGCAGCAACGTACTTTATTCATCAGATGACTTCAACCATCCGATGAATAAAACAACTCGAATTGTGAGCAGTGCCGATATAAGAACCGGCAGGCCGTAACATGGGTTAACTAATTGATTGTCATGGCACAACTGGCCCTGATGAATAATATTTGTGCAGCGAACGCCGGCCCTTGCTTGTTGCGACGCTTCAAATCATGCTATTTTTGAACAAATCCTGAACCCGCCTCACAAAAATTTTGTCTCTTTCGATGCAAAAAAACTTGTCCATTGGAGTCGATATCGGGGGTACTCACATTACCTGCGCGGCCGTGCATCTGCAGGAAGGCACACTGGTAAAGAGCAGCATCGCGCGCGAGTCGTATGACCATAACGCCCCGGCGGATGTCATTCTACAACGTTGGGCCGCGGCCTTGAATCGCGCGATTTCGGTAACAAATGAAGCGCAGGTAGCAGGTATAGGCTTTGCCATTCCCGGGCCTTTCGATTACCGGAACGGCGTTTCGAAGATGCAACACAAGTTCAAAAATCTGTATAACGTCCATATCCCCCCGGCGCTAAACC
>JAKOXM010000291.1 GCA_029781095.1 Bacteroidota bacterium
TGGAACGCCGGAAGAAAGATTTATCTACCTGTGCTGGGGCGAACGGAAGGGAACGTCCTGGTATGGGTTTCGAAGGGCAAAAATCCATTTGAAGCACATCGAATGGTCGACGATAGAAGACTGCCTCAAAACGGATTCTTCCCTTGAGGCAACTTTGCGAATGACGGACTCCAAAGGTGGCCCTCTTTGTGCTTCGGTCGGGCAAGAGTATATAATATGGAAATAAGCAGATAGCGCAACCTGCCATCCCGCTGTATCCCTTCTTCCCGGGTTTTGATTCATAAAATGGCCTGTCGTTCAAAGATTTGATGCTTTCTGCCTTCTTCAACGCCCACTTTGTACTTGTTAACAGCAGGCGTGCAAGGGATAACGGGCTTTGTGTCGAGGCCGCCGGCTGAATCGTGGACTCCAATCTTTCGCGTATATCTTTCACGACTTCGCATGCAGCATATACCGCTATGCTTCATCGTTGAAATGACACCTTGTTTTGACAGACAATATGCATCGGACATGCCGTAAAAAAGCAGATTGCGTTAACCACCCGATCGTTGGAACGTTCGGGAAAGTCGGTGAAAAGATGCGCTGTATTGTTTGGCCGAACATTTTTGATAATACCCCTTGCACACCGAATATGTAAGCGTTTGGCAGTTTTTGCGATTGGCGCATTCGCAACAATACGGAACTTGAAAAACCGTGTAGTTTTACCCCCTTTTATAAAAGACTTGCTGCGTCGGGGTCTTATTTATTGCCAAAGGCGCCCGCCGCAACAAGTCCGATAATCCGACACCGCATATTAATTTTTCAAGCACTTGTATCATGGCCAAACCTTGCTTTTTCGTGCGCACAGCCTTTCTGCTCGCGCTGTTCGCCCTTTCTTTACCTGCCGGGGCGCAACAATTTCAAACTGAAATAAACACGTACCTCCGGGAAGTAAAATCGAAATGGAATCTGACGGATGAAGACATCACCAACTGGACCGTTTCAGACCAATATACCAACCGGAAAACCGGCATTACCTATACCTACCTGCACCAGCAAATTTCCGGCATCCGGATTTACAATGCGGTGAGTACCATGGCCATCCGCAACGGGTCGGTTGAATACTTTGCCAACCGGTTTTTCGCCGACGCCGCTCATAAAGCCAATACAACTGTTCCGGCGCTTCAACCGGAAAAAGCAGTCCTGCTGGCCGCTGCCAACCTGGGTGTTGCGCTGGTACAAGCCCCCCGGTTGCAGTCGAAGGAAGACACGCGTCACAAATTCACTTTTAGCGATTGCGGCATTTCCAAACACCCGATCGAGACAGAACTCCTGTTCGTGCCGGTAGAAGACGGTTTCCGCCTGGCATGGAACGTCAATATCGCGCTGCGCGAAAGCGCCGATTGGTGGAACGTTCGCATCGATGCTGTCACCGGCGAATACCTGGAAAAAAACAACTGGACGGTAACCTGCGATCCAGGAACCGGGTATTCTGAAAATGGCCTTTCGCCTATGGCGGCCCCTGTGTTAAACCAGGCCGGGAATGCCGTAGCCGGCGCATCTTACAACGTATTTGCCTTGCCCGTTGAGGCGCCCAATTTTGGCCCGAGAAGTCTCGTCACCGGCCCCGGCTCGCCGCTGTCTTCTCCTTTCGGATGGCATGATACGGATGGCATCGACGGCGCCGATTACACCATTACCCGCGGCAACAATGTATATGCGTACGAAGACAGAAACAACGCCGATCAGCCGGGATATTCGCCCGACGGCGGACCGGGACTGCAGTTCGATTTCCCGCTCGACCTGACCCAGGTGCCTGAAGTAAATCAGGATGCTGTAATTACCAACCTGTTTTACGTGAACAATATGTTGCACGACATCCTTTATCTGCACGGTTTCGACGAGGAGTCCGGCAATTTTCAGGAAAACAACTATGGTAAAGGCGGAGCGGAAGGAGACCCCGTACACGCCGAAGCGCAGGATGGCGGCGGTACCAGCAACGCCAACTTTTCGACTCCGGGAGACGGCAACAGCGGCACCATGCAAATGTATCTCTGGCCAACCGGCGTACCTTCCATCCTCACCGTACACGATCCGGCCGATGTCGCAGGTGATTATATGGCCGTACTGGCCGCTTTCGGCCCCGGTCTCCCCGTCCCGATCAACTCGGAAGCGGTGCTGGTCGATGACGGCGCCGCGCCAACGACCGATGCCTGCGAACCGATCGTGAATACGGCCGAATTGGCCGGTAAAATCGCCGTGATCGACCGCGGCACCTGCACATTTATCAGCAAGGTGAATACGGCGAAAGCAGCAGGGGCCATTGGTGTTATTATTATCAACAATACGGCAGGGGCGCCTTTCGCCATGTCGGGCACCGGCAACCCCGGGATACCGGCCGTGATGATCTCGCAGGCGGACGGCAATCTCCTGAAAAACAAATTGATGGCCGGCGATAAATTAAATGTAACAATTGCTTCGGTCGGTACTGCGGCCGTCGATCGCGACGGCTCTCTTGACAATGGCGTTGTGGCACATGAATATGGGCATGGTCTGTCTATCCGTTTGTCGGGTGGCCCTTCCAATTCAAACTGTCTCAATAACAACGAGGAGGGAGGCGAAGGCTGGAGCGATTGGCTGGCGCTGATCCTGACCATCGAACCGGGAGATGCAGGTACAGACTCGCGCCCCATCGGAACCTACGCGCTGGCGGATACCGGAGGTATCGGCATTCGCCGTTTCCCATATTCCACCGATATGGCCATTAATCCGCAGACCTATGGCGACCTCGCGTCCAATACCGAAGTACATGCTATCGGCGAAATATGGAGCCAGGTATTGTGGGATATGACCTGGAAACTGATCGATGCGGAAGGTTTCGACCCCGACTGGTTCGGTGGAACAGGCGGTAACATCACGGCGCTCAACCTCGTGGTGGAGGCCATGAAACTCCAGCCTTGCGGCCCGGGTTACCTCGACGCCCGTGACGCTATTCTCGCTGCCGATCAATTGTTGTATAACAACGCCCACAGGTGCATGATATGGGAAGCCTTTGCCGGCAGAGGCATGGGTATGGATGCGAAACAGGGAAGCGCAAATGTGGTTGGTGATGAAACGGAAGGGTTTGCCTTGCCAACATTTTGTCAGGTTGCCATTCAGCCGCCGTCCGCCGAATTCGCGGTGGACGTCACCTCTACCTGCTTCGGCGTTTTTCAGTTTACCGACAAATCGACGAATATTCCGCAGGAATGGTCCTGGGATTTTGGCGACGGCACCAGCAGCACCGATATCAATCCAACGCATGCATATGCAACACCGGGTACGTATACCGTCAACCTTACGGTGACCAATACGCTTGGCTCGGATGACTATTCGCTGGTCGTAGCGTACGAGACGCTGGCAACGCCCGTTGTTTCCGGAAATACAGATATCTGCCAGGGCGATTCCGTTGCTCTTTCCGTGGATGCTGCAGCAGGAAATATTGTTGAATGGAGCATGGATGGCAATGTTATCCATACCGGCGCGACATTTAATTCTCCGCCGCTGCTCAATCCTACAGTATATAGCGTCCGGCAGTTGGAAGACAGACCGATCGGGCATGTCGGTCCGCCGGACAACACGATTGGCAACGGCAGTTATCAAAACTCCAATTTTGAACGCAAACTGCTTTTTGAAGCTTACGTGCCGTTTACGCTGCGGTCGGTTCAGGTGTATGCCCAGGGCGACGGCGACCGTACCATTCACCTGTATGACGAGTCGGATAATTTGATACAGTCTGTCACCGTATTTGTGCCGAACGGAGGAAGCCGGATCGAACTGAACATGGATATTCCGGCTGCGGGCAAATACAGCATCGGGAATGACGCCGAAAATCTGTATCGCAACAACAGTGGTGCGGCTTATCCTTATACGCTTGCAAACATCGTGCAGATATATGGCAATAACTCCACCAATAACGGCCAGGGGCGGTATTACTTCTTCTACGACTGGGAGGTGCAAGAAATGGGTTGTGTCAGCCAGCCCGCAACGGTTACAGTGAACATATTTACGGATTTGCTGGTCAATTTCATCGCCACACCCACCAACCTGGATGTGGCCTTTGCGGATCTGTCCACGGGTAGTCCTACTGCATGGTCCTGGGATTTTGGCGACGGTTCTCCAGTTAGTACGGAGCCCAATCCTGTACACACCTACGCCGCTCCCGGAACGTATACCGTAACGCTCACAGCCTCCAATGTGTGCAGCGGCGGGACGTACCAGCAAACTGTCACCGTGGAAGATGTTACCATCGGCACACATTTGCCCGGCGAGCCATTCGGCCTGAAAGTCTTCCCGAATCCCGCTGCCGATTTGGCGCAGGTTCAGATATATCGCAATGCCGCGGGTCCTGTTACCCTCTTTGTCACCGATGCAATAGGCCGTCCGGTACCAGGCAGCAATGTTGAAACAAGCGCTGCGGGCTTTACCATCCATACTTCGGATCTGGCGCCGGGTGTTTATTATCTTCGGATCAGCGCGAAGGAAGGCGCCGCAGTGCGGAAATTGACGGTGATACGGTAAGTTCCATCGCTTACGAGTCAGGCGGTGGCCGGCAGTTAAAAGTCGTCAACTGAGCATGAAGGGATACGGATTAAACAGATTGGACACGGAACGAATTAAAAATCCGTGTCCAATCCGTGTCCTGTTTACAAAGTTGGCGATATTGGGCTGTCGTCAGCACTGCCTGACTAACTCGCTAATCTTTCGTTCTATAAAACAGCGGCGTATCGATAGAGTAATAATCATTTAGAAAAGACTTCATCCGGATTGGCGCGAAACCTGCAAGCCTGATAATCAGTCGTTTTTTTCGATCGTCCCAAAACCAGTCTTCCACCAGACGCAATTTTGAAATCTGGTCGGCATCGACCGTTTTATCCGTCACGATTATCGTTATTGCCGAAGTTTCCGGATCGATCGTTTGAATCGTATCCCTGGTCAAAAATATTTTGTCGCGTATGGTGAATGGGATGAGTTCTCCCGATGTATTAAAGGCTTTATAGTGGCGATCAAAATGAAACCGGTCGAGTAATACCTGCATCACAGGTGATTTCCCGACCTTCAGCGTATGTAAATCATTTATAACAGGACTGTTATCCTCAGTATTGATGCGTGCAGCCCAGGATACCTTTGAATCATCCACTTTGGTTTTCTTCTTCTCTGCCTTTTTTGAAAACGCTTGCATTTTCAGCCAGAAGGGAGCATATTCTGACTTATGGAAACCCATCCAGGTATCCGGGTTGGCATTGAAGTAATCAAATTTATATCGAACAGGCGCGATAGATGAAGTAAACAGCCCAAATTCTCCTTTTTTCACGTCGAAATAAAGTAATTGCTTTGCCCTTATACCGATAAAGGTGCTGAAATCCCTGACAGATGAACCGACCACCACGCTGTCTTTTAGTGTTTCGACGTCGAAAACCACATACATCTCCTCTCCAAACGTGAGTTGCTTGGCAACTTCTTCTTTGGAAAGCCGGCGACCTGCCTCTTCGTATTGCCATGCCGGCCAATCGCCCGAACATGCCGCGACCATCATTTTTTCTATCAGCAACTCGCCATCTCTATAAGGAAAGGTGCTTTCAGGGTTATAATTTTTCCAAAATACGATCTGATTCTGCCGGGTTGAATCCGCGTCGCCGGGAGGACGAAGATTATAGGTAATATCCATTTCGGCCGCCCAGATCACGTCAGGGTCTTTTAATATGCCTTCATATTGGGCTGGCAAAAGCAACGGGAAAATTACGAAAAGCAATACCTGAGGTAATTTTGTTTTTGAAATCATGTTGTGCCAACCATGTTAAATCAGTTTCAACGTAACAAAACGGTTATTTATTAAACCGGCAGAACGCCTATTTTGCACCCTAAAAATGAATCGCCTTCCCGCCTTCCTTGTCTCCGGACTGTTACTACTGTGCCTCTCTCCCACCCTCCCGGCGCAAACACAGCCCGATACCGTCAAAATCGGCGTGTTTGTCAATGATATCTACGATATCAACCTGAACGACAACAGTTTTTCCATTCAGTGCTGGGTTTGGTTCAATTATTCCAACCCCGAATTGAATCCGCTCGAGTCGCTTGAAATACCCAACGCCAAGGAAGTGGATTACTCCCTCGATTTCAAAGAAGCGAAAAACGGAGTCCAGTGGGCAGGCAAAAAAGTTCATGCCGTCATCAAAAAAAACTGGGACATCCGGCGATTTCCGTTTGACGAACAACAAATGAGGGTTGAGTTTGAAGAAAGCAACCAGGACGTGGGTACGCTGGTATACGAAGCCGATACCGCCAACACAAAACTCGAACCGAAACTGACCCTGACCAACTGGCAGATCGAGCGATTTGAAATTTCCACGGGATCGCATAAATACGAAACGACATACGGCGACCCCGGTTTGTCAGAGGGCAGCGAATATCCCCGCGCATCACTGACGGTATTTATCAAAAGAAAAAGTTGGGAGTTGTTTTTTTCGCTGTTTACGGGCCTTTACGTCGCATTTTTCATTTCCTCGCTGGTTTTCTTCATTGACCCGATCGAGGTGGATCCCCGTTTTGGACTTTCTGTCGGCGGCCTATTTGCTGCAGTGGGCAACAAATACATTGTCGATTCCATCCTTCCGCAGTCAACAACCTTCACCCTTGTCGACAAACTGCATATTCTGACCTATATTTTTCTGTTGCTCTGTATCGTTTTATCGGTCATTTCACTTCGGATATGGAAAAACGGGCATAAGAAAAAGGCGACCCGATTTGACCGCAGGGCCTATTTCGTGATCGTAACCCTGTACGTGCTGATCAATATCGGAT
>JAKOXM010000354.1 GCA_029781095.1 Bacteroidota bacterium
GGGTCCTGCAGTATCTCCCGGGTTTCGTGCACGGAAAAAGTCTGCTCTCCGTTTTCAAAAACAATTCGCGCCGACCCGCCCGCGCCCGCGCCAAACCACCCGGAAATGTTTTTCCGGAGCAACACCGGCACATCAAACGATACAAATCCACGTGTAACTTTAATCGTGCTGTCTCTGGTGACGAGCGCTTTATGGTTGGCCAGCACAACGATCATCGATTGATGGTAGGTTTCCCCGGCCGTTTCCTGGCGGCCTTTGATCCCGGTGAGCAACTCGGCCTGAGGGTATATGCGCCACGATTTGTAAGGCGAAATGCTCATTCCGAAAAAAACATACCCGCTTTTCGAAGAGTCGGGTAAAAAAGCATAGCCCGCCTTAAGCCCCGGCGAGATGCCAGGCTTGAACCTTGTTTTGGTAAAATTGGTATAAATCGGCGGATTTTTGTCAAAAGTGATCTTTGCGCGACTCCTGAACGATAACTTGGGCATGTCTTTGGCCGCTTCGATGCGGTACTTGACAAATCCTTTTGTAGAGTCGCGGTTGTCCACATCCTTTTGTTTGCTGCCCGGCAAATAGATATTCCGGAAGGTAAACACGAGCCCGTCTTTGGTCGATGTCGTATCCAGGCAACTGCGGTCAGTGGGTGTTTTCGGGCAAATCGGGCACTTCGGATACCAGTCGAGCGGGCGCATGCGGGCCATGTCGAGGCCTTTGGGCATTTCCACTTTTACTTCTACCGTTGCGGCCGGCCCTTCGCCGTTGTTCTGAAACCGCACCTGGTAGGCGATTTTTTTGTTGCCCAGCGTGCGATAATTCACTCGGTTGTCCGACACTGCAATGGCGTTGGGGTCGTGCGAGGCCACGATCTCTACCTCCATCACATACCGTTCGGGCGCCACGGCCGGGTCGTCGGGGGCGAATATCGCTTCCAGATGGATGAAGGCGCTGGTGTCCTTGATCATATTGGCCGTGCCAGCGAGGCTGACGAACAGGTTTCGTTTTTCCCCGGCTTCGAGTTCGGTGAAGTGCCAGGCATGCTCCTCGCGGTATCTCCCGCGCGCGTTGTCGAGCATGGTCTGGATGATGGATGCGGGCGGCGGATCGGCCGATAGAGCGGTGGCCACACCCGTGAGCAACTGCGGGGACAAGGCGACCCAGTTTGCAGCAGGCGATTCGTACAGCGGCAAGGCCTGCGAGATCAGCGGATCGACGGTTTCGCCGAAGTGCGTGCGCCCCTCCACGTAGGTAAAATGCGAAACCGGGAAACTTCTTTCGTTGAAAAACAGGTGCAGGCGCCCGTTGGTGGCAACAGCGCTGTTGTTCCGGTAACTGATGACGCAGGTCAGTTCCTCTCCGGCTTTCGGCTGGGAATTGGAAGCCATGGCAATGGCCTGCCTGCCGCCTGCGTCAAATACATCGGGCAGCGTCGTGCCGGCCATCGTGCCCGAACTGCCGGACGAGGCGATTGTCCTTTTCTTCTTTTGCGGTTTTTTGCCGTCGTCGTAATGCGCGGTCGCGTCGAGCGAGGCGATGTAATCCCCCGGCCGGGCGTAGGTATGCACGGGATTTTCCGCCCGGCTGAAACTGCCGTCGCCGAATTCCCAGAAATATTCCCAGTACGCCGGTCGCGCGCCCGCTTTCTGCATGAGGGCGGGTAAAACGGGGCTGAACCGGGTGCCCTCGCCTTCCGGGCTCGGGTTAAAATCAAGCTGACGCGCGGGAACGGCCTCCTGGGCGCGCAAGGCCGGGTTTAAAAGAATGACGAAGAAGAAAACAGACAGGCTTTTCATTGATAATCAAGTTGATCTGGCGAATTTTAAAAATGCGGTGTCGTCTGTCGGCGGAGGATTCAAAGGTATGGAAGTTATGGGTTCGATCAATATTCCATGCTGCGAAGCCGCTCCGCTCTCGGAAGAATTTTGGAGATTTGCATGCGCCTCCGTCTGACGCGCAGCGTCTGTACGGAGGATGGTTGTACCACCATCTTTGTGCCAGTGTCTGTCTCTCCCCGTACAGACGCTGCGCGTCAGACGGGGCGGAGCAGCGCGGCCCTGGCCGGAAAGTGACTATTGACTGGCATCTGCTTTCTTTTATATCGCCCGTTTTGAAAAACCTTACCCGTACACTTATTTTTTAGCCGGTGAAAAACATAAAGCACTTTTTTTGAGTGAAAAAAATGACGCTAAACCATTGAAAATCAAACATAAACTCATCTTCATCATTCATCGCTATCCCCCCCTTGCCAGCATGATAACACCCAGACTTTTTCCCTGCTTATGCGCTGTTGGTCGCCGCAGGTTTGTCGCAGTCATTTTGTTGACCCCTTTACTGTTCGCTGCTTCACCCGCCATAGCCCAGGAGCAACTGAAGGTAAAAAACGGCTGCGCCTATAAGACGGCGGTGGAGGACACCGAGTTTTACACCTTCGACCCCTCTGACGAAGCGCGGCGCATCGTCGGCGAGATATGCAATGCGCTGGGTGTGAGCCAGAACTTCGACCTGCGCGCCTCCAGCGTGGACAACGCGCTCGCCACCACCGACGGCAATCGGCGCATTATCCTGTACAGCACGGTTTTTCTCAAAAAATTCAGCGAAGACGCCCACACCCGCTGGGCGGCCTACTCGGTGATGGCGCACGAGGTCGGCCACCATTTCAACGGCCATGATTTCAGCGAGGAGAACGCCGCCAAACGAAAAGTCATGGAACTGGAAGCCGACCGCTTTGCCGGTTCCGTCATGCGGCTGCTCGGCGCATCGCTCGACGAAGCCAAAGCAGGCATCGAAACCTTCGCTCTCGATGCCGAGCAAAAATACCACCCCTCGGCGCGTGCGCGGCGGGAAGCCATTGCCACGGGCTGGACGCAGCAGCAGGAGCGCCTCGAAAAAATGGGTGCGGCAGGCGCCACTGACCCCGGCGCCAGCCTGCCCCGCGAGCGCGACACGGACGGCGACGGCATACCCGATAAAAACGACGCCTGTCCCGATGAATTCGGCCGCGCCCTCACCGCAGGCTGCCCAGATGCCGACGAGGATGGCGTGCCCGACCGCGACGACGCCTGCCGCTACAGGAAAGGCCCGGCGGCCTGGAAAGGCTGCCCGGACTCCGACGGCGACGGCATACCCGACCATGAAGACCAGTGCCCCGACAAGCCGGGCCTGCTCGCCGACAAGGGCTGCCCGCCCCCCGACACCGACAACGACGGCGTGACCGACCGCGCCGACAAATGCCCGGACACCCCTGGGCTCCAGCGCTTCCAAGGATGCCCCGACACCGACGGAGACGGCGTACCTGACCCTGATGATAAATGTCCGAAAGAGAAGGGCGAGGCTATGTACGACGGCTGCAAAGCGCCACTTTCGCCAGCCACCCGGACAGATACGCGGCCCGACAACATGGTGCTGGTGACCGGCGGCGCCTTCACGATGGGTTGTAAAGAGGAGCGCGATAAGGACTGTTTTGATTGGGAAAAACCGGCACACAGTGTTGAAGTGAGCAGTTTTTACATCGGCAAATACGAGGTGACCAACGCCGAATTTGTCAAATTCCTGAACGCAAAAGGCAACCAGACCG
>JAKOXM010000364.1 GCA_029781095.1 Bacteroidota bacterium
GTTGACAACCTGAATAATGGCCGGCCATCAAATGCTTCGTTTCGTACGGTTATATGCCTGGACAGTAATATTATTGCTGTCGGCATGGGTGACTGCAGGGGCGCAGCCAACAGCAACCGCCATTTTGCGCCCGGATCGCATAGAGGCCGGTGATACGAGCTCTTTATGGGTATTTGTCTCAGGTGTCGGGCCTCAGCCCGGTGAGGTAGACTTTGTTTCCTGGGCAAGTCTGATCCCTTCCGCCAACATTCTTACCCGCAAAAGCGAGTGGCGGCGTTCGGGAGCGCAATGGGTGAGCAGATATACGCTGATCCTGTTTGACAGCGCAACACTGGAATTGCCGCCACTGGCGATCAACCTGTCGTCAGGGACGCCCCTGAATACAAATCCCCTCAAACTCCGGGTGCTGCCCGTAGCAGGCGACGCAGAAATAGAAAACATGGAGGCTGTTCGCGATATCAGCCGTGAGCCGGAATCATGGACAGATTACTTGCCTTGGGGCGCAGGAGCACTCCTTTTGCTGCTTTTGACCATCTGGATGATCCGCAGGGTGAACAGGCGCCCGAAACAGGTTCCCATAGCCGAGCCCATATCGCCGCAACCACTCGTTTCACCCTACGAACACGCTCTGAAACTGCTGGATGATCTGAAACGCCGCAAGCCCTGGAAACACGGAGAGGCCAAGGAATATTACGCGGAGTTAAGCCTGATCCTCAGAGAGTACCTTGAGAATCGCTATCGCATTCCTGCGCAGGAGTCCACGACTGCCGAGATATCCGGCATGCTGCAATCTGCCGGCTTCCCTAATCAGCTCGTTGCTGTCGCAATAGAATTGCTTTCCAGAACCGACCTCGTCAAGTATGCAAAGTCGACACCTGCGGAAAGTATACATGAAAAATCCCTCGAAGAAGCAAGAATTCTGGTCGTAAAGAGTCACAACATCAAGGAAAACACGCCTGATAACTAATAAAAAAACTACGTGCTGATCGCCTCCTTCACATTTGCCCAGCCACTATGGCTTTTGTTATTGCTTCTGTTGCCCGTACTTATGTACCGGTATCGGCAAGAAGCCCACAAAAGGCATGTTGCGCTGCAAGTATCGCGCCTGCAGGCAATGAAAGGGGTGAAAACATGGGTGGTGTACGCCCGGAACTGGATACAGGGTCTGCGCTGGATTGCTATTGTGTTGATTATCATTGCCTTGGCACGGCCACAGCAATTGTGGCACGAAGATAAAATAGAAGCAGATGCCATTGATATCATGATGGTCATGGATGTCTCTGCAAGCATGCTGAGCAAGGATTTTCTGCCGGACAGACTTTCCGTAGCGAAGGAAATGGCTACAGGATTTGTCGGCAGACGCCCGTATGACCGGCTGGGCCTGGTAATTTTTTCCGGCGGCGCCTTTACACAATGCCCGCTCACAAATGACCGCAGGGTTTTGCAGGCGTTTATCAATAATATTCAGGTAGGACGCCTGCCGGACGGCACTGCGATCGGGATCGGGCTGGCCACTGCCGTGGAGCACCTCAACAACAGTCAGTCCAAAAGCAGGATCGTGCTCCTGGTCACCGACGGGGAAAATAATACGGGTGATTTGGGTCCGCTTACGGCTGCGGCAATTGCAAAAGCGCTTGGTATCAGGGTCTATACCATCGGTATCGGATCCGACGGCATTGTACAATCACCCGTGCGACAAAACCGGGACGGCAGCTACCAGTTTGCCCCGCGCCAGATGACATTTGACACACAATTGCTGGAAAATATGGCGACGATGACACAGGGGAAATTCTATCGCGCGAAAACGTCGCAGGATTTGCAGGGTATCTATTCGGAAATTGAAAGCCTGGAAAAAACCAAAGTGGTGAACACGACTTTCCGGCGCACTGCCGATATGTTTTTCTGGTTTCTGAATGCGGCATTCTGTCTCCTTGTACTGGAGATGCTGCTGCGTTGGGGACCTTTGCGCGTAATCACCGTTTAATACCGCGAGATGATGAACGAGTTCATACAATTTGAAAATCCGGCCCTGTTGCACCTGCTCTGGGCACTGCTCTTGCAGGCACTGCTGCTGTTCGTTTACTGGAATTGGCGCCGCCGCACATTGCGACGGCTGGGTTCGCCTGCTCTGGAGCGCCGTTTGTTGCAGGGCTTTTCCGGGAAGCGCTTCTGGCTGAAAAATGTATTGTTTGCACTCGGATTAACCATGGTCGTACTGGCCATTTCCAACCCGACCGAGGCTGTGAAGATGCAGTCGGATCCGCATAACAGCGCCGATGTATTGATTGCGCTCGATATTTCGAACAGTATGCTGGCCAACGACGTAAAGCCCAGCCGTCTTGAGGTTGCCAGGTCTTTTATCCGCGATTTGGTCCGGAAACTGGATGGAGAACGCATCGGTTTGATCTTTTTTGCCGGTAATGCCTATCCGCAAATGCCTTTGTCCAACGATTATTCTGCATTGTTAATGTTCGTCAACAACGCACAACCCGAATTTATCACGGATCAGGGGACCGATATAGCCTCTGCCCTCGATCTTGCCGGGCGGATGTTCGAATCCGGCGGAGAAGCCGGACGGGCCCTGATTTTGATCAGTGACGGGGAAAACCATCAGGAGAATGCGCTGGAAAGGGCAAAAGAACTGGAAAAATCGGGGGTTCGGCTTTATACCGTTGGTGTAGGTTCGGCAGGAGGCGCCATGATCCCTGAAGGAAACGGAGCCTTCCGGCGCGATTTTACAGGGAAGCCCGTGCGCACAAGCGCCAACGAAGCATTGATGTCCGAGCTGGCACGCACAGGCGACGGAACCGCATTGAATCTCCGTGATCCTTCCGGTGCTCTTGAATCGATCAGGGAGGCCATTGAACGGTTGCCCAAAGCCACCGTGGAGGCCCACGCTTACACGAAAAATGTTTCCTATTATCAATGGCTTCTGTTACCGGCCTTGTTGTTTCTCATGCTGGAGCAGTTGCTTTGGTGGAAAACAAGGACATAACCCCGCAGTGCAGGTATTTTGTAAATACAGAGTTTTCACAATTCGGAAATTATGACAAATCGTCGCTTCTTATTGGCAACAACGTGGTTTTTATGCCTGATAGCGAACGGCATTCAGGCACAGCACAGGCAATTGCAGCAAGGCGACCGGTATTATGACGAGGGCCTGTTTGGCAAAGCGGAAGAAACGTACCGGGCCGGCAGCACCGGGACAGCCTTTTATAACGCCGGTATTGCCGCATACCAGCAGGGTAAATATGTCGATGCGATTTCCTTATTTAAAGAGGCGGTAGCAAAAAGCACCAGTTTCTCTGCAAGAGCCGATGCATTGTACAACCTGGGAAATGCACTGCTTCGCCAAAATAACTATAAAGAGGCTGTTACTGCCTATGAGAGCAGCCTTCGCCTGTCAGCCAACAGGTCAGACGCCAAAAAAAACCTGAAAATCGCCAAAAGGAAAATGCAGGAACCACCGCCGGAACCACCACCTCCTCCGCCGCCGCCACCTCCGCCGCCGCCAAGTAATATTCCACCGAAAAAATACTACCTGGATCAACCCCAGGAAGCGCGGAAAAAGGATGTTCCGCCTGCCGAAATGCCACGCGACGCCGCGCTGCGACTACTCGAATCCGCCATTCTTCCGGAAGAGCAAAAGAACGCCCGGGCCTATCGCGAACTCTCACCGGCAACCAGACCATCGAGGGTGAAAAAAGACTGGTGATATTGGGCGCCGGGTTCTCCCGGTCAGATGATTTTATTTGGAAAAATCTCGAAAGGTCTGCCATTTTGTCACCTCTCCGCCTTACCTTTGCAGTCCCGTACGAAGGAACGGCGTTTTGGCACATTATGCCGGAACAGCGTTCCAGCGAACATTAACCCGGAACGCTGTTCCGGTCACTAAACTAAAATAAGGCCGGAGCGGCGTTCCGGATTACAACTATGTACGATAGCAACCCGACACTGGAAGGTATAAAAACCATCGACGAGGCAAGACAGGGCAATGTGTTGTTCAAGGAACACTGGCAGGAAACGTCTGTGCCCGGCGGAAAAAAGTTTTATATCGAGAGTTATGGCTGTCAGATGAATTTCAGCGATTCGGAGATCGTTGCCAGCATACTCAACGAAGTCGGCTATTCGCCGACGCGTAATGTTGAGGAAAGCGACCTGATCCTGATCAATACGTGTTCCATCCGCGAAAAAGCCGAAGAAACCGTGCGTAAACGCCTGCGTTTCTTTGAAAGCGTCAAAAAACAACGCCCCGGCACCAAGGTCGGCGTATTGGGCTGCATGGCCGAGCGTCTCAAAAAACAGTGGCTCGAAGAGGAAAAACTCGTCGACCTCGTCGTCGGCCCCGACGCCTACCGCGACCTGCCCAACCTCATCGGCAGCGCCGACGAAGGTCACCGCATGATCAACGTACTGCTGAGTCGCGAGGAGACGTATGCCGATATCAGCCCTGTTCGTCTTGAAAGCAACGGCATCACCGCCTTCATCAGTATTATGCGCGGATGCGACAATATGTGTTCGTTCTGTGTTGTGCCCTTCACGCGCGGGCGCGAGCGTTCGCGCGACCCGTTCAGCATTGTAGCCGAAGCAGCCGGTTTGTTTGAGAATGGCTTCCGGGAAGTGACGCTGCTCGGTCAGAACGTGGATTCCTACAAATGGGAAAACCCGGAAACGGGAGAGAAAGTGAACTTCGCTAAACTGCTGGAGATGACAGCACTTGTGCATCCCGATCTCCGCGTGCGCTTCAGCACCAGCCACCCGAAAGACATGACCGACGAAGTGCTGCATACCATGGCACGGCATGAAAATATCTGCAAATATATCCACCTGCCGGTGCAGTCGGGCAACAGCCGGGTTCTGGAACTCATGAACCGCACCTATGACCGCCCCTGGTACGAGCAACGCATAGAAGCAATCCGGCGCATCCTTCCCGAAGCGGCGGTGTCGAGCGATATCATCACCGGTTTTTGTTCGGAAACGGAGGAGGAACACCAGGACACGCTCAGCGTCGTGGAATGGGCCAACTTCTCCATGTCTTATATGTTTTATTATTCCGAACGGCCGGGAACCCTTGCCGCGCGCAAGTACGCCGACGATATTCCGGAGGAGGTAAAAAAACGCCGTCTCGCCGAAATCATTCGCCTGCAAACGGCCCTGAGCCTCCGCCACAACCAGGCTGATATCGGCAAGACCTTTAAAGTACTGATCGAAGGCAATTCACGCAAATCCGATCGGGATTTCTGCGGGCGCAACAGCCAGAACAAAATGGTGGTGTTCCCGAAAAAGGAAGGTCTGAAGCCCGGTGATTACGTGATGGTGCGCGTGAAGGATACGACGAGTGCGACCTTGCTGGGGGAGATTGTTTAAATCGAAATTCTCAATCAACCGAAATTTCAATGCCTTACACCAGGATCATAATTACAGTGCTTGTTCTGTTTTTTGTCAGATATACACCTTGTCTGTCGCAGACCTATCAAAAAGACAGTCTGGTTGTCAAGGAACTTACGACCCAGATACTGCGATATAAAAACGCCTGGATGAACGACGATGTTGAAACAGCCATTGCGATGACGCATCCTGAAATAATTGAAAAAATGGGTGGGCCGGATCGTATGCGGCAGTCGTTTGACAATAGCAAGGAGTTACGTACCACATACAAGATGAGGTATACAGGGTTTGAATTTGATTCACCGGATTCAATACTGGTTTTGCCTCAATCCTATCAGGTAGCTTTCCCGGTGGTTCTCACCACTGCGTTTGAGGACGGAAGTACCCAGAATGACAGCAGGGTCATGGTTGGCTATGGTGACATCGCTTCATCAAAATGGTATTTTATTGCGATACCACCGGGAGAAATTGAAAAAGCGAAGGAAGCGCTCGGTTTTCTGGATGCCGGGCTGAGCATCCCGAAATGACGAACTTTTAAAGAGAATAAAGTGGCTAACAACCTCCAATCCATAAAATCCCGCTTCGTATCTCGCATCTGCTTGAGGCTGCACACTAAGAGTATGTTTAAATTTCGGTGTCGGAGCGAAAGTGGGCAAATTTTATTTCAGGCAAGGCAAAATTTGCAGCCATAGCCGGGCGCCTATGGCGAAAATTTTAACGAAGCAAGAAATAAAATTGGCCGCTTGCAGCCCGGCGACCGAAACTTAAACATACTCTAAATGCTTTTGCTATGAAGAAGCATAAAAAAATTACGCAATCCGATATATTGGCATTTCTCGCCAGAGAGAAAAAGGATCTCCAAAACAAATACCGGGTCTCCAAAATTGGCCTTTTCGGATCCTATGCCAGAGGAGAAGAGACGGACGACAGTGACATTGACATTATACTCGAATTTTTGCCTCAAACAGAAAACCTGTCTGAGATCAAATTGTCATTACGGACACTTATTGAGCGGGAATTCGGGAAAAATGTAGACATATGCCGGGAGAAGTATATTAAACCGTATTATCGAAAGCAAATCCTTCAATCAGCGATCTATGTCTGAAAAAGACGAAGCAAACCTGATGGCCATGAAGGACGCTGCCGAGAAAATCCTTCGCTATTCCGAAGGCTTCCACAGCGCAGATGATTTCTACGACGACTCAAAATCCTTCGATGCAACTTTGATGAACTTTTTGGTCATCGGAGAAACTTCTGCCAAGTTGAGTGCTGCTGTTACCTCTTCAAACCCAAAAGTCACGTGGGCCAAAATCAAAGGTTTGCGAAATATTGTAGCGCATGATTATTTCGGCGTTGACGCTGAAGAGATTTGGGAAATCATAAAAAAACACATTCCACAGTTAATCAGCAACTTGGAAGAAATCATAACAAAGAAAAGTGGCTAACAACCTCCAATCCATAAAATCCCGCTTCGGCATCGTAGGCACCTCGCACCTGCTCGATGCAGCGCTCGAAACGGCCGTCCGCGTCGCTCCGACCGATCTCACTGTGCTCATCACGGGCGAAAGTGGCGTGGGTAAAGAAGTTTTCTCCAAGATCATCCATTCGCTGAGCAGCCGCAAGCACAATGAATTCATCGCCGTCAACTGTGGCGCCATTCCGGAAGGCACCATCAATTCTGAATTGTTCGGCCATGAAAAAGGCTCTTTTACGGGCGCCGTAGGCGACAGGAAGGGCTATTTCGAAACGGTTAACGGCGGCACGATCTTTCTGGACGAGATCGCCGAAATGCCGCTCGATACGCAATCATACCTGCTTCGAGTGCTCGAATCCGGTGAATTTATCCGTGTAGGCGCTTCAAAAGTGATGAAAACCGATGTTCGTGTCATTGCCGCTTCCAATGTTGACCTCGAAGAGCGCGTTCGGAAAGGAAAATTCAGGGAAGACCTGTACTACCGGCTCAGTACCGTGCCGATCCGGGTCCCGGCCCTGAAAGATCGCAGGGAAGACATACCCGTTCTGTTTCGCAAGTTTGCCTACGACTTTGCCGAAAAATACCGGATGCAACCCATCCGGGTTGACGACCGCGCCGAACTTGTACTGGAAAATTATCGCTGGCCCGGCAACATCCGCGAACTCAAAAATGTAGCCGAGCAACTTTCCGTTCTTTCGGAAGAACGGCAGATTACCGCAGAGGAGTTATCTCGCTCCATGCCGAACCTGTTCAACCGCAACCTGCCGGTGGTATCGGAACACAATAACGGCGGCCACAAAAGCGGCAGCGAATTTCAGGAAAGGGACATCCTGTATAAGGTCTTGTTCGACATGAAGAATGACCTCAACGAGCTGAAAGCGATGTTTTATGACCTTGTAAAGAGCAACAACCTGCGCATGCCGGAAATGGGCTCCGTCCGCCAGTTACCTTCCTCCTACCCTGCTTCTTCCTTCCAGCGGGAGAGCCACTCCCAGATAGACGACGCCATCTATACGGCTTCAGATCACGATCGGGTGACGCCCATCATTATTGAATCGGGCAAAGGAGCCAACGGCTATGACAAAAGCGAGGAAGAAGACGCTCCGCTTGCGATGGACGAAATCGAAAAAGAAGCGATCAAACGCGCCTTGAAAAAATACAACGGACGCCGGAAAGAGGCTGCTGAAGAGCTCAAAATCAGCGAACGGACCCTTTACCGGAAAATCAAGCAATATGATCTTTGAAGCCGGGAGCAGAATGCAATTGCGATTTAGCCGGCAGCACTGACTGCCATCTTCTCCTCGCAGGATCGGTCAGCCTGCTGATTATCGTCGGACCCCGGCCGTCTCAGGTGTTAACAATTCCAAAAAGGCGGGGTCTCCAAACTGCATCTATGGATATTTGTGCGTCTAGAACGCCAAATACATTCCGGAACGATTCACAAAACATTGTCGAATGAAACGCATTTTCACGCTCTTTTCGATCGCACTACTCTCTTTTTCAACACTTTATGCTGACAGTGGCGGCTATAAAATCCGGGTTAAACTGGATAATTATGCGGAGAAAGAATTAACACTCGGATTTCACTACGGTGATAAACAATACGTAAAAGACACGGCCACTATCGGCTCCGACGGCTGGTTTACTTTCCAGGCGGACACCTTGCTGCCCTGCGGTGTGTATCTGTTGGTATTGAAGCCGGACAACTCGTTCATTCAACTGATGATGCCCGAAAACGACCAGGATTTTACGATAACGACCGATGCCAAAAATCCGGTTGAGAAAATGAAAATCAAGGGTTCGGACGATAACGAGGTGTTTTACGACTACCTGCGTTTTTTAAACAAACTCCGGCCCCAGGCAGATACGCTGCGCGCTCAACAGTCGCGCCTGAAAAACCAGCCGGCAGATTCAACGGCAATTGCGGCACAGTTGAATGAACTGGACAAGCAGGTCAAGAAGTTTCAGACGGATCTCGTCGCCAAACATCCCGGTACCATGAGCGCCAAAATCGTCAAGGCATCGTGGGAGCCCGAACCGCCGCAATTCTCGGGAGACGAGAAAGAGGCAAACCGGAAAAAATACTTCTGGTACAAAGACCATTATTTTGACAACATAGACATTTCTGACCCCTGCATGCTGCGCAGCCCGGTAATGCACCAGAAAATCGACTATTTTGTTACAAAATTTTACCCGCAGCACCCCGACAGTGTCAATGTAGCCATCGATCTGGTCATTGATAAAATGAAAAACTCTCCCGAAAACTTCAAGTACTACCTGATCCATTTCCTGAATTACTACGCCCAGTCGAAACTCGTCGGATTCGATGCCTGCTATGTCCATATCGCAAAAAAATATTACTGCTCGGGACAGGCAAACTGGACCAAAAAAGAGGATGTAGAAAAAATTTGCGACAATGCCAATCGGCTGGAACCTATTCTGATCGGGAAAATCGCACCCAATATCACGGTCATGGACCGCAATAATCAGCCCCATAGCCTCTGGGATGTCGACGCCGATTATACGGTGCTGTTTTTCTGGGCGCCTGATTGCGGTCACTGCAAAAAAGCGGCTCCCTTTATGGTGGAGTTCGCCAAAAAATTCCAGAACCGCGGCGTTAAGGTATTCGCGGTCTGCACGGCTGTGACCGATAAAGGTCCCGATTGCTGGAAAGGAGTGGAGGAAAAAGGATTTGATGACAACCTCTTCCTCAATACCTTCGATCCTTATCTGCGCAGTAAATATAAAACTCTTTACGATGTGCAAACCACACCGTCGATCTTTATCCTCGATCGGAAGCACGAGATATTATCCAAACGCATCGGTGCAGAACAACTCTCCGAAGTGATGGAACTGGTAATGAAATTCCAGGAAGATAAAAAGAAGCAGGAAGGAGGAAAGTAACCCCGCAAGGACCTTTCTGAAGTGGTTGAGACAGATCAAGAAAGCAGATTTTAGAACCTAAGATATTGATTATCATCAATAACTTGAGTATTAAACGCCTTTCCTGATCCTTCTCAACCACTTTTATTTTATCCTGACCCGCGGGTCAAGCCAGGCGTACAGCAAATCAGAGAGCAGGTTGACGAATACGAACACAACCGAGGTAAACAAGACGCAACCAAGGACAACGGGAATGTCGAAATTGAGCAGGGCCGTTACCGTTGCAGAACCCAGGCCTTTGAAATTAAAAACGGTTTCCACAAAAAAGGCGCCTGTAAGCAAAGAAGCGAACCAACCCGATATGGCAGAAACAATCGGGTTCATGGCATTTCGCAACGCGTGCTTCCCAATCACCTTCACATACGGCAGCCCCTTTGCCGTAGCCGTACGGACATAATCCTGCGAAAGCACATCAAGCATGGCACTTCTCGTAAGTTGTGTGATCAGGGCAACTGGGCGCAAGCCAAGCGCCAGGGCCGGCAATATCAAATTCCGCCACCTGATCTGCCAGTCGCCAAAATCGTCGAGCGCGAAAAGGCTGCCTTGTATGTCCAGTCCCGTCCAGTCGCCGAGCCAATAGCCAAATATCAGTGCCAGCAGCATAGCTGCCACGTATGACGGCAGCGAATACCCGAATACGGAAATTACCGATATAAGCTGATCCCAAAGGCTGTGCGGGCGTAATGCCGCTATAATGCCCAAAAAAACGCCCAGCAGGGTTGCCAGTACCAGCGCCGCCCCGGCGAGGAGTGCCGTCGCCGGAATGGCCTCTGCCAGTATCCCGGAAACCGGCCGCCCCGACTGATAGGATTCACGCAAATAAGGCGCTTTGAGTACAAGAGCCTCGGAATTATTGGTATGGAACAGGGGAATATATTTGTATTTTCGCTGATTTTCAGGCGTTTGTGCGACGATGGAAACAGGCGAAATATCCATCAAATACCTTCCTAACTGCACATGCAGCGGCTGATCGAGTCCCAGTTCAGCCGTTTTCGCCTGAACGGTACTGGCATCGCTGCGCTGGCCAAAACTGAGCTGGGCCGGGTCAACAGGCGCAAGAAATATGATACCGGTTATGACGGCCACGACCATCGCAATGACCAGGAGGCCGTAAACCAAACGTCGAAGGATGAATAAAACCATGCGGTTCCGATCATGAAGGCATAAAACTACACCACAGTGATCAGGATTTCCTGTTTTTCAATGAAAAAGCCGAATGGTTCCA
>JAKOXM010000401.1 GCA_029781095.1 Bacteroidota bacterium
GTTGCAAAAGGCTGCTTAATGACAAAAAGAATGTCGCAATACCCTAATTTTATCGCCTGTTTTTAAATCGATCGGTTCAACCATTCTGAAAATTCTCTAATTCAGCAAATTCTGATCAATGCTCTACGGGCTCCTCCTCACCGGCGGCAAAAGCACCCGCATGGGACAACCCAAGGCGCTGCTGCACTACCACGGCAAGCCACAGTACCGGCGCGCGGCGGAATTGCTGGAAATGCTGTGCGAGCGTGTGTTCATCTCCTGCCGGGCATCACAAAAGGAAATATTTTCGGATTATGAAACTATGTGCGATTCAGATATTTACGGGGATTTTGGGCCAATTGGCGGGGTGCTCTCGGCCATGACGGCTCAATTTTCGGCCGATTCGCCTTCCGCCTGGTTCGTACTCGGCTGCGACTATCCCCTGCTGGAAAAAACGGACCTGGAGCAACTGCTCGCGGCGCGAAGCGCGCAGCAGGTCGCTACGGTGTTTGCCAATCCCGATGACGGCAGACCCGAACCGCTCATCGGAATTTACGAAACATCCGCCGCTTATTTGCTGTTGGAATGGTGGCGGGAAGGGAATCAATCTTTACGCGTATTTTTGGAGCGGCATCATGCGCTTGTCGTCGAAGCGGAACACCCGGAAAGGCTGGTCAGCGCAGATACGCCCGAAGACTTTCAAAGAATAAAACATGGAAAATCAGGCAGTTAAGGAAGTGAGCGTGCAGCGCTTTCGGGGCGCGGAAGCCGGCGAGGCGCCGGATGTGCTCGCCGTGGAAGAACCGCTGGAAATACGCCTCGAATACGGCCCGGCGGGAAACCGCATTGTCAAAAATCTTTCCGTCACCATGCGTACCCCCGGCGCGGATGACGACCTCGCTGCCGGTTTTTTGTTTACGGAAGGCATTGTACATGAGGCTTCAGATATAACCGGCATGCGCGGCGGGGAAAATGTCATCACAGTAGCACTTAGCCCCGATCTGGCGATCGACCTGCAAAAACTGGAACGCCATTTTTACACGAGTTCCAGTTGCGGTGTCTGCGGGAAAAC
Organism: Bacteroidota bacterium; assembly: GCA_029781095.1. Lineage (GTDB taxonomy): Bacteria > Bacteroidota > Bacteroidia > Chitinophagales > Saprospiraceae > M3007. The sequence goes on from JAKOXM010000401.1 coordinate 1,052, forward strand.
CTCGATTGACGCCGTGAAAACCGTTGCAAATTGCTCATTTTCAGACAAAACGAAGGATTGGACAATTCGCCCGGAAGTCATTTATGGCTTGCCCGATACCCTGCGCCACAAACAGGCAACCTTTGACGCAACGGGCGGCCTGCACGCCGCTGCCGTGTTCGACACGGAAGGCCGGCTGCTGGCGCTTCGCGAAGACGTGGGACGGCACAATGCTTTGGACAAACTTATCGGCCATTACTTCCGGCAGGCCGCTGTGCCGCTTGACTATCATATCCTGCTTTTGAGCGGCCGCGCCAGCTTCGAGTTGTTGCAAAAAGCAGCGATGGCGGGCATCCGGTTCGTTTGCGCGGTCGGCGCGCCGTCCAGTTTAGCGGTCGAAACGGCGGAGGCATTCGGCATTACGCTGGTGGGTTTTTTGCGCGATAACCGGTTTAATGTTTATAGCGGGACAGTTGTATAGCGA
>JAKOXM010000040.1 GCA_029781095.1 Bacteroidota bacterium
CACCATGATCAGATACACCAGCACAAGGGAGGTCCACAAGGCGAAACCAAGCGTGCCGATGCCCTGTTCCTGCCGTTTCAGGTCGCCGCCGTACTTGATCTCGGTGCCGGGCGGCAATGGCAGCGCATCGAGTTTTGCCTTGATGTCGCGGCTGACGGATCCGTTCGGGCGTCCGATCACCTGGGCGGTGAGCATCACCGAAGTGACGCGGTCGCGGCGTTCTAGACGGGTAGGCGCCGTGCTTTCACGCACGTCGGCGAATTGTTTGAGATACACGGTGTTGCCCAGCGGGTTGACAAACGAAAGATCGCGTATGTCTTCGGCGCTGCGCCGGTCGAAGGCATCAAGCGCGATGCGGATGGGGTATTCGTATTCGCCGTCGCGGTATTTGGCATCGCTGTTGCCGCTGAAAGCCGTTTGCAGGGTGAGACCCACCTGTGCCATCGCGAGGCCGTAGTCGGCCATGCGCTGGCGGTTTACCTCCACGCGTACTTCCGGGTTGCCACCCTGCACGGTCGGTGTGATCTCCACGCAGCCCGGCACGCCGGCCATCGTGTGTTCCACCCGTTGCGAAAGCGCCAGCAGGCTGTCGAGGTCCGGTCCGTTTAGCATGATCTCGATCGGTGAAAAGGACAGGCCCACAATGTCGATGGGAGAGGCCCTGATCTTGGCGCCGGCAATCAGTTCTTCCAGTTTGACTTTTGCCTTTCGGGCATATACAACCGTCGGAGTGCTCCTTTTTTCGCCGAAAGGCGTCAGAAACACCTGTATTTCAGCCACAAAGGGAGTGTTCAGACCGAAGGATTTGTTATTGGTGCCGACGGTGGAGAACGTGCGCACCACGTCGGGTTGCCTGCGAAGCCAGTCTTCCACTTCCTTGGTGACGGCATTGGTCTGGGCCAGCGACGCGTCTTTCGGCAGTTCGATACCGAGTAGAAATTCACCGCGCTCGCCGGTGTCAAAAAAAGCGTTTCCGATATAACCTTTTGTCAGCAACAGGAACGAACCGAAAAACAGACCCGTCGAAATGAGCAGGGTAGCGGCCTTCGTTTTCCAGTCGCGCAATGCCCATCCGAGTGCGTATACAAATCCGTCGGAAAGCCATTCAAGAAATTGTTCGAAGCGCAATACCACGCGACCCGCGATGTTTTTTCCCTGAAAACGGTGCACTTTGGCAAAACGCGAGGTCAGCCACGGTACCAGCGTGAACGATACGAACAGCGACATGAGGGTGGATGTGAGTACCGTCATGCAAAACTGCCGCAACAGGTTGGGCACCATCCCCACGGACAGGATGATGGGCAGGAACACCACCACGTCCACCAAAGTAATGCTGACGGCGGTAAAACCGATTTCCATACGGCCGTCGTAGGACGCCTGCACGCGGTTTTTGCCCATTTCAAGGTGCCGGTAAATATTTTCGATCACAACGATGGCGTCGTCCACGAGGATGCCGATGGCGAGCGAAAGACCCAGCAGCGACAGGAGATTCAGCGAATAGCCGAATACCCGCATCATGACGAAGGTGCTGACAATGGAGGTCGGGATGGATACCAGCACGATGAGCGCGTTGCGCAAACTGTGCAGGAAAAGCAGCATCACGAGCGCCACAAGCAGCACGGCGATGAAAAGGTCGTGGATGACGGCGTCGGTGGCGGCCTTCGTGAACGTGCTGCTGTTGGCCACCACGTTGAAATGCAGCCCTTCCGACGCGTAGTTTTTTTCGAGAACTTTGAGGCGCTGCAGTACCAGGTTGGCCATGTCTACCGCATTTGCGTCGCCTTGCTTGCGGATGACGAGGCCCACGGCCGGCTGGCCGTCGGTGCGGCAAATGATTTCGGGATCGCGCACACCGTCCTGCACCTCGGCGATGTCTTTGATGTAGATGGAAGAGCCAAAGCGGCTTTTGCCCACGACGAGATTGCGGATGTCGTCAAGCGAAAGGAACTTGCCGGCGAGCCGGATGCGGAGCTGCCCTTCGGTGCCGGTCACTTTGCCCGTCGGGAAGTCGAGATTGGCCGTCTGCACGGCCTGCGTGACCTGGATCAGCGAAAGCCCGTATTGTTCGAGCCGGTCGCTGCTGATGTTGATCTTGATCTCGCGCTCCTCGCCGCCGAGGATGCTCACCTGTGCGACGCCTTTTAACTGTGCTATTTCGGGCAGCACGCGGTTTTTGACAAGGTCGTAGAATGCGGGGCCCGTCAGGTTGCCTGCCACCGCGAGGCGTACCACCGGCAATTCGTCGAGTGCAAACTTGTTGATCACCGGGGTGCGCACTTCCTTCGGAAAATTCGACTGGATCTGGTTGATCTTCCGCTGCATCTCCTGCACCGACTTGTCGATATCGGCGCCCTGGTCGAGTTCGACGCTTATAAAGGAAGAATTTTCCTGCGAACCGACCTGTATCTGTTCAATGCCTTCCAGCGACGAAATGGCGTCTTCGATGGGTTTGCTCACCGTATTTTCCACTTCCGAAGGCGAGGCGCCAGGGTAGATCGTGATGATCGTGACCACGGGCGGGCTGAACTTCGGCACCATTTCGATGGGCAGGTTGAAATAACTGGCCACACCCATAAAGGTCAGCACGGCAAAAACCACGATGATCAGGGAAGGGCGGCGGATGGAAAGCGCAGTGATATTCACAGTAGACGGTTGACGGCCGCGGGTGGACGGTGGACGGGGCCGTCGGTACTGGCCGTTTTCCGGCAAAGGTAATAGGTGGGAGAGAAGGCGGGGTAATTCTTTGGCAGGGATATAAAATCGTTGCGAAGTATGTTGTCTCATTCGGCAGTAAATCTGTTTTAATTAATTGATTTTGTGTGTTTTAATTTTTATAACGTATAATTACGTTAAATAACTATAAAAATAGTTGTATAACTAAAAAAAGCGTTTTACCTTTGTTTTGCAAAATGACACCGACGGCCCCGGCTGCGGGTGTTTTGCCGGGAAAACTCAACAATCAGGACTTCGGCGCATAAAACCGACGGCTTAATATCATATGCAAAAACTGACCAAAACGGAGGAAGACGTAATGCACCTGATCTGGGAGATCGGGCGCGGCACGGTAAGCGACCTGCTGGAAAAATTTGAAGGCGAAAAACCGCCGCACAGCACCGTTTCAAGCGTTGTGCGTATCCTCGAGAAAAAAGGCTTCGTAGGCCACAAAGCCTACGGCAAAACGCACGAGTATTTTCCACTCGTCAGCAAGGAGGATTACGGCCGCAGTTCGCTGGGCGATGTGCTGCGCAATTACTTCGACGGCTCTGTATCGCGACTCGTATCGCATCTGGCGGAAGGAGAAAAACTGAGCAGGAGCGAGGTGGAGGATTTGTTGAAAATACTCAATAAATAATTAATTATGAGGTGTTTATACCCTTTTTTCCTCTTTATTCTGTTTCTGGCATTCCCCCTTGCCGCCCAGCAGGTGCCCGATACTGCCTTTCATTTTTCGATAACAAAACCCAGGTATGAAAAGGGCAAAGGCAGCGTGATTGCGGTAGATGCAGCCCATAACAACTTTCACACCCTCGACAACCGATACGGGCCTTTTGGTGCTCTGCTGGAAAGCGACGGTTTTCGCCTGACTTCCAACCCGGAAATCCTGACGGCCAGGGTGCTCGATCCGGTCAGAATACTCGTAATCTCCAACCCGCTGGATAGTTCGAACACCGTTGCCTGGAAGTTGCCGACCCCTTCGGCGTTCAGCAATGCCGAAATCGCCGCAGTCAATGCCTGGGTGAAAAACGGCGGCCGGCTCCTGCTTATCGCCGATCACATGCCTTTTGCCGGGGCCGTGCAGGCGCTTGCCCGTTCCTTCGGATTTGAATATGCCAACTGCTTTGCACTGGATAACCGGCGCCGAAGCCTGGAACGGTTCTTCCGCGGCAACCAAACGCTGGCCGACAACGAAATCACGAGGGGAATAGACACTGTGATCACCTTTACCGGAAGCGCCTTCAAAATCCCTCAAAACGCCATCCCCCTACTGGCCTTGAAAAACTACACCCTTCTCATGCCGGAAGTGGCCTGGCAGTTTGAAGAAAATACTCCGACAATTCCGGGTGAAGGTTTTTACCAGGGCGCATATATGGCATACGGAAAAGGAAAAATCGCCGTGACGGGCGAGGCCGGCATGTTTACGGCCCAACTGGCCGGGCCCAACAGGGCTCAGATGGGGTTCAACCGCCCCGAGGCCCGGCAAAATAACCAGTTCTTGCTCAACCTTATTCACTGGCTCGACCAATAATATGATCGTGTTTTTGCTAAAATTGACCGTTACATGGGGGCTGTTTGCCCTGCTGTTCGCGACATTGCTGCGCCGGGAAACATTTTTCCACGCCAATCGCTTTTACCTGCTCGGTACTGCGACGGCAGGGATTTTCCTGGCCTTGCCGGTTGACTGGTTCGCAGGCCTTACAGACAAATCCAGCCTTGCCGTGCTGACCCTTCCCGTGGCGACCGTTGTCTGGCAGCAGGCTGAAGAGGCGACAAACCAGTGGAACAGGCAGGGGCTTCTCTGGATGGCATACTTGATGGGCGCCGGGCTGACCTTATTCCGAATGCTTTGGGGGCTTTCGCGGCTGTATGTGATGGCAAAGGAGGGCAAACGGCAGCGGCTTCCCGATGGATGCGTGCTGGTGACCACCGCCGCTGCCAGGGTTCCGTTTTCATTTTTTCACTGGGTATTTGTGCCTGTAAATGAACCGGAATATTCAGGGAATTACGCGAAGAAGGCCATGCTGGACCACGAGCGGGCGCACGTGCGAGGCTGGCACAGCGCCGACGTATTGTTTATGGAATTGCTGTGCATCGTTTTCTGGTTTCACCCGCTGGCGCACTGGTACCGGCGCACGCTGCGCACGGTACACGAATACCTGGCCGATGCAGAGGCTTCAGGTCAAAGCGACAAAAAACAATACGGTCTGTTGTTGATTCGCCAGGCGCAATACGGTGTGTCGCTTGTCTGCGTGAACCACTTTTTTCAGTCGCCGCTCAAACAGCGATTGATTATGTTGACTAAAAATGCGTCGCCCGTGCTCCGGTCGTGGAAATACGGCCTGATGCTGCCTCTGCTGACGATGTTGTTCCCGCTGACCCGTCAAATGCCCGTCCGCGAACAAGGCGATGCCAGGGCGCAAAAAATGAAAGATGTATATGAATTGTCCGAGATCGGGCAAATGCCGGAATTCCCGGACGGCCAGGCCGCTCTCGCGAGGTTTCTCGGCACAAATATCAAATATCCCGAAGCCGCAAAACGCGATTCGGCAGAGGGTGTGATTACCGTGATGTTTACTATTGATGAAAATGGCGAAGTAACCGACGTGGGTGTTCCCGAAGGCAACGAGCCGTCCGGGGCGGATTCCGGCCGGCGGCAGGATTTTCAGGATGAGGCCATACGCGTCGTGAAACGGATGCCAAGGTGGAGCCCCGCTCTTTCAACACAGCATAAAGCCGTCAAAGTCCGGCTCACCCTGCCGATCCGGTTTAAACTCGAATAATCGTTCCCCTATCCGGTTTTGCCAAAAAATCTGCAACTGCCCGGCGCCAAATGCGTCCGCGCGGCCTGGAACTGTTTTCCAAATTGTTTTGTCATATTCAAACCAACATTCACACAATCAAATAATTAAGCTATGAAAAATTTGTTTTTCCAAAATTTGGCCCCGTTCATGTTCGCCCTGTTTGCGACCCTTCCGCTATCCGCCCAAAAAGCGACTGCTCCACCGGAACAGATGCCCGAATATCCGGGCGGTATGACTGCCCTGATTCAGTACATGACCGACCACATCAAGTATCCGGAAGCGGCAAAGAAGGAAAATGCCGAAGGGATGATTGTCGTAAAATTTACGGTGGAAAAAGACGGTACGCTGTCGAATATCAGCACCGCAAATGAAGGCCCGGCACAACGCCCCGATCTTGTACTCGAGGCCATCCGCGTGGTAAAAGCCATGCCGAAATGGACGCCGGCACGCGACAAGGGCAAGGTTGTGAGCTGCGAAATGGCCTTACCCGTGAAGTTTAAGCTGAGCTGAGGTTTGAGGTTACAAGGTTTCAGGGTTGTTATTACTCTTTAGATAAGTCGTATAGTAACTCTGAAACCTTGCAACCCTGTAACCCTGAAACCTTTTTTCATCCCTCCTGCAATTTTGCCGCGTTGTCGGCGATGGTGAGCGCTTCGATCAGGGGCCCGATATCGCCTTCGATGATCTTGTCGAGGTTAAAATTCTTGTTGTCGCCTTCCAGCCGGTGATCGGTCACACGGTTTTGGGGCCAGTTGTAGGTGCGGATTTTTTCGGAGCGGTCGCCCGTTCCTACCAGGCTTTTGCGTGCCGAGGCGAGTGCCGATGCCTCTTTTTGTATCTGCGCATCGCGGATTTGCTGGATCAGTCGCCCCATGGCGATATCGCGGTTTTTGTGCTGCGAACGACTTTCCGTACTTTCTGCCACCACACCGGTAGGCAGGTGTGTAAAGCGCACGCCCGATTCCGTCCGGTTGACGTGCTGGCCGCCCGCACCCGATGCGCGGAATACGTCGGTGCGGATATCTTCCTTGCGGATGTTGACGTCTTCGGGTTCCATGATGGGCAGCACGGCCACCGTGGCGGCGGAGGTGTGCACGCGGCCTTTTGCTTCGGTGTCGGGTACGCGCTGCACGCGATGCGCGCCCGATTCGAATTTTAGTTTTCCATACACGTTTTCGCCGCTTACTTCGAGCACGATCTTGGCAAAACCGCCCACCGTGCCGGGGTTTTCGTCCACTACTTCCACCTCCCAGCCTTGCTCTGCGAAATAGCGCCCGTACATCCGGTACAGGTCGCCGGCAAAAAGCGCGGCTTCATCGCCTCCGGTGCCGGACCGTATCTCGAAGATCACGTCTTTCTCGTCTTCCGGGTCCTTGGGCGTGAGCAGTATTTTCAATTCTTCCTCGAGGGCGTCGCGTTCGGGTTCGAGCACCGCAATTTCGTCCCTGGCGAGTTCCCGCATCTCGGGGTCGCTTTCGGATTTCAGCATCGCCTCTGCATTTTCGAGGTTCCGGAACACTTTTTCATACTTGTCGAATGCTTCGATGATCGGCTGAAGTTTCCGGTATTCCTTGTTCACCCGTTTCGACTTCTCCATATCGGCCACAATGCCCGGGTCGGAGAGTTGCTCTTCGAGGTGGATGTATTTTTCGCGAATGGCTTGCAGTTTGTCGAGCATAAGTCAGGTGGTCGGTTTTTTGTCATTTCGTCATGGTCGTCATTTCGTCTTTGTGTATCAACTTATGGCAGGCATTGCGTGAAAACCTTGTTTGGAAGCAAGCCGTGGAAGACATCTTTTCATACCTGCCGAAATGGTCTACTGAAAACAATGACCCAATGACGTAAGGCCGTAATGACGATCAATGTCGAAACAAAGCCGCAAAAGTAGAAGAATGCAACGACAATCACGAACGTTTGCTCAGGTTCGCCAGTGCTTCGGCGAGGTTGGCGTTGATTGATTTTTCCTGTTCCAGCATTTTGGTCAGGCGGGCGAGTTCTTCGCGCAGGGCTGCGAGTTCTTCGCGCAGGCGGGCTGTTTCGTTTTGACCGGGCGCAGCGGCCCGGTATTCGGCGTCCGGTTCCGCGGCAATGTCCGGGTCTTCTTCATTTTCCGTAAAATAGGATTCCGGAACATGGAAAACAGCTGCTGCCCGGCGCCGTGGCCTGGACGGTAATTTGTCCATTTTGTAGAGTCTTGGCAAATAAGATTTGTCCACACCCATCGCTTCCGCAATCTCTGTGGTGCTTCTTTGGTCTCTTTTTACCAGAATCATCAGTTTTTCTCCTTGTCGGATCATTGATATATAATTGATTTTCAGGTATTTTTATTTTATATAATCCATATAATGAAATTTATTATCCAATATATGGATTTATATTTGCATAATTCCATTTAATG
>JAKOXM010000423.1 GCA_029781095.1 Bacteroidota bacterium
TCAAGCCAGGTAATGGTCTGTTCCACGGCATCGAGCGCCGTTCCGCCGTTTTTCAGGACGGTTTCGCCAATGGTCAGCGCCGAATCAAGTGCGGAACGGTAAGCGGCTTCCTTTTCGGGCGACATGTTTTCCCGCAGGATGGTACCGGCGCCACCGTGAATGGCAATGGCATAAGCGGGTCGTTCGGCATCCATTTTTTGATCTTTTATGTTTTGTGTTGACGGGTTGCAGGCGCCGAACAATGCCGGCAGGACAGCGAGAACTGCGATAATTTTTTTCATAGTCGGGAATTAGTTGAATTTTGCCGGCAAATTGGGATGTTTTATAAAATTCATCAAATCAGGAGATCACCCAGACAAAGCACTTGATCGTTCATGAAAATTCTTATTCTCGGCGGCGGTAACATGGGACTTACTTATGCCCAAAGTTTTCTCAGAAGCCGGATCGTCACGGCCGACAACATGATGGTATTGTGCCGGACCTACGAAAAAGCCAATCAACTCAGCCAGACACACGAAGGTCGCTTTTTCAGCGATCCCCGCCACTGTGTTCCGGATGCCGACCTGCATATACTCGCCGTCAAGCCGCAGGATTCGCCCAGACTTTTCGAGGAAATCCGCGACCTGGTACAGCCGGGGCAGGTTTTTCTGAGTATCATGGCAGGGGTTCGGCTGGTTACCATATCCGAAGCGCTGGGAGCGGAAAAAATCATCAGGGCCATGCCCAATCTGCCCGCCCAGATCGGAGCCGGCGTCACGGCGTTTACGTCTACCGATGCGGTAACCCGCATTGAACTGGTGATGGTGCAGAACCTGCTGAGTACAACCGGCAAAACAATTTATGTGGAGCGGGAAGACCTGATAGACGCTTCCACCGCCATTTCCGGCTCGGGACCAGCTTACGTTTATTTCTTTATGAACGCAATGATAGAGGCAGCCATGAAAATGGGGTTCTCTCCGTCGGAAGCGGAACTGCTGGTCAGCCAGACTTTTACAGGGGCGGTCGATCTGTACAATAAATCCGATCTTAGCTGCGAAAACTGGATAGCAAAAGTGGCCTCGAAAGGCGGAACTACCGAAGCCGCACTCCGGGTTTTTCGGGAAACCCTGCTTCACGAGGATATAATTGCAGGCGCCGATGCCGCCCTGAAACGGGCGAGAGATCTGGGTAAATAATCATTTCAATCGCAGCTTATAAAGATACTCGATTTGTTAATATTTGTTTTGAATAAGAATTTTCATTTGGAAGAAAAGCATCACTTCCTTACTTTCGGGTCAAACATTTGGCCACTCACTAAAATAAATACTTGCAGCCTATGATGAACGAACTTGTACACACGCATATGACGAAAAACGTCATTACCCTTGGCCCTGACAACACGCTGGGCGAGGCGCGTGATATCATGCTGAGTAAGCGGATACACCACCTCCCGATCGTCGAGGATAAAAAACTGGTCGGCATGGTCACATCCTGGGATTTCTTCAAACTCGGCCTGTCAGCAGAGGAATTCAAGAACATGAAGATATCCGAAGTTATGACGACTAAAATTGCCACCCTTGATCCGGATCAGCACCTGGGGGCAGTCGCGGAAGTACTTATGGAACACCTTTTTCATGCAGTACCCATTGTCAACGACAAGCGCGAACTGTTGGGCATCGTGACCAGTACCGATATCCTTCGTTACGGGCACCGCAAGGAATACCCGTCCAACCTGGATAAGTTTATTCCGGAAAATATGGTTTGATCCGGACCGGCGTGACAGCAGGATTATTCCGCGAGGAGTCATCCCGAATTTTAAATCCGCGATAAATATTGCGGTTCATAAATTCAGGATGGCTCTTTTTTTTGTGAACCCTTTGGCAGACACCTTGTTATGGGAACCACAAAACATTACCAGACAATGGCAGTCCATACCTTAAAACGCGTTCAATATTTGCCCGTTTCGCTGGAAAAAGCCTGGGATTTTTTTTCCTCCCCGCGAAACCTGAAAGAAATAACCCCCTCGCATCTCGGTTTTCAAATAAAATCAGATACCGAATTTTTACAGGAAATGTACCCGGGGCAGGTCATCACTTACACAGTAAAACCGCTCCTCGGCATACCGCTGTTCTGGATGACGGAGATTACGCACGCAGAAACGGGCAAATTTTTTGTCGATGAACAGCGCGTGGGGCCTTATGCGCTCTGGCACCACCAGCATCATTTCAAACCCGTTCCGGGCGGGGTGGAAATGACCGACCTTGTGCATTACAAAGTGCCGCTTGGCCTCCTCGGCCGGCTGGCCAACTTCCTTTTCGTACGCAGGCAGTTGAACGAGATATTCGATTACCGGTTCCGGAAACTGGAAGAACTTTTCGGCAAACTGCAGGCTCCCGCGTTGCAAGACGCTGTTTTACAGTCCTGATTCAGAGCCGGTTGTCACTTCAGATATTTCACTTTCCCGCAGATGCCACCGAAAATGGCTGATCTTCGCAGGTTTGCCTGCGGCTATGCGGGCAACATGAGTCATCCCGAATTTTTAACCCGCGATTTTAATCGTGGAGTCTGGATGATAAAACACAGATTATCAAACCATTTTAACGGTTTAGACACCTTAAAACGGTTAAAACCGTTACCTGATGGCCTGTTTTTTTTACTCCCACGATTAAAATCGTGGGTTGAAAAATCCTTTCCTGTGTGATTTACAAATTCGGGACAACTCATATTTCCTGCAGATGCCACCGAAAATGGCTGATCCGAGCAGCTTTGCCTGCGGCTCTGCGGGAAGGAAAAATATCCTGAAAAACTGCGACCGCTTTTATTGAAAATCAATCAGGTCAATTTCGAAGATCAGTACCGAGTTGGGAGGTATCGACCCGACGCCGGACGGGCCGTAACACAGGTATGACGGGATTAAAAAAGTGCCCTTGCCCCCTTTTTTCAACAAGGGTACGGCTTCCTGCCATCCTGCAATTACACCTTTCAATGCAAATGTGGCGGTAGTGGAGCCGGACGTCTGATCGAAAACGGTGCCGTCGAGCATATAACCTTTATACTTCACCGTTACGGTCGATTGCAGGTCGGGATGTCCGCCGCTTCCTTCCTGCGTGATGATGTAATGAATACCCGAAACCGTGGTATCTGCCGTCATATTGTTGTCGAGCAGATATTGGTTTATTTGGGCAATGTCTTCCCGGAATTGCTCTTCCGGGGTAAGGGTTTTGTCTTTGCAGGAAAAAAGAAAAAGAGCCGTCAGGCCCAGCATCGAGATCAAATAGCGCATGTGAATTTGTTTAGACGGCAAAAATAAACCCTGTTTCGCAATCCAGGCAGCGAACAAGTAACAGAAGCCTCTGTTTTTCTATACAAAAACCGATGTTGCTCTTTTCAAAACCCTCCGTTCGCCAAATCGATTCTTTCATTGAATCGGAAAAAAACAAGCCTTTCAGTTATGAAGAGCCGGGCCGTACCGCGGCATCCGAACCGGTCAGCGGCTATGATAATGACTTCAATTACACAGTATTAGGCGTGGGCGATACCGCTTGGGAGGCTGCAAAGTCCGCCGTTCGAAAGTGGAAAATGTTTCCGGGGGGCTGGGCAGCCATTTATCCTGATGACACACCCGTTCGGGAAGGCGAGGTGGTAGCCATGACTGCGCGGATATTGGGGCTTTGGTGGCTCAACTCCTGCCGGATCGTTTATGTAATTGACGGCGACCGGCGATTCGGATTCGCTTACGGCACCCTGCCCGGACATGCGGAAAGAGGAGAGGAACTCTTTCTGGTCGAACAGGATGAAAAGGGTTTCGTCCGCTATTCTATTCGCGCGTTTTCCCGTCCCCGACACTGGATGGCACGCCTTGCCTATCCGCTGGCACGAGCCTATCAGCGCAGATTTGTTCGCGATTCCAAACGGTCCATGATGCAGTTTGTCCGGTCGTACGCCCCATAATGGACTTCCCTCCCGCAAATGAAAAATCCTGCAATAAAACTGCTTCCCCTCGCCGCCTGGCTTCTGTTCCTGCTTGTCGCCGGCCCGGAATTCCTGCTCCGGTATTGGGAACTGGCCCTTGTTCTTTTCGCTGCACTCATCCTGGTGCCATCCGGTCTGAAGTTGCTTGGCTTTCTGCCGGGTCGCCGGTACTGGATAGCGGTTTTCGGCCTGGGTTTGGGCATTCTGTTATTGCCTCGTCCGTCTGTTTTTGTTCTAGCCTTGCCATATCTGGTTGTCGCCGCCTCGATGGCACTGCGGGGGCTGGCTGATTTGTCGGCTGTCAGAAATTTTTCACTCAGGTCATGGGTACGTATCGCAGCGCTCGGATATTGGGCCACGGGCGCATTGTTTCTCGTCTCCTTCCTGGCAGGACTTCAACCGCTCGGCTTCGAACCGATGGTTGTAGCGCTTACGGCAGCGCATTTTCATCTTGCCGGATTCGTACTCACAGTCGTGGTATTTCGCCTGCTTTCAGATGCACCCGGGCGTACCAACAAAATAATTGCCGTCGCTTCGCTGGCCGGAATGCCCCTCGTTGCGACAGGTATTACCCTGACCAGGCTGGGTTTTTTACCCACTTTCGAGTGGCTGTCGGCGCTTGGATTCGCACTATTTGCCCTGACGATCGCATGGCAGCATCTTGCCTTGTTTTTGAAGGATAAATATCCGCGCCCTGCACGTTTGCTTTGGCTCGCCGCCGCCCTTTGCCTGTTGTCGGGTGCGATGCTGGCAATGTTGTACGCCCTCCGGTTTTCTTATCCAATCAGTTGGGTTACAATACCAAACATGAAAAACTGGCACGGAAGCCTGAACACCCTGGGTTTCGCCTGGATGGCACTCGGTGGCTGGGAAATGACGCGTCGGACTGCCGGAGAAAAATCATTCCCCCGTTCATGACTGCTGCATGGCCTGCCGTTGCTTCGAAGGTCGCGGCTCTACCCCCCGCCATTCACGGCCACCCCGTGCATCACCGTTTGCTGATGCGCAATGCTCTCCTGGTGAATCGCCGAGAGAAATCTTTCGATAAACTCGTCGTTGAGTCCGCGCGCGCGTCCCTGCTCGAAGCCTTTCTCCATGATTTCGTTCCATCGGGTCGTTTGCAGGATCGAAATATTGTTGCGCTGTTTGTAGCGTCCGATATCTTCAGCCACCCGCATGCGGCGCGCTATCAGGTTGAGCAGTTCCAGGTCTATCTCGTCGATCTTGTGGCGCAGGTTTTCGATATTTTCCAGAAACTCGGCATTATCGGTTGTCTCACGACGTACGACGAGGCTGTTTATCAATTCCCTGTAAATAAAAGGTGTGATCTGCTGTTTGGCATCGCTCCACGCCGCGTCGGGTGCGGGGTGCACTTCCGTCATCAGACCATTGTAGTTGAGATCGAGGGCCTGCTGGGCTACTTCGAGCAAGTCTTCGCGATTGCCGCAAATATGCGAATTGTCGCAGATCAGAGGAAGGTCCGGCATCCGGCGGCGCAGCTCGATCGGAATTTCCCAATAGGGCGCGTTGCGAAATTTCGATTTGGCGTAGGCGGAAAAGCCCCGGTGAATGGCGCCGATTTGTGAAACCCCGGCGTTGCGAATACGCTCGATGGCGCCAATCCAGAGATCCAGGTCAGGATTCACGGGGTTTTTTACCAGCACTGGCACATCCACACCGCGAAGGGCGTCGGCGATCTCCTGTACCGAAAAGGGGTTGACCGTGGAACGGGCGCCCACCCACAACACGTCCACGCCGTGTTTCAGGGCCTCGTACACCTGGTTTCCATTGGCCACTTCGATGGTGGTGCGCAGGCCGGTTTCCTGTTTTACCCGGCGAAGCCAGGGGAGCGCAGGCGTGCCGGTACCTTCGAAGGCTCCGGGACGCGTGCGGGGTTTCCACACGCCGGCGCGAAAGAGATCGATGCCCGACCCGGCCAGACCATGCGCCGTTTCCAGGACTTGTTCCTCCGTTTCAGCCGAACAGGGGCCGGCGATGAGGAACGGGCGGAAGTTGTTTTTTATGAACATATCTTGATGTATTTGAATGGCTAATGAACTACCCGTCTATGTATGCGGCGGGTAAAAACGAGGGCTTTTCACTTGGGATCAATAATTCTGCTGATGTCGTTGGCATGCCGCATCAGTTCTTCAAATTTGCTGAAATCCTTTTTGATCAGGAGCGTGCGGAAGCGGCTGACCGTATTGATGAATTCGTCGAGCACGTCCAGGACATTGTCCCGGTTTTGTCGGAAAATCGGTATCCAGGTATCCGGATTGCTTTTGGCAAGGCGCACCGTACTGCTGAAACCGCCGCTCGCCAGTTCGAAAATGCGTTGTTCCTCGCGTTCCTTTTCCAGCACCGTAAGCGCCAGCGCGAACGAAGCGATGTGCGAAATATGGCTCACATAGGCCACATGCAGGTCATGTTCAGGGCCGTTTAGATAAGTCAGGCGCATGCCAAGCGCTTCGTACAATTGCCGTGCAACGGCCAGTGCATCGGCCGCGCTGTTGTCAACATCCGTGAACACGCAGCATTTACCCTCAAAAAGACCCCTGACAGCGGCTTCCGGGCCTGAGTACTCCGTTCCTGCCATCGGATGTGTCGCGACAAACCGGCTGCGATTTGTGTGTTGTTGCACCGACTGCAGCACAGGCCCTTTTGTGGAGCCGACGTCAAGTACCACCTGTTTCTGACCAACAAGGTCCAAAACCTGTGGCAGCAGCACAGTCAGACTGTCCACGGGCGTGGCCACGACAATAACGTCGCTACGGCGAACCGCTTCCGCCAGCGGCAGCATCATGTCGGCGAGGCCGAGCGTTGTCGCCATTTCGGCGTGCCCGGGGTTGTTGTCTACGCCGATGACGCTGTCTGCGAATCCCGATTCCCTGAGCCCGAGAGCCAGGGAACCGCCGATAAGCCCGAGGCCGATTATGGTAATGATCATCGTTGCTCGTTTGATTCGGTGAATAAATGCGCGGTCAGGGCCCCTTGCCGGGTCTTATCCGCCTGCCTGATCCGCATTCCGGCTTCTCTCAGCGTTTCCGCCGGGCTGCAAAGCGATATCCGGATATGCCGGTCGCCGTTGGAACCGAAAATGCCGCCCGGGGTCAGGAAAACGTGTTTTTCATACAATAACTCATCACTCAAATCATAGGCGTTCGGGTAGCGGTTCGGTATTTCTCCCCACAAGAACATGCCCTGTTGCGTTGGATCGAAATGGCAACCGAGAGCGCCCAGAATGGCTTCCGCCTCCTGCCGGCGTTCGCGGTAAATATCATTCAGGCCCGTATGCCACGCCTGCGGCAGTTGCAGGGCGCATGCTGCGGCGCGTTGTACCGGCAAAAACTGCCCGCTGTCCATATTGCTTTTGAAGCGAAGCACCGCTTTCAGGTATTCCGGGTGGCCCGTTACCGCGCCGACTCGCCAGCCGGCCATATTGTGCGATTTTGAAAGGGAATTGAGTTCCAATGCTACATCCCGCGCACCTTCCGCTCCGTGAATACTGCGAGGTATGTCGTTCAGAATAAAACTGTAAGGATTGTCGTGGACGATCAGGATGTTGTGCCGTCTGCCAAAATCAACCAGCTGCTGAAAAACAGCCGGGGATGCGGGCGCTCCGGTGGGCATGTGCGGATAATTGGCCCAGAGCACCTTCACTCCCGACAAATCACTGCGTTCCAGTTGCGCAAAATCAGGAAGCCAGGCATTTTCCATGATCAGGTCATAACTGCGTACTTCGGCGCCTGCGAGCAGCGACGCGGCCCGGTAT
>JAKOXM010000444.1 GCA_029781095.1 Bacteroidota bacterium
TGGAAATGCTCCTTTTTGAAGGAATTGTTTGGAAAGTTGTTCCGCGTGCCTGAAAAGTCGGAAGCGACAGATTCCGATGTGCCCGCTTATAGAGCGGACGCGTCTTGTCAAGATGACAAGGCACGGTTTGTGGCAATGCATGGACGTGCACCTGAACGCGCACAAGATACCCCGGATAGCGGGTCCTTATTTACGTATCCACCCCGCAGGATTTACCCGCTCTTTCTGGTTCCACAGTTCGAAATGCAGTTCGGAAGTACCCGTGATCGTATTGTTGCTGACGCGGCCGATCTGCTGGCGCGATTTTACCATGTCGCCTTTCGCGACGCTCGTCTCTCCGAGGTTGGAATATACGGTGTAGTAGTTACCGTGCTGGATAATGACCGTGTAGTCGTGGCCGGGAATAAACTGGACGCCCGCCACACGGCCTTCGAATACGGCCCGGACGGCAGCCGATTCGTCCGTGCGAATATCGATGCCGTTGTTGGTGATCTCGATATTTTTTAAGGTAGGGTGTTTTTGCCTGCCGAAGGAACGGGATATAAAGCCGTCTTCCACGGGCCAGGGCAATTGCCCGCGTCTCGAACTGAAAGAGCGGGAAGTATTGTCTTCTTCCATTGCCGCCGCCGATTCCGCCGCGGAATTGCCCGTACTGGCCGTCGGGGTGCTGGGTCGCACGGTTGTTGCGGGTTTGGTACGCCGCGATTCTTCCACGCGTTTTCGCACTTCTTCCTGTATGATGCGTTCGATGGCCTGGTTCAGGGCTTCGTGGGCGGCCTGTTTCTTCTGAAGGTCCGATTTAAGGCGGGTCTCGTCCTGGGCAAGCGTTTTCAGCAGGTCGTTTTTATTCACCATTTCCACCGTCAGCATGGTCTTCTGGCTGCGCATCGAGATGAGCAGGTTTTCCTTTTCACGGCGTGTATCTTCGAGGGAGGCCACTTTTTTGGCGAGCATCTCCTTGGTGAAAGCGATGGCGTCGGCCTGTTTGCGGCGGAATTCGTCGTATTTTCGAAGAAAAAGCCAGCGCCGGAAGGCCTGGTTGAGACTTTCTGCCGAGAGGATATACAGGAGCGGGTTGCTGAGGGTTTTACGGCGGTAGGCGCTCCGGATGGTGCGCCCGTATTCCGTCTGCATTTTTTCAATGTCCCTGTTCAGGGAAGCGATGACCCCGTCGTTTTTTTCGATATTCCTTTCTGCGGCGGCAATTTCATTGCCAAGGGTTTCGATCAGATTTTCGCGGCGTTCAATCTGATTCTGGAGGGCGATGTACCGGTCGTATGTCGACTCTTTGGTCTGCGTCGTTTTTTTGAGCATCTTGCCGGTCATCTCGATGTCGCGAATGAGTTTTTTTCGCTTGTCCTCCAGCTCCTTTTTGCTTTGGGCAAAAGTGAGCAGCGGCAGGGCCAATAACAACACGGCAAAAACATACCTCCAGCGAATGATGGTATGATGTGTTCTGGCCGTGGCATTCCGGGGGTCACTCGATCTTCTCATAATGCTCGGGTATTTCAAACCGGTAACTCTTTGGTGTTTCAATGTCTACGTCCGAAAGTTCGAGTTCGAGTCTCAGGGATCCTGTTTCCGGACTGTAAGCCTCGATGCTGCGAAGGTACGGGAACATGCCGGCGCCGGCTAATTTTTTATAATTGCCAAAGCCGAGCGTAATCGTGCGCGATTCCCGGGGCTGTATGAATGTTTCCGTGCGCATGGCAAAAGAACCTTCTTCCAGGCGGTATTCCACGCCGTGTCGTTCGTTGGCGCCGCTGAGCCGGTGCAACTCGTCCTTGACGTCGGATTGCAGCAAAACATCCGGAAAAAACCATGCCGAAGCCAAAACCGCCTGTTGCAGGAGCGGAAAACCCGCCGGCAGACTGTACTGGCGTTCCAGCGATTCCAGCCCCTTGACGGAATATGTTTTGTCCAGGCGATTGATGAGGTAAACCGAATCTTTGGTGATCAGCGCCCTGGCTGCCTCGATGCCGAGTTTTTTTACGTTCAGCCACAGCACGCTGTCGCGTATCCAGATGAGATTGACGTTGGCGTTGATGGACTGGCCTTCTCCTTCGGCGTAGATCTGGGCTCTTGCCGACATCGTTTGAATCCCGGACAAATCGTGGCTGTTCAGTTTTTTTACCAAAAAATCGGCGGGACGGACTTCCGTGGCCGGTTTTGCGGGCTTTACGGGTTTGCTTCGTCCGCAGCCGGTGTCTTTGGCCGACAGAAAACCGAGGAACAGCAGTAGAAAGGCATATTTATTCATTATTCCGGATCTTCGAGGTTTAACAAGGCTCCGCTCAATTCGCTGAGTGCGTGGAAATCGGAGGCTTTGCGGGCTGTTTCAATGCCTTGTTTGTAGGTTAAAACAGCATTTTGGTGGTCCTGGTTTTGTTCGAACAATTTTCCAAGGTGGTAGTACAAACCCACATAACCCGGGTCGGTGCTGCGCAGTTTTTCGTAATATTCCAGTGCCAGGGTTGATTCCCCGCTCTTTTCATATTCCTTGGCGATGGCAAACAGCACGAAGGAATCAACCGGTGTCGATTCCGCGAGCTGCAGCAAATATTGAAGACGTTGACTCATTGTCAGCAATTTATGAACGATGAAGTTCCAAACTTGTTATTAAAACGGCGAAAGTTCGCGCTAAGTTTTTAGGAACAGGACATGCTTCCTACCTTTGCGCGCCACAAAAATAGCCGCTATTCCAAATCATTTTCAACCACATCGCCATAACCACCTTTTCATGAAATTATTGGTTTGCATCAGTCAGACGCCGGACACCACCGCGAAGGTCTCGTTTAATGCAGACGGCACCGAGTTCAACGCTGCCGGCGTTCAGTTCATTATGAATCCTTACGACGAGTGGTACGCGCTCGTGCGCGCCTGCGAACTGCGGGAATCTCTCGGCGGCACGGTTGTCGCGCTCAACGTAGGACCCGCCGCCAACGAAACGACTATTCGCAAGGCACTTGCCATCGGCGCCGATGAAGCCGTAAGGATCAATGCCGATCCAAAGAGCGCAGCCTTTGTCGCCAAACAGATCGCCGAATATGCCCGGAATGAAAACTTCGACATCATTTTCCTGGGAAAGGAGACTATCGACTACAACGGTTCCGAAACGGGCGCCATGGTGGCCGAATACCTTGACCTGCCATACGTCTCCTATGCATCCAAATTGGAACTTGCCGGCAATACGGCCACGCTCGAACGCGATATAGAGGGTGGGGTAGAGGTGCTGGAAGTCGATCTGCCTTTTGTCGTCAGCGCTGCCAAAGGCATGGCCGAACAGCGCATCCCGAACATGCGGGGCATCATGACGGCGCGTACCAAACCGCTCAAGGAAGTTCAGCCCGTGCCGTTCGACGAACAGGAGAAGGCCGTACAGTTCACCCTGCCGCCCGCAAAAGCAGGCGTCAAACTGATTGCGCCCGATCAAATGGACGAACTCGTCCGGCTTCTGCACGAGGAGGCAAAGGTGGTTTGATGCCTTTATTCTATTTGATATTCGACCAAAAACACTTCTTTTAACGACTTTTATTCTTCTTATATAATGGTTTTAGTATTCGCTGAAAGTCCCCGCGGCAACCTCAAAAAAACGGCTTTTGAAGCCGTTACTTACGGCAAAAAAGTGGCTGATCTTCTCGGCACCACCTGCGTGGCGCTCACGCTTGGCAAAGTAAACGATGCCGGCGAACTGGGCCGCTACGGCGCCGGCAAAGTGCTCCATGTAGCGGATGCTGCGCTGGATCACTTTGACAGTCAGGCTTATGCAGCCGCCATTGCGGATGTTGCAAAAAGCAACGGCGCAACCGTGATCATCACTAGTCACACGTCTACCGGCAAATCGGTCGCCGGTCGCCTGGCTGTCCGCCTGAATGCAGGCCTTGTGTCGGGGGTAAACAGCCTGCCGACGCTGAACGGGAATGCCCTGCGGGTAAAAAAATCCGTTTTCTCAGGCAAAGCGCTTGCCGAGTACGAGATCGGCAGCGCCATAAAAGTGCTGTCGCTCCTCGGCAATGCCGTGAAACCGGAATCGATCGGCAACCCGGTTTCCGTGGAGAGCGTTTCCGCAAATACGGGCTCGGGTCGCATCCGGGTAAAGGAAGTCAAGACCCAGGAGGGCACGGTGCCGCTGCCCGAAGCGGAGATCGTGGTTTCGGCAGGTCGCGGCATGAAGGACCCCTCGAACTGGGGCATTGTAGAGGAACTTGCGCAGACTCTGGGTGCCACCACCGCCTGCTCCCGACCCGTGGCTGACAGCCACTGGCGGCCACACCATGAGCACGTCGGCCAGACGGGTATCGCCATACGCCCGAATCTGTATATCGCCATCGGCATCAGCGGCGCAATTCAGCACCTGGCGGGGGTCAATAATTCCAAAGTGATCGTGGTGATCAACAAAGACCCCGAGGCTCCGTTCTTTAAGGCCGCCGATTATGGCGTTGTTGGCGATTTGTTCGAGGTGGTTCCGCGCCTGAACGAGGCGTTTAAGAGATTCAAGGCGCAAAACTAGAGCCTTGAAGGCGGTATTTTGAGCGATCGCGAAGCGCATGCCTCCGGCCTGTTTTGCCGCTTTTGCCAGCCGCAACGGTCTCCCGAGATGCACTTTGCCATGTAATATGCATGGGGATTTTTGAATTATTACCCATGCCGATAAAGGGCGCTTTTTGAAAAAACTTCCTGTCGTACATTTTGTTCTAAAGTCAATGAGTCAGAAAGTATTTTGTTGGCTTTTTTTGGAAAACGAAGCCCATGCTTTCCTACTTTTGCAAACCCGGACAACACGATTAAACCATCAGTAATGAAACGTATTGAATTGGATATAGTGGCGCTTTCGCACAGCATGACACAATCGCACAATTACGCGGTGGTCCTGGGCGAGCGCCGCGGGCAGCGCCGCCTGCCGATTGTGATCGGCAGTTTTGAAGCGCAGGCCATTGCGGTTGCTATGGAACGCATGGTGCCCAACCGGCCATTGACGCACGATCTTTTCAAAAGCACACTCGACACCTTTGGCATACAATTGAAGGAAGTGGTGATCAACAACCTGCTGGACGGCATTTTTTACGCCCGGCTGGTATGCATGAAAAACGGCGAATTATATGAAATCGACTCGCGCACTTCCGACGCTATCGCCATGGCGGTTCGGTTCGAATGCCCGATTTATACCTATGATTTTATTCTCGAAGCCGCAGGTGTCGTGCTGGAAGACCAGGATGAAGAAGGCGGCGGCGCCGTCGGAACAGCGAAAATGCCGGCTAACCTGGACAGCGATGCCCTCGAAACGTATTCAATAGACGCCCTGCACCGTCGTCTTCAGGAGGTGCTCGATGCAGAGGACTATGAAACCGCCGCAAAAATCCGCGACGAGTTAAAGCGCAGGGAGGCGAAGGACTGAAGTAAGGCGCGCTGTGCTGCCCCTTATTTTTGAAGATCAAATTTGTACTCTACGACCTCGATACGAGGATTCCCGGCGGCATCGGTTTGTTTGAAAACGACGTTGATGCCGATGGTTTCAGCCGCATCTTTTTCCGCGCTGTTAAAAACGACGTCCAGTTTGCGTTTTTCACCCGGCGCGATCACACCTCTTGGAAAGTCCACTTTTGTGCAATCGCAGGCGTCCACGATGTCTATCTGGATGTCGGTGCCGGATGTATTGGTGAATTCGAAGTTCATCGAGCGCTTTTCACCTTTTTTCACCATTCCCAGATCGATCATTTTTTTGTCCCAGGTCACAAATGCCGGAGCCTTTGTCTGAACCGGGGCAGGGGAGGGCTGCGCTTTTCGGGCGGTGTGGCAGGAGAAGAGCATCACGCTCATGGAAAACAACAAGAAAAGGTAGTTTGATTTCATTGTATTTTTTTTAAGATGGTTTCAGGGTTAGCGGGTTTCGGGTTAGGGGGTTTCGGGGTTGTAATGTTGACGGGCAAAAGTAAAATGGAATAACCTTTTGGATACCGCCTCGTGTGGAATTGAAATACACTAATCAACTTATCAGATTGAAATACCCTGAAACTCGCTAACCAGAAACTCGCTAACCCGAAACCTGCTAACCCAAAACCCGCTAACCCGAAACCCCATTTAAACCTTCTTCCCCTTCATCGCTTCCCGGATCGTTTTGTCCATGGCCCGGTGTGCGAGGGGCGCTGTATAGGTATTCAGTTCTTCGAGGGCAAGGTGTATGACGTCTTTATCGCTACCGGACGCTGCCTCGCGAAGCGCGGTTAACAAAGCATTTATCGTCGCTTTTTCCGTTTCGTCCAGCATGTCGGCATTTTGCTTCAGAAACTTGTCGCCGCTCAGCAGCGTGTTATTGGCTTCGTTACGCGCTTCGAGCAGGCCGCGGATTTGCATATCCGATTGTGCGTTTTGAATGCTGTCGAGGAGCATCATGCCCATTTCCTCTTCACTGATGCCATAAGTAGGGCGGATGTCGATTTGTTGTTCGAGGTTACTGCGCAGTTCCCGCGCCCGCACCGTAAGGATACCGTCGGCGTTAAGAATGAATTGAATGTCGATCTTGGGCAATCCTGCCGGCATGGGCGGTATGCCGCTCAGAATGAACTCTCCCAGTTTCCGGTTGTGTTCCACCAGGTCTCGTTCGCCTTGATACACGCTGATTTTGAGGTTTTTCTGGCCGTCAACGCTGGTCGTGTACTGCCTGCCAGCCTTTGTTGGTATCTTCGAATTGCGCGGAATGATAACGTCCATGAGTCCTCCCACGGTCTCGATACCAAGTGAAAGCGGCGTTACGTCGAGCAGGAGCACGTCTTTTTGGTTGCCGGCGAGTACATCGGCCTGGATGGCAGCGCCGAGTGCAACTACTTCATCGGGGTCGAGACTGTCGAAGACGGGTCTTTCAAAAAATGCGGACACCGATTTTTTGACCAGTGGAACGCGGGTGCTGCCACCGACCATGACTACTTTGTCTATGTTTTCAGGCGTCAATCCCGCGTCGCGCAGGGCATTTTTGCAACATTCGATCGTACGTCCGACGAAGGGTTCGATCAGGTTTTCGAATTCGGAACGGGTGAGGGATATCCGTTTTCCATCCAGTTCATGTTCAAACAGATCCGAAGTGGAAAGCGCCTTTTTGGCCTTTTCGGCCAGCAACCGGATTCTTTGTCCAAATTTATTTTCCTCAGTAAGTATTTTCTTCTCAATGTTTAATTGCTCCAGCCAGAAATGCACAATCGCCTGGTCAAAATCGTCACCGCCGAGAAACGTGTCGCCATTGGTTGACAGGACCTCGAAAATGCCGTTTTCGATACGCAGAATGGAAATATCGAAGGTGCCGCCGCCGAGGTCGTACACCGCAATGGTCTCAACCATATCAGCAGACGCTTGTGCGGGGTTGCCGATGCCGTAAGCCAGCGCTGCCGCCGTCGGCTCATTGACGATGCGCAGTACATCCAGTCCGGCAAGTTTTCCTGCGTCGCGGGTGGCTTGGCGCTGGTTGTCGTTGAAATAGGCAGGAACTGTGATCACGGCTTTCGAAACAGGGGCATTCAGTTCGCCCTCTATGCGTGTTTTCAATTCCTTCAAAATGAGGGCGCTCAGTTCGATCGGGGTATAAAAACGGTTCCTGACCCTGATCTTTACCAGCGCCTCCGCGTCGTCGTCGAGGATTTTATAGCCGAAAAACCCCTCCATATCCTGTACATCCCGGAAGGATTTTCCCATCAGGCGTTTCACCGAATAAATGGTGTTGCCGGGGTCGGTCACCAGCTTTATTTTTGCCTCATCGCCTACAATAAACCCTTCATTGTCAGTAAAGTGTACGATTGATGGCACCAGTGTGCCTTTCCCCTGCGCATCTTTTACGCAGACCGCCTGCCCACCTTTCATATAGGCCACCAGGCTGTTGGTGGTGCCGAGATCGATGCCAACGATCACATCCTGCGTTTGCTCGAGGGTGCCTTCTTTCAAATTGATTCCAATGGTTGCCATTGCTTCTTTGCCTCCTTGTTATAATTGTTGCGTGCGACGCATTTTCATTGTTGTATTGTCATTTTGGGGACGCAAAAGTAAACAGCCTGAAAAACTTTTAGTTGGAAGGTAAAGCATATCAATGAATTTAGCACCTTGCGCGTCCTTGCAGGACATATGCAAATCCGTCCCGGAATGTGTGTCGTCCGACGATTACGTGAAACAACAGACAACTGATAAGCAACAACCAGTAACGAACAAATCCTCTTCCCATGCGCGAGTTTTTTTCCTCCAAACCCAACCGCCTCTGGATGGTACTGGCGGGCTTTTTTGTAGCCAACGCCCTTGTAGCGGAATTTATGGGCGTCAAACTTTTTTCCCTTGAAAAAACTTTTGGTTTTCACGAAGCGAACTGGACCATCTTCGGCCAGACCGGTCTGTCTTTTACCCTGACGGCCGGGGTATTGCTGTGGCCCGTAGTATTTATCATGACCGATATCATCAATGAATATTTCGGAGAACGGGGCGTGAAGATGCTCTCGTACCTGACGGCAGGGCTGATCGCGTACGGTTTTCTGATGCTGTTCCTGGCGATGAAACTGGAGCCCGCGGATTTCTGGCGCACTTCCCACATCAAACCCAACTGGCCTGTTGCGCAGCAGGAGGCCATGCGGCAGCAGGTAGGCGACTACAACGCCGCCTACAACGTCGTATTCGGGCAAAGTATGTGGATCATTGTCGGGTCGCTGATCGCATTTCTTGTATCTCAGGTCGTTGACGTGGCAACTTTCCATCGCATCAAGGCTGCCACCGGCGAGAAAAAACTCTGGCTTCGCTCCACAGGCAGCACGATGATCTCCCAGCTGGTCGACAGTTTTGTGGTGGTATTCATCGCGCTTTACATCGGATTGAAGTTGCCGTTCGGGCAGGTAATGGCCATTTGTACGCTAAACTATATATACAAAGGCACGGTAGCCATTTTAATGACCCCGGTGATCTATCTCGTGCACGAAGTGATCGAGCGGTATCTGGGGCACCAGCAGGCGGCAGAAATGAGAACTGCGGCGCTGCGCCAGTAACAATCAATGGAAACGGGTAAAAGACCGGCCTTTTGTTTTGGACGCGAGCCCGCTCAGGATAATATCGGCCACCTGTTCCGGGGTTTTGTTTGTTGTATCAACAACGAGGTCAAAATTATCCATGTTGGTTCCGTCTGCGCCGTATTTTGCAAGAAACCGGGCGTTTTCGCTTCGTTTTCGCGCGAGAATTTTTTCAATGGCCTCCTCTTTGGTCTCATATTCCTCGCTTTTTCGGTTTGGGTCGTTGAGGATACGCTCTGCGGCAACCGCTACATCGGCCTGGAGGTATACCTTGAAGGAGGCCGGCAGGAAAAACCACGCCATCCTGCTGTCTACGATATAGCCTTTCGGATCTTTTCCCAGGTCCGCAAAGATGCCGTCGATCCGTTCATCTATGGAAGGATCGGTATCTGCCCGGCGGTTCATCTCAAGCGTATCGAGACCGAGTTCCTGCGCCAGCTGCCGTTGTATGCGCCCGGTGGACACGTATTCGAATCCGCTGCGCTCGCACAGGATTTTCGAAACGGCGCTTTTGCCACTGCCCAGATCGCCGGTTATCGTAATTTTTGCAGAAACAGGAATTGTGGTGTTCGTCATTTCATCCATATGTCATTTTTATCCGCCGAAACTTTTGGTGAAAACGGGTCCTCGTTTGTCATGGCTGCCCGCTTGCGGAAAAGAGCGCCAAAAGTAGGGATTTTTACAAACGAAGGCGGACAAGCCGCTATATTCACAGTCGATTAGCACCCAATAGATATGGTCCTGCACACCGAAACCATTGTAGTAGTCGCCGTTTATGCGCTGATGTTATTCACTGCCGCGCGCATTTTGCTCGATCTCGGTAATACGCCCAAAGCATTGAGTTGCCTCGTGCTGGCGATCATGCTGCCGGTAGTGGGCAGCATTCTTTACTTTACACTGGGCGTCAACTATCGTAAACGACGGATCTACAGCAAAAAACTCAAGGCGACGCAACTGTTGCTTCAAAACATCCGGAGAAAATTCATCACCCATACCGAACAGCTCATCGCCGACAATGCACCTCGCCTCGGCGGGCATACCGAATTGGCAGAACTCATTCTGAATGAAGCCGAAGAGCCGCTTTCACTCAACCGGGTCACACTTTTAAACAACGGAGAGACCAAATTCCCCGCCGTTCTGGATGACCTGGAGTCGGCGCAGCACTTTATTCATATCCAGTACTATATCTATGAAGACGACGAAATCGGCAACCGGATAAAGGATGTGCTGATTCGGAAAGCCGGGGAGGGTGTGAAGGTCCGGTTTATTTACGACGACTTCGGCAGCCGCCACCTGGGCAATGCATTTTTACGTGCCCTGAAATCGGGCGGCGTTGATGCGTCTCCGTTCTACCGGGTCCGGTGGCCGTTTTTAGCCAGCCGCATGAATTACCGCAACCACCGGAAGATCATTGTAGTCGACGGCCACACGGGCTACGTCGGCGGCATAAATGTTTCGGACCGGTACATCAATACGGTGAAGGGAAACGAATATTTCTGGCGCGACACCCATGTGCGGATCGAAGGCCCTGCGGTGTGGAGCCTGCAGTATGCCTTCCTCGCCGACTGGAATTTTTGCTCCAGGCAAAAGGTCAACCCCGACGAAAATCTTTTCCCGACTGTACAAAAATCGCTGACCGGCGCGACAGAACTGGTGCAAATCGTGACCAGCGGCCCGGATTACCGCCGCTCCGGCACCATGCTCAGTTTTTTCACGGCCATTGCAGGCGCCAGCCAGCGGGTCTACCTGACATCGCCCTATTTTATTCCGAATGCGAGCATATTCGATGCCCTGCGCAAGGCGGCCCTCACGGGCAAAGACGTGCGTCTGCTTGTGCCCGGGCAGTCGGATTCGGGCTTCGTTAACGCCGCTTCGCGCTCCTTCTACGAAGGACTTCTGGATTCCGGCGTCAAGATATATCTCTATCAGAAAGGCTTTATCCATTCCAAAACGCTTATCGTCGACGATTACCTAAGTATTGTGGGTACGGCCAATATGGATCTCCGCAGTTTTAACCTGAATTTTGAAATCAATGCCGTCGTGTATGGCAAGGATTTTTGCGGGCAACTGGAGCAATCGTTCCTCGAAGACATCGGGCACAGCAAACAAATCACGCTGCGGATGTGGCAACATCGCACCAATAAGGAGAAACTGGGAAGCAAAATCGCCCGACTGTTTTCGAATGTGTTGTAGACCGTCGGAAACTACGTGAAAAGAGAAGTAGTGGCCAAGTCAAATACATTTTACATTTGCTCAAAATCCCGCTATGTTGCGATTCCTCCGGCTTGCATTTTTTCTGGCAGCGCCCGCGTTCCTGCCCGCGCAAACATTCACAGCCACCGGCGGCCCTGTGCCCGACGACGGCACTTTTATCGTGTTCGATCTGGCTGTAAATGGTCTGCCCGCGGCGATCGATACCCAGAGTTTTGGCATTGAAACGGTCTGCCTGAATCTCTATCACACCTGGGATTCTGACCTGTCAATCAGCCTTCGCTCGCCCGACGGAACGGTCATTCCGCTGTTTTCGGGTATCGGAGGCGACCTCGACGGGTTCGAAAACACCTGCCTGAACGGGAATGCGGCCACTTCAATCTATGAAGCGCCTTATCCCTTCACGGGCACATTTCGGCCCTTCGGCGACATGGGCGCCATCAACAACGGTCAAAACCCCAACGGCACCTGGCAATTGATCATCCTCGATACCTACGCCTTTGCCGATGCCGGCGGTTTGTACGACTGGAGCATCACTTTTGGCACGGAGCCATGCAAACGTTTTCCTTACTCGTCGAGCGATTTGCCGATCATTGTCATCAATACCGGCGGGCAACCCATTCCGAACGAACCGAAAATCAATGCTCAAATGAAGGTAATCGATAACGGCCCCGGTCAGCGCAACTACCCGGACCAGTCGAATGTCAGTTTCTCCGGGCCGATCGGGATTGAATTGCACGGAAACAGCACGCAGGGCTTCCCAAAAAAGTCATTCCGGGTCGAGACGCGTGATTCTCTCGGCCACGACCTCGAAGTGCCCTTGCTCGGTTTGCCGGCCACAAGCGATTTTGTACTGGGCGCCAATTTTTCGGATAAAACACTGATGCGCAATGCATTGACTTATGATTTTTCGCGCCGGCTGGGCCATTATGCCAGTCGCACGCGCTTCTGCGAAGTAATTGTCGACAACACCTACCAGGGTGTATACACGCTTACGGAAAAAATCAAACGAGGCAAAAAGCGGGTGAATATCCCCAAACTCTCCGATGCCGATACGACGGGGCTTGGACTGACAGGCGGTTATATCGTAAAAATCGACTGGAACTCATCTCCGGGCTGGTTTTCGCCGTTTTCGCAGCCAAACAGCCCGAACATATTCACATATTTTCAGCATGAATACCCCAAATGGGACGAAATGCTCCCCGTTCAGTCGGACTACATCCGCCGCTATGTGGACAGTTTTGAGGTGTCCCTTGCAGGCCCGGATTTTCAGGATCCCGATGCCGGCTGGCGGCACTTCGGAGAGGAAACTTCCTTTCTCGACTACCTCTTTATCAATGAATTGAGCAAAAATGTCGATGCTTACCGGCTAAGCACCTATTTCTACAAAAACCGGGATGACGAAGGCGGCAAAATAAACATGGGGCCACTGTGGGATTATGATCTTGCCTGGCACAATGCCGATTACTGCGACAACTGGCTGGCGTCGGGCTGGGCCTTCGATATCAACTTTGTCTGTCAGGATGCCGGGGTGCCTTTCTGGTGGCAGCGGCTGATGCAGGACACCCTTTTTACCCAAAACCTCGCATGCCGATGGCAATTCCTGCGCGCCGGCACCCTGCGTACCGACAGTATTTTCGGCGCCATTGACTCGATGGCTGCTGTTCTGGCGGAATCGCAGGCGCGCAATTTCCAGTTTTGGCCGATCCTCGGCATATACGTATGGCCGAATCCGGGGCCGCTTCCGGATACCTATGCAGGAGAGGTGCAAAAGATGAAAAACTGGGTGTCGGAGCGACTCGACTGGCTGGATATCGCATTCAATACCTATCAGCCGGTATTGAATGCGGATTATGCCGCCAGTGCCGTTGCCGGCCTCGGCTGGCAGTTTGTGCCCGCCTCCGGCGGAGGAAATTACACATATGCATGGAATTTTGGCGACGGTACGACATCATCCGATTTTGCCCCCGTGCACACGTTCCCCGGGCCGGGATCCTATACGGTTCAACTTGCAATTTCAACGGCGTACGGCTGCAGCAACACCACGGAACAGATCATTCAGGTCGTCAGCACGGGCACCGGCGAAGCATCAGCGGGGTCGCTGCAAGTCTTCCCGAATCCGGCAAAAGACCGCCTTACCGTTCTTGTCCCGAACGGTTTTTCCGAAAAAGGCATGGTTCGTTTCGTCAATACCATGGGAGAGGCCGTGCTGGAACGCGCATGCCCGGCAGGTGAAAAACGAATGGTGTTGAACATTGACGAGATGCCGGCAGGTGTTTACACCGTCATTCTGCAGGACGTTTCAAAGCAATGGGCAACCAGAATATTTCTACAATAAACGCCGCTCCGTCAGTACTTTACAAAAGGTTTCGTGCTTGAGGTGCCATCGGACCATTCAACTTTTACGAACATGACGGAGGAAGGTAATCCTGCCAATGGCAACGATTCCGCAAGGGTATTGCCCGCTATGATTCGCGTGGAGAGCACCTGACCATTCGCATTCAGAAGCGAAACGCCTTCCACTTTCTTTGCAGCCTCCGGCCAGTTAACGATCAGTTCATCGCCGGTTTGTACAAGATAGAACGCGTGTTGGCTGTTCGGTTCATTTGTGGCGATGGTACCTCCCACGGTCAGTAAAAAGGCCATCCGGCTGGTGCCGATATACGTGCCATTGCTAAATTCTTCAATACAAACGCCGATCATGTAACGTCCTATTTGCTGGGGAATACCGCTGATCGTTCCGGTTAAAGGGTCAATGGAAAAGGCGGGGTCTGCAGGTACGGGCGATTGTGCGCTGAAGGGGGCCGTATAGGTCAGTGAGTCAAATGGCGGCGAACAAGGTGGCGTCGGTCTGGCGCCTTCGCAGCTCGTAACCGCAGGGGCATTCAGTTGCGGGCCGCCGCCGTTCCAGATGTCACAAAAAGAAAAGGAAAGGCTGTCCCCGTTCGGCTGAAGGATCTGGGGGATATATACGTAAGGCTTGTAAATTTCTGTCAGAAAAGGCGGTTCGGAAAACAGTGGAGATGTCTCGCAGATATTGCTTCCGGTATGGATCGTGGTTGTCACTGTTAATCCGAAATTGGCCGGGTCGGCGATATTGACGATATCTGCCGCAAGGCAGCAGCGCTGATAAACGATGGTGTATTCTCCATCATCCGGCAGGCTGATGATTTTTACATAAACGGCTTTTTCTACGCAAATGCCCGGGTTGGCCGGCGCAGATATTTCAGTTATCGATATTTGTGAAGTACTGAACAGCAAATAGTTCCCTCCTGCATGTTGATAAACGGCAATTTCCATCGGGTCGTCAAAACTCGCGCCTGTTGAGTTGCAATCCCGGTAAATGACGAATTTGACTTCGTATTGCTGGTTGCCCAGACAACGGTGAGATGCCTGGTAACCAATGAGATGTGAGGCATAAGACAGGGTGCTGAATGCCAGAAAAGTCAGGAGTAAAAGTGGTTTCTTCATGGTGATGATTTTCAGACGGGTAATAAAGTGTTTATAGTAGAGGGGAGTAAAAATACATTTTGCCTGCAAATCCCCCTAATTTCACCGCCGCCAAAACAACGGGAGATGAAAAACAAGCACCTTGTTTTCCTTTTTGTAGCAACTATTGTCGTTGGCCTTCTGATCAGGAAGGCGCCGTGGCGACAGGTTTCATTTTTTCAAACGGACCTGATTGCGGTGGATACGGCTGCCGCGACACAAATTTCGATATTTGTTCCCGGCCGCTCCGAACTGCTTATCGAACGCACGGAAGCGGGCTGGGCCGCTACGCAGGATATGCATTCCGTTGTGGTTCCGCCGGAACAGATCAACGCGATGCTGGCCGGACTCGCGCACGTCCGTTCGATCCGTATCGTAAAAACCGGTCGACCCGATACCCTGGGGCTATCAGACTCCAGCGGTATTCAGATTGCAGTTTTCAGGGACAAGATAAACCTCGAAAATTTCGGAATCGGGTATGAGATTATGGAAAACGGGCGCCCGGCTACCTATATCCAGCTTCATGCGCACGAGGGCAATTACCTGGTGGAAGGACACCTGGCCGGCATTTTTCGCAAGGAAATTACTGATTTCAGGCTGCGTACGGTCGCACGGTTTGATCCTGCGGATGTTTCGATGGTTACTTTTCAGTGGCGAACCGATTCTGTGCCGACTGGGCTCACCCTTGAAAAAAACGACTCGACGGGCCAATGGCGCCTTCCGGATACGCCTGCAGCGGGCATTGCAAATGATACGCTGCAAAACTGGATGCAACTTTTACTTCGCCTGAACGACAGCCCCTTTGCCGATGCGTTTGATGAAAGCAACGAAAAGGAAACCTTCCGGAGTAAAATAACGCTCCGGCTTCAAAACGCGGACTCCCTGGTTTTCAGGTCTTTCTATGCAAAACCGCCCGAAATGCCGGAAGAAATCACCCTGCTGAAAGCGGGAAAACTTCCGGTGTATGTGGTGCATTCCTCCCAAAACCCGTTGAACTATTTCGCACCTCCGGATACCACCTTGATTCGCAGCATATTTTTCCCGGGATTGCGCTTTGCGACAGGCAGGCAAAAGTCAGTTGATAAAAGAAATGAAAATTGAAACCCGAACAGTTGCAGACTGGGCCAATTACCCAAAGATAAACGGGGAAATAGCGACGCCCGGCAACCGGGACGAGTTGCGCGATTACGTGCTCTCGCAACGGCGCCTGATCGCGCGCGGCAACGGCCGCTGTTACGGCGACGCCGCATTGGCGCCGCATATGCTCAGCACATTGGCATTATCCAGAATATTGCATTTCGATGCCCGGACGGGTGTGATCGGGTGCGAGGCGGGCGCATTGTTGGCAGATCTGTTACATGTGATCGTTCCGGCAGGATGGTTTTTTCATGTGACGCCCGGTATCAAATCCATCACGGTTGGCGGCGCCATAGCCAGTGATGTGCACGGGAAAAATCATCCTGAAAAAGGCTGCTTCTCCAACTGGCTGATTTCCTTCGAATTATTGACCGCCACCGGCGAAATATTAACCTGCACGCGAACGGAAAATGCCACGCTGTTCTGGCAAACCTGCGGCGGTATGGGGTGGACGGGTGTCATATTGTCTGCGAGGTTTCAACTGATGAAAATCTCATCCGTGCAGATGCGGCAGCAAACCGTTCGGGTGGAGAACCTGGAAGGGCTGTTTCGCGCATTTGAAGACAACCCGCGGTGGCCCTATGCAGCGGGCTGGGTGGATGGCGCTGCTTCCGGCACTGCTTTCGGCCGGGGCGCGGTGTATTTTGCGGAGCATCTCCCTGCCCCCTCATTGAACAGGGAATCGCAACCGGTAGTATCCTCCGGCGGATTAACCTATCCTTATAAAAACCCGCGAAATATCCCGTTTTTTGCCCCTTCCTGGATACTTAATCCTTTTTCTATCGGATTGCACAACCTGATCATTTATAACAAAACAAAGCCGGGAGAGGGGTCTGTAGACATTGAAAAGTATTTTTACCCGCTCGACAGTCTCCGAAACTGGAACCGGCTGTACGGACGGCGCGGCTTTATTCAGTATCAGTTTTGCCTGCCGGAAGAAAACAGTTTCGACGGGATCAGGCGGATACTGGAAACCATTCGCCGGAGTCCGGAAACACCGTTTCTGTCCGTACTCAAACGCCACGGCGAACGGCCGGCTGAAGCGGTGCATTCGTTCCCGATACGAGGGTACTCCCTGGCGCTGGATTTCCCGCGCACGCGCACGATCTTTAATTTGGTGAAAATACT
>JAKOXM010000452.1 GCA_029781095.1 Bacteroidota bacterium
GCAAGCAGGACAAACTGATCCTGGGCGTCACCTTCTTCACCACCTTGTTTGCCGAGCTGGAATTCGCCGTTTTTGTCGGCATACTCTTATCGCTCTTTTTTTTCCTGCGGCGCACCTCCGCACCCAATATCGCCGTCATGGCGCCCGACGAAAACAATCATTTTGTCAACATCATCCGCAAGGAGGTGCCGCAATGCCCACAGTTGAAAATCATCCGCATTGACGGCAATTTGTATTTCGGCGCAATCGACCACGTGGCGACGATACTCCGCGATATGCGGAAAGAACCGGAAAAACACCTCCTCATCCTGGCCAACGGCGTCAACCACGTAGACCTCGACGGCGCCGAATGGCTGGCGCGGGAAGCGGCCCTATGGCGGAAAAAAGGCGGAGGGCTCTACATCGTCCGCCTGAAAACCGTTGCGCAGGATGTGATGGAAAGCGGTGGTTTTATGGACAAAATCGGGCAGGAAAACTTCTTCCTGTCCAAAACCGAGGCGCTGGCCTACATCTATGAAAAACTGGACCGCGACATCTGCCGCAGTTGCCCGTACCGGGTGTTTTTCGAATGTCAGAGCGATCCGGAGCTGCCGGTTTTGAAACAGGAAGAATCCTCTTTTCACTGATTTACTTTATTCTCCGCCATCCGCTTTGGCGAGGTTGATCGCATTTTGCGCTACATTTTGCCCAAGCGTGAGTCCGTCCTCGCAATCAAAGCGGTAATGTATGCAGCCGTACAGCCGGGAAAGCGCGGCTTCGCGGGCCTGTTCGCTGAAATACCCGGCCGAGGCAGGAAAAAAGTGGCCTAAAACCGTCGCCGCCGCCGCCGAGAACCCGCTGTGTCCGGAAGGGTACGACGGGAAATTGGGTATGGGCAGAATGGTCTTGATGTCGGGGTTGATATTGGTCGGCCGCGGGAAGAAATAGAAATATTTGCTGTCCCAGATACAGATACCGGCATCTTCCATCG
Organism: Bacteroidota bacterium; assembly: GCA_029781095.1. Lineage (GTDB taxonomy): Bacteria > Bacteroidota > Bacteroidia > Chitinophagales > Saprospiraceae > M3007. Next base: position 971 of record JAKOXM010000452.1, read on the forward strand.
CCATGTTGAGGTACGTAAACACCCGGGCTGCGCGCAGGGGACTCAGGTGTGCGTCGTGAATATAGGATTCCGCGATATAGTTCCAGTGACCGGGCGGGGTGTAGGTGCTGGTGCCGTCGTCCCAGCGGAATGCAATGTCTTTTTCCGCTTTTGAAGCGGATTTGCTATAGTGAAGCACTTCGTCCAGTGCTTTTTGATAATCCGCTGTACCCACTGCCGGCGGCGGAGCGAGACGGTACGTGTTATATACATCACTGGAAGTGATCGTCCAGGGTTTGACGTGTCCGAAATTGGGCGCCAGCATAGGGCGCGCGGGGATTTCCATGCTTTTCCAGATCGGGTTGCCGGTGGCCGTTTGGGCAGCCGTGATCGAATCCCAGACAGTCGGATTTCCGAGTACCGCGCCCATGCCGTCGCCTTTGGCGCGGCCGATGAAAATATTGGCGATTGCGCGGCCCAAAGAGTCGCCTGCCGCGAGATCGCTCGCAACGTTCACCCCCGCCCACATCCGGCTGTTTTTTTGGTCTTCCGCCTGTTTGGTAAGATACGCGGCTTCATTTGGAAACATAAAAGTCAGGAGGGTCCGCGAAAATCCTGCAAGCACAGCGTCTTCGGATGGATAGGCCGGTATGTTCTGAACCGGCAGATGCGTCGCAATGGAAGCGTCGTAGGTGGATGGCGCCTTCCGGTCGTACTGGTATTTGTAGTGCCAGGCGGCGATCAGGGCGTCGAAACTTCCGGCGCTCAGGTATGCGTACGCACGGACGGCATACGGCGGTGTAGACATGGGGAATAAGGGGTACTGGTCGGGCTTGGCGCCGCTTGGAAGCGGGTAAGTTCCGTCGGCATTGGGTTTTGGGAAAATAAAGTATTTGGCTACCAGCCCCCGCGCGATCTCGTTCCACCGGATAATGCCGTTGGTCGACCAGCGGCTGATCGCATCCATCTGTTCGGCAGTAGGATTGGCGCTGAGCGATTTGAGGGACGCCAGTTCTGCCAGATATTCCGCCGAGCCGGGATCGGCAGGCGCAACTACGGGAATCTGTGTAGCAGACTGGAGGTAAACGGTTTTCCAGTTGCCCCCGTCCGCGTCTTCGACGGAGTAGGCGAACGCGTCAAAATCAGGGGCGGGCAAAATATCTTTCTTGCACGATGCGATGGCAATCACGATGCATGCAAGGGCTATTATTCTGATATTCATTTTTTCATTTTATGATGGTGAGTGTTGCCGGGAGTCCCGGTTTACAGGAATATGTCCGGTTTTAAGGTGTTCTCTGCGACGCAGGAGCAGGCGACATCTCCAAAATGATTCGAGCTGACGCCTTTTTCGTGCCTCAAAAGATGTCAGCTCTTACAAGCCGGGAACCGCTGCGGGTGTCGATGCACGGGTCATTGTTTGCCCCAGACCGGGAACTGATAGTTTATTCCGATATTGCCGAAAACGGATTGGCCCGCGTTCCTTCCGGACAGGGTATAGCCGCCCATGATGGTAAA
>JAKOXM010000455.1 GCA_029781095.1 Bacteroidota bacterium
TGGTCGTTTGGCGTTGTTCCCCGTCTATTTCACCGTAGCCGCGGGAATTGACCAGCACCGAACGGATCGGCTCCTCTTTCAGATTCAGCAAATAAGTATCCCAAAATTCTTCGTGGTACTCCTCATCTTCGGACCGCGGACCGATGGCGATCGCCAGGTCTTCCACTTTCAGGATAGGAATGTCTTTTTTCATTGCTCCTAATTTGAAAATAAGCAGGATTCCGAAATACCATCGCGTTTCATTCACGGCAGGCGGAATAATAACGTCGTCCTGTCTTAAGGTCAATCGATTACTTCGCATTGAAATACCGATGCAAAGTGTCGTTTTAACTTGTTTTTTACTTCTTGTTCGTCTATCCGGCGCCCCAGCTCGCGCTCCATGGAGGTAACTGACTTATCCTCATCGCTAATGCCACAAGGTACGATATAATCAAAGTATTCGAGCGGGGTGTTTACGTTAAAAGCCCATCCGTGCAGGGTAACCCAGCGGCTCATATGGACGCCTATGGCGCATATTTTCCGGAAGGCGGCAGGCTGGCCGTCGCCTGTCAGCCATACGCCCGTATAATCTTTAATCCGGAACGCATCGAGGCCATACTCGGCAAGCGTCCTGATAACGACCTCTTCCAGGCTGCGGACATATTTGTGCACATCGGTGAAAAAACATTCGAGATCGAGCACGGGATATCCCACGATCTGCCCCGGACCGTGAAAAGTGATGTCGCCTCCCCGGTTAACCGGAAAATACTGAATGTCGCGTTCCTGCAATTCCGTCTCCGTCAATAACAGGTTGTCAAGCGAGCCGCTTTTGCCAAGCGTATAAACAGGCGCGTGCTCTACAAATAGCAGGCGATGCTCCTGCGGGTATGTGCCGGGATCCAGGCCCTTGTTATTCAACTTGTTATCGACCAGGTTCCGGTGAAGCGCGGTCTGATAATCCCAGGCTTTACGGTAGTCTGCCCGGCCCATATCCTGAAAAAGGACGGTTTGCATGGCGGTGAAACAATGTTTGGGGAAGGATGTTGCGCGACTGGCAATTACTATCTTGTCAGGCGCAAAGCTGTATCGAGGCGTTCTGCCGCGTTGTCCCAATTGATGATATTGAACAGCGCATCCACAAAATCGGCGCGTTTGTTCTTGTACTTGAGATAATAGGCGTGCTCCCATACGTCAATGACAAGCAGCGGCACCACGCCCCATTGGGTAAGTTTTTCGTGGTTTTCACATTGCAGTACCATGAGCGCATCTGCATATGGCTGGTAGCCGAGTATACCCCAACCGTTGCCGTCCACCGATTTGGCGATTTGTGCAAGCAGGTTTTTCAGGTGGTCATAGGAACCGAAACTCCGGTCGATACGGCGAAGCAGTTCTCCGGTCGGTTCCGTTTTTTTATTGCCCAAATTTGTCCAGAAAATCGAGTGCAGGATATGGCTGGAAAACTGAAGAGACAACTTTTTCGTCTGATAATCAACCAGTTCCAGACTGTTATCATCCATTGATTTCCGGATTTGCTGCAAGTATTTGTTAGCCGCCTTTACTGCATTTCCATGATGAAAAGTATAATGAAGATAGACGGTTTCCTCATCCATATATGGCTCGAGAAAATTGTTGTTGAACGGCAGCGGTTGCTGGATGAAATTGCCGTTTTCATCCGTAAGGCGGTCTATTCCGTTGGCCTCCACATTTGCGGCGAAGGCGCTGTTGGGTGGCAAAAGGCTTGCCCCGCCCAGGATGAGGCTGTTTTGCAAAAATTGTTTTCTGTTCATGTGTTTGTAAATCAGAGATGAGAAAGTTCAACGTTTTGGCAACGTTTCCAGGGCAGGCAATGCGGTCTGTAAAGAGCGTTTTGGGATAAATCCTTCCATATCGGGGAGATCGAAACCGAGAGTAAAAATAAAACTTTTTGATTAAAGTATAAAATCCCAATTCCGATTCCACATTCCCCAATCCCCTTTCGTACCTTTGTGTCCCGTAACAGTTTCAAGCATACTATGACGAAATACATATTTGTTACGGGCGGTGTCACCTCTTCGCTCGGAAAAGGTATCCTTTGTGCCTCCCTGGCCAAACTTCTTCAGGCCCGCGGCTTCTCGGTAACCATTCAAAAATTCGATCCTTATATCAACGTCGACCCCGGCACGCTCAATCCGTATGAACACGGCGAGTGCTATGTTACGGATGACGGCGCCGAAACAGACCTGGACCTGGGGCATTACGAGCGGTTTCTCAATACACCCACATCCCGTGCGAACAACGTGACCACGGGCGCAGTATACCAGACAGTCATCAACAAGGAACGCGCGGGCGATTACCTTGGAAAAACGGTTCAGGTGATCCCGCATATCACGGACGAGATCAAACGCCGGATGCTCCTGCTCGGCCAATCGGGTCATTACGACCTGGTTATCACGGAACTTGGCGGCACGGTTGGCGATATCGAATCGCTGCCCTACGTGGAGTCCGTTCGCCAACTTCGTTGGGAACTGGGCCGCGACAACTGTCTCGTGATCCATCTCACCCTGGTTCCTTATCTCAACGCAGCCAAGGAGTTAAAAACCAAGCCGACGCAGCATTCCGTCAAGGAGTTGCTCAGTCTGGGCGTGCAACCGGACATCCTCGCATGCCGGACCGAGCATCCGCTGAGCACGGATATCCGTCGGAAACTGGCGCAGTTCTGCAACGTGGAGACCGGCTCTGTCATCGAAGCGCTCGATGCCGAAAGTATCTACGACGTGCCGTTGCTGCTCCTGCGCGAACGGCTCGATGCAGTGGTGATTTCAAAACTTCACCTGCGCGACACAAAAGAACCCAATCTCAACTCCTGGAAAACATTTCTTGGCAAACTCAAAAACCCCCTGCACGAAGTCAGGATCGGTCTTGTCGGAAAATACAACGAATTGCAGGACGCATACAAATCAATCCATGAAGCCTTCGTACACGCCGGGGCCATGAACGAATGCAAGGTGAGGGTCGTACCCATACATGCAGAAGACCTGGAAGGAAGTTACAAGGATGTGGGCAAGGCGCTGGCATCGCTCAGCGGTATTCTGGTAGCGCCCGGTTTCGGAGAACGCGGTATCGAGGGCAAACTTTCCGCCATTCGTTTCGCCCGCGAGAACAATATTCCGTTTTTCGGTATTTGTCTCGGCATGCAGACCGCCTGTGTGGAATTTGCACGCAACGTGCTCAAACTGGAAGGCGCCGCTTCAACGGAAGTCGACCCGAATACGCCACATCCGGTGATCGACATGATGAGCGAGCAGAAAAGTATCACAAAAAAAGGCGGCACCATGCGGCTCGGCGCCTACCCATGCGAGTTGAAAAAGAAATCGAGGGCACACAACGCCTACGGGCAGGTTGCGATCAGTGAACGCCACCGCCACCGCTGGGAGTTCAACAACATGTACCTCCCGCAATTCGAAAAGGCGGGTATGACGCCCACGGGGGTCAATCCGGATTCCAGCCTGGTAGAGATCATGGAACTAAAAGACCACAAATGGTTTGTCGGTGTGCAATTTCACCCGGAACTGAAAAGTACCGTGGAAAGTCCGCACCCGCTGTTTGTTGCATTCGTGAAAGCCTGTCTGTCATAATCAGAGGCACCGGGCTGACAGGATTTGCACGAAATCATCATTAACTACTGCCTGTTGCCGACAATTGTTAAAATCGCAGATTACAGGGGTCAATCCCGGCAAAAACTGGAATAATCCTTGTACCTATGCATACTTTCACCAACATTCGTTCATTTAATTTATTTGCTATGCAAAAACCGCTTATTCCCGCCCTTTTGTTCGTTCTGCTGGCTTTCGGATGCTCCAAATCGGACAACGCACTGAAAACTACCGTGGACACCTGGACCATTACCTACTTCCTGGATACGGGCGACGATTTGGAGGATACGCCGGTCTTCTCGGGCTATACGTTCGAATTTAATGACAATGCTCAATGGATCGTGCATCGCCCCGACGGCAGCACCCTCACCGGAAAATGGACGGTTGACTCAGCCAACAACATCGCCTCCCTTGGTCTGGATAACCCGACTGCGCCTCTGAGTGCCATTGTGGGCGACTGGGGACTTTCGAGCCAATGGGACTCCGGTCTGAGACTGCGCGGCAAGCTCAATGCTTCAACCAATGTCTCTCCCTACATTCCTGAAATCCAGTTTCAAAAGCAATAAATGAAGGCGCCTCCGCTTGTCTATTTTCTCCGCAGCCGGATGAAAACCAGACAACAGGCGGCCTGCCAAAACTGTTGCAGCGGGCTTCCGCTGCAACAGTTTTCAAATTCCAGCGTTACATTTGGTCAAATTTCTCGTTTTTGAAACTTGTTTTTTCCACAATCCTCTCGTTTACGCTGCTCGTCCTCCTCTCCCCGGGCAGGTATTATGCGTGTGGAGACGGCTGCTGCGGAAAAAAAGAAATGCAATC
>JAKOXM010000456.1 GCA_029781095.1 Bacteroidota bacterium
TGTTCGCAAGAAATACTTCGCCAACGCCGAACTGATCGGCGAGGATTACAAATACTGGTATGATGACCACACTGAACTCGGCCGCTGGCTTCGCTCCAAAAATGCAGTGGAAAAAATCGGTAACTACGTATTCTGTCATGGCGGCTTCAGCCCCGAAATGATAGCGACCGGCCTCACCATCTCCCAGATCAACCAGATCAGCCGGCGTTATATCGACAAACCCGAAGAAGACCTCAGAGACCCGTCCGCCAAAGCTGTTTTTGATTCTAAACTCGGCGTTTTCTGGTACCGTTCGGCTGCCAAAAACCAGATATCAGCCGATGAAATGGATAAAATCCTGCAATATCTTGACGCATCGCATATCGTGGTTGGACACACCCTGCAACCCGACGTGACGGCCCTGTACGACGGTCGCCTGATCTGCATCGACCTGTATCATGAAGAAAGTGTGCGCCGGGGTTTTGTTAAAACGCTCTGGATAGAAGACGGCGTGGGTTATGGTCTGGACAGCAACGGACTAAAAACATCCCTGCTGAAAATAGAAGCGCGGGTGGCTACTCCCGTGAAAGTACACGGTACTGCCGGCCAGAATTAGGAGGTTTCCGGACAATTGTCTCACGCGCCTGTCATTTCAATTTTGATTGCTTCCAGCAATGCCAGCTGGTTGCGGGTGCGCACGAGGTTGTGCTCGGGATGTTTTATTTTGTAATAAACGTCTCCCGCCAGCCAGTCCGTCAGGAAACGCAGCGCCTGCTCGCCGGTGATCCAGGCGGCACCCAGCATGAGATTTTCCTTTTCCGATGCGTTCAGGAATTCTTCGGTTTCTTGCAGGAATCCCTCTTTCAGTGCTTCCAGCACGTCTCTTCGCAGCGCGACGTTTGCAGGATCGTCTTCCTGACAGTCGGGGGCAAACGTGCGCACCATATCTCCAAAATCGGAAAGTATCGTACCAGGCATCACCGTATCCAGATCAATGACAGCCAGTGCTTTACGTGTACCGGTATCGAACAAAACATTGCCGGCCTTGGTGTCGTTGTGCGTAACGCGCAGCGGCAAATCACCACTCTTTTTCAAGGCACTGATCCGGTCGAAGACGGGCTTTGCAGCCAGCATCGCCTCCGTTTCCCTGCGCGTTCCTGCGGCGCGTCCCACCGGGTCTTTCGCCAGTATCTCCAGAAAACCGGCCCAACGCCGGTCGGTATCATGGAACCCGGGTATGGTTTCTTCCAGTTTGTCCGCCGGAAAATGGCGCATCGCCCGCGCGAACGCGCCGTACGCACGCGCAGCGTCGTATGCGATCCCTGCGTCCGCCAGACCTTCAGGAGCAAAACTGTTCTCTATAAATGGAAACATGCGCCAGTAATCCCCTTTCTCGTCCCGTTGCAACAACTGCCCGTCGGGGGTACCGAGCGGCGCAACCACCGTGTATGGAAATTCCTGGCTGCCGAGATGTGTGCAAACGGAACTGATATTTTGCATCACCTTGTCCGGTTCGCGGAATACGTGGTGATTCAGCCGCTGTAGCAGGTAACTGTACGGAACGCCGGCCCGGATGATGTCGACACGGTACGTATCATTGATATTGCCGTTGCCGAAGGCCGTAGCACCAACCCAGCGGTTGAAGGAAAGGAAACAGCGGGTCAGATCTTTATGTGTCATGTTCGTTAAACACTTCTACCCGGAGATCGTCCAGCAGGATCGTTTTGTCTCCGTCCGCATTCCAGAACAGCACTTCCATATTGTCAAAATGTCCGGGCGGTAGTTTGGTGTCGAAGAAGACCGTTTTTACTTCGCTGCCGTCGACGTGGCGCTGCAGGCGGATCATCCGCTCTTTGACGATGTTGCCGTTTGATTTGAATCGGACGATGAATTGCGTCATTCTCCAGAAGTCCCACTCTTTCGGGTCGCAGCGGAAGGTCACCGTCGCGCGCACCCATTTTGGCGTCGCATCGGGATTCTCCGGCGGGCTATAGGCGATGTATGCCGGCGAAAATTGCTTTTCCGCGTTCAGTATCAATGATTTGCTCCCTGCAATTGGCGCATTCGACGTTACAGCGCCGGTCGTGTCCGCTTCAAAATCGTTGGTATAGACTACGCGCACATCCCGCCGTTCGGAACCTTTGAATTCTTCTTTCGTGTCCAGCAGTTTCAGCCAGTCACGCTCTGCCCCGAAACGTCCCAGTACTTTCAGCATGTACCGTTTTGTCATTTGTTCGGCCACGAACAGGCCGCCCCGGTGCGCCTGATGCGTCCACCACAGGTTGAGATAAATACACAGAGCGGCCAGTACCACAAACAGCCATTTTATCCATTGTTTTTTACTGCCCGTTATCCAGTCCGCAAAGGCCCCCAATGCGAATGCCCACACGGGATAGGCCTGCACCATCGCGCGCTGCCCGAGGCTGCCGCCGTACCACCAGATGTCCCAGGCTGAAGTAATATAAAGTGCTGTTAAACAATAGATCAGGACGACGGGGATCAACCCCGCCCCCGACCCCTCCCCCGATGGTAGGGGAGACGCGACATTAAACGTCGCGTTTGGCGCGACGTCTCCCCTCCCATCGGGGGAGGGGTCGGGGGTGGGGTTGCGTAACCAAAACAATCCCAGCACCGCAAAAATCATGACAGGCGAATATACCAGCCATCCGGCGCGCGCGCTGAAAAGCACATCGCTCAGGTGAGGATGGAGCCAGCTGAACCCCTGTTCCTGGTAACTGTATACGATCCATTCACCGGTAGCGTATTTCCAGTAAGCGGCCTGCATGAAAATAACGACTCCCGAGAGTACTGCTGCAAGCGCGATTTTGGGAAAATGGGTTTTAAAAAACAAAAATCTGTCGCGCAACGCCGGCATGGAGCCGATTCCCCAGAGTAAAGGGATCAACACTGAAATAATCTCTGTCGGCCGGGTCAGCGTTGCCCATCCGACCAGCAACCCGATTGCCGCAGCCCATGAAAACGACGGTTTTCGGTAGAACTGTATCGTGCTGAAAATCAGCAGGCAATACAAAGTAAAGAGCCAGTTGTGCGTCATCGCCCCTGTTATTGCGGTGTATTCCAGGTAGTTGGTACCGAAGGCTATACAAATCAGCACCACGGCAACCGTCCGGTCGGAGAAGTAGTATAGCAGGTTGCGGCGCAAAAACCACAAGCCGAGCAGGGCGACCAGCAGGCTGCCCCAGCCAATGGCTGTCTGGTAAGGTCTGGAAAATCCGTCTGCCGGGTAGCCGAGCGGTTCGGCCAGCATATTTGCCACGGCAAACCAGGGCAGGAACTGGAGCGCCTGCCCCATCGGGTATTTCATCACAAAATTGCCTGACGCATGGCGGAATGCCTGGCCCATGCCCGGACCCGGGTGATATTTTTGGTCAACCGCTTCCCACCAGTTCAATTGCCTGATGTCTTTGTAGATAAAGGTCGCGGGCAGGTAGAGGTAGTAGCCGGAAACATCCCAGCTGAGCGTCGCTTCCGTATCCGGTTGCTGCCATTTGGGATAATAAAATAATCCTGTGGCGACAATGAGCGCGCCTGAAAGATAAAATGCGATCAGAGAAAGGCGTTGCATCGAAGGGCGATTTACGACGATGGCGTTCAAATGCCGGATCGTTTGTGCGTGACCTTCCCCCTTTGAAGGAGGGTAAAGGTCACGTACAAACTGATCTCAAAATCTGAAAACACCTGTGCCTTTGTGAAAAAGGACACCATCGTCGGCCGCTAATTACGGAAGAATTTGCCGATTGTGGGGGTAAATTCGTTTTCACCCACAACCCGGCCTGCCACCGCTGCTGCTCTCAATCTACCCAATCCGCCACAAAGACGTTTGTGTCGTGTCCGCCGCCGTTGTTGCGATTGGAACTCCATGAAATCTTTTTGCCGTCGGGCGAAAACATCGGGAATGAGTTGAAGATACTCTCGGTGGTGATTTGTTCGAGCCCCGTACCGTCTTCGTTGATCATAAACAACTGGAAATCGTAGCCGCGTGCGGAGTGGTGGTTGCTGCTGAAGATGATCTTTTTGCCGGAGGGATGGAAGAAAGGAGCCCAGTTGGCTTTCCCGAGGTGGGTTACCTGGTGCAGGTTGGAGCCGTCGGCATTGCACACAAATATTTCCATGCTTACGGGCGCTACAAGGCCGTTTTTAAGCAATTCCTTGTACTCCTGGACGTCGGCATCCGTTTTCGGGCGGCTGGCGCGGAATACGATTTTCGAGCCGTCGGGGCTGAAAAATGCGCCGCCGTCGTAGCCCAGTTCGTTGGTAATTTGTTTGGGATTGGAGCCGTCGAGGTCCATGGTCCAGAGTTCCAGGTCGCCGCTGCGGTCGCTGGTGAACAGGATTCTGTCGCCTTTCGGGCTGAGCACCGCTTCGGCGTCGTAGCCGGGCGTGTTGGTGAGTTGTTTTGTGATATTGCCTTTCAGGTCGGCCACATAGATGTCATATGAGTTGTACACCGGCCAGAGGTATTTGCCGCCTTTACGAAGGTCGGGTACGGCGGGGCATGTATCGGCGGCGCCTTTTGTGCTGGCAAAAAGGATGTGTTTGCCGTCGGGCATGAAATAGGAGCAGGTGGTGCGTCCTTTACCGCCGCTGATCGGCAGGGGGCGATAGTCCTTTTTACCGGCGGCTTTGGAGACCTTCATGGCGTAAATCTGGTCGCAATGCAGTCCCCAGTCCTTGTTGTTGCTTTGGAAGGTGAGCCATTTGCTGTTGGGGCTCCAGTAAGCCTCGGCATTGTCGCCGCCAAAAGTGAGCTGACGGATATTTTTAAGGTGGGTTTCAGGTTTCGGGGGCTCCGGGTTCGTGGTTTCGTGCTTCTGGTTTTGCGTAGGGGTGTTCGATAGCTGGGGTTTTGCGGTTGGCGTTTGGGATGTCAGGAGAAATGATGTAAGGGAAAAAGCGAATAACAGGATCAGGCGCATATGAAAAGGTTTTTATTACGGTGCAAGAATAGCGCGGCTTTGATAAAGCTTGGTCAGGATTGGGTAAAAAGTGTCATTTTTACGGCTGATGGAAAATCTCACAACATATTTCACCGCTTGCGGGTTCAGCGAGCCCGATTTGAACGCTGTATTGAATTCATTTGAAAAAAAGACTTTTCAAAAGGGCTGTTATTTCGTTCAGGAAGGGAAAATCAGCCGGCATCTGGGTTTTGTTGAAAAAGGCGTATTTCAGTATTTTTTCAACATCGATGGCGATGAAAGAACGACCTATGTGGCAGGCGAGGGCGGTTTTGTAGCTTCTCTGGTCAGTTTTTTTAAAGAATTGCCGGCCCGCGAAAATATACGTGCGATGACCGACGGGGTCGTCTGGCTGCTGTCAAAAGATAAACTAACCGCGCTTCGCCGCGATATTCCGGCCTTTCGCGAATTTTATATCGGCTTGCTAGAATGGCAGATCGGTTGTATTGACGATAGCCGCCTAAATTTGCTCAACCTGACGGCCGAAGAACGCTACCGGAAAATGCTCACCGAAGAGCCGCAACTGCTTCAGCAAATCCCGCTGCAATATCTTGCCTCTATCCTGGGCGTCACACCACGCCATTTGAGCCGTATCAGGAATAATATCCGGTAGTTTTTACTTATAGACATTTGTCCGGTAGCCGGGGAAATACCGGCCAGACCTTTGTGCCATCATTGTAACAATTAAATTCTCGATGGCATGAAGCATCTTATTTTCAACATTTTTATCCTGATTTCTACCGCATTATCCGCTCAAAACGGATTGCGTTCCACACAGGAACTTTCCCTCAACGGTTTCCGAAACCCCTCAATTGGTCTGGAATACCGCTACCACCTGCTTTCCATACACGCCGGCTTTTACCCCACCAACTTCGAGTCGGGTATCACTACCACGTTTATTCGCTCTGGCGCCACGCTCTGGCTGCTGCCTGTCGGGAAAAAGGCAATCCCATCCTCCTTTTACGTCTCGGCTTCTTATTTGCGCGGTTTGAGCCGCGATTACAAAAACGAGGATGCCCTGATCAGCGAGTTGGGCTTCCGCTGGATGATCTGGAAAGGGTTGCATCTTCGTATCGGCGCCGCCATGCTTGCCGCCGACGGGCATGCCCCAAAATTCAACCCTACACCCGGCATCGGGTACGCATTTATCCTTTCATCCGACAAAAATTAAGCGCTATGAGAACGGAAAAGATTATCGGACTTTTATTCATTGTCGGTGCTATAGCTGTATTCGTTCCATACACGATTTTATCCGTCATTTTTGACTACCCGGGCATCTTGCGGGAAGACGCCGGTACCATCCTGACCCGATTTTGGGAGGGCGGCGCGCGCCTGATCTGGGTGTGGTGGGCATTCGCCATCCTCGGACTGCCATTGTTGGCGGCTTATGTATTGCTGGGGCAACGACTGGAAGGCAAGGTTAGTTATGTTCGCTGGGCCACCACGCTCGGCGTGATATCAGGTATCGCTCAAATAATTGGTTTGCTGCGTTGGGTGTTCGTCGTGCCTGTACTGGCGAATACATACGTCGCTTCGGCTGATTCGGCCACCCGCGAAGCGTCCAAGGTCGTTTTCCTGGCCATTCACCAATTCGGCGGCGTTTTGTTGGGCGAGCATATCGGACAATTGTTTACCATCGCCTGGATGGTAATGATGGCAACCGCATTCAGGCAGATTCGCCTGCTGCCTCCCTGGGTGAGCTGGTTTGGGTATGCTGCCGGCGCTTTTTACTTACCAGCGCAAGCCGAATTGTTTGCTACAGTGATGCCTGGCTTTCCAGCGTGGGATTGGGCCGGTCTGATTGGCAGCACGCTCTGGCTCATCTGGCTGGTTATCGTGGGTGTTAAGATGTTGAAAACAGGGATCGGATAAACACAGTTGGGTAGTAACTCGTTTCAGGATCTTCGCTCCGGTTTTATCCCGGCCGTCCACGCACGTTTTCCTGCAGTATGCCAATCTTGTCACGTTTTCCGTCGAATCGGTCCCAACACTTTCGGCGTTCTGCCGTTATTAGCCTCTGATTATGAAAATATTGCTGCTTTTTCCGGCGCTGCTGGCTGCTTCGTTTCTTCAGGCCCAAAATATTCCGTTTATCAAAGCGGACCAGATTATCCGCTGGAAATCGGCGGATAACGATACGGTGTACGTCCTGAATTTCTGGGCAACCTGGTGCGGCCCCTGCGTGGAAGAATTGCCTTCTTTTGAAAAACTGAACCAGGCGTATGCAGACCGGAAAGTGAAAGTGATACTCATCAGTACCGACTTCAAGCGGAATGTGGAAAACGTTGTGAAACCTTTCGTGCAGCGCAAGAACCTCAAAAGCGAGGTCGTGTTCATGGACGAATCGAATCCCAATAATTTCATCAACCTGGTGGACACAACGTGGTCGGGCGCCATACCGGCGACGCTCATACTTTCAAAACGAAAGAATTCCGTACAGTTTTTTGAAAAGAAGATGACGTACGAAGACCTGGAAGCCGCAGTGAAAAAGGCGTTGTGAGGAAGATTTTAATCGCCTTGCTATTTTGTAATTTACAAGAAGCGATTATTCATCAGATGACTCAAAGTCATCTGATGAATCGGCTCGTAAAAATCCTTGTGATGGGTGTTTCCCTCGTTTGTCACCTCGCTATTTTGTAATTTACAAGAAGCGATTATTCATCTGATGACCGAAAGTCATCTGATGAATCGGCTCGTAAAAAAGTCTTGTGATGAGCGATTCCGCCCTTAATGGTCATTTTGTCATTCATAAACACATCCATATCATGAAAAAAGCACTCTTCCCCTTATTGTTCGTATTGGCGGCCGTCGCTTCGGCTTTCATGCCGGCAAGCACCGGCTATAAAGTCGGCGACACGGCGCGCGATTTCAGCCTGAAAAATGTGGACGGTAAAATGGTATCTCTCTCGGGCATCAAAGATGTAAAGGGATACATCGTCGTGTTCACCTGCAACGCCTGCCCTTATGCGAAGGCGTACGAGGATCGCATCATTGCGTTGAACAAAAAATACGCGACGCTCGGCTACCCGGTAGTAGCGATCAACGCCAATGACAAAGACGTGCAGCCCGCCGACAGTTATGACAACATGCAAAAACGGGCGAAAGAGAAAAACTACGGCTTTCCCTATCTCTACGATGAATCACAGGAAATTGCCAAAACCTACGGCGCGACGCGTACGCCGCACGTGTTTGTGCTCGACCAGAACCGCGTGGTAAAGTACATCGGCGCCATCGACGACAACTCTGAAGAGCCCGATCAGGTGAAGGAAAAATACGTGGAAAATGCCATCGAGGCATTGCGCGCCGGCAAGGAAGTGGCTGTAAAAGAGACCAAGGCAATCGGCTGTTCCATTAAGTGGAAACAATCATAAAATATTGTCAATCAAAATATTATAAGGCAAGAGCCATTCCGGGTAGCACGGCATTCATGCCGTCGGGACAGGGGCCATTTATGGCCCGGTTACGGTGCATACCGGGCCATAAATGGCCCCTGTCCCGACGGCGTAAACGCCGTGCTACCGGTTAAGGCCGAACTCCGGGATGTTCCTTTTTTTTGAGCATCAGATGAACAAGGATTGATCTGGAACCTGAACAAAACGGCAACGGACATTTGTATCGTCAAACAAGCCTTTTTTCACCAAATCAACACTTGCAATGAATACGCAGGAACAAAACAAAGCCATTGTCGCCCGTTTTAACAAGGAATTTATTCAGGGTGGAGATGCAAATGCATTTAATGAACTGGTTGCGCCGGACTTTATCAATCAAACCGCTCCGCCCGGCGTGCCAAAAGGACCGGAAGGCGTGCTCTACTTTTTCAACCACTTTTTAAAACCCGCCTTTCCCGACCTGAGTGTGGAAATATATGACCAGGTTGCAGAGGGTGATAGAGTAACCACGCGAAAGGCGTTTCACGCAACACACACCGGCGAATTTATGGGAATACCGGCCACCAATAAAAAGGTAGTCATGAACGTCATCGATATGCTTCGCCTGCGCGACAACCGGCTTGTGGAGCATTGGGGAATACTGGATTTTCAAAGCGTCATGGCGCAGATATCCTGAATTCTTAATGCTTTTAACAATTGAGTGTTTTTTAGCATAAAATCTTAGGGAACGTTTAACGCCCCGGCTGCAATGCAGTTCGGGGCCTCGCCGTTTTTTGTTGGTATTTACATCAACGCAAAACCATGCAACGGATCATCGCTTCTCTCCTTTTCTCGCTTTCGCTCTTGCCGGCTCTTACCGCTCAGAACAACCGCTTTCACCCGGCCAAACAACAACAGGCGCCGGAACAGCGCTTCAGTGCCGGTCTCGCTCCTTTCAGTCTGCTGCTTCCAAGCGGCAAGGTCAATCTGAAAGGAGAATACATTTATTCGGACAACAAATCGGTTGCGCTGTTTGTCTCCGTGCCCCGGCCCACTTCGGTACCGGGTTTTCTGTCCAACAACCTCGACCTCACCGACAACGGCAATGTGGTCAAAAATACCTTTACTTCCTTTGGCGCTATCCTCGAACAACGCTTTTACCTTGGCCACAAGGCGCCGCAGGGGTTTTACTTTGCGCCTTATGCGCGGTACAATAACATGTCGGTGCAACGCACGGTGACCAATGAGTTTGCCACGAGCGTGAAAGGCGCCATCGGCGGTTTCGGCGTGGGCGCTTCGGCAGGCCTGCAGGTCCGGCTGGGCGATTTTATTACCCTCGACGCCACCGTGGTGGGTATCGACTTTAAATGGCTGGACGGCACGCTTACCTACGCCAGCGACAACCCCGACAATGACCTTGTTGCTTTCCGCGACAAGATTCAGGAGGTCGTAGGCGGTATTCCGGTCATCGGTTCGCAGCTGTCGGCCCAGATCGACGGCAACACTGTAAAGGTGCATACTCCGGGTCTTTTAGCACCTGGTTACCGTTTCAATCTGACGCTGAATTATCTGTTCTGATATGGGGAAAACGCCGGATTTCCGTTAAGTTTGCAGTAAAATACTTTGGTATGACAGCGACGGCAGCAAAGAAAATTTATACTGTAGACGAATACCTTGAACTGGAGGTGCGAAGGGGCGAGCGATACGAATTTTATAACGGAAATATTATACCCATGCCTGGCGGAACCATTCCTCACAGCCGTATTTGTAAAAACATTATTCAGCATTTGGGGAATGCCCTTGATCTGATAAAAGGTTTTGAAATCTTCGGCAGCGACCAAAAAGTTTACTTACCCGAATACAATTTTTACCTGTATCCCGATGCCGTGGTGGTTGCCGAAACCCCCGTTGCGGCGGAAGGAATGGCGAGCGCCCTTATTAATCCGCTTTTGATCATCGAAGTGCTGTCGCCTTCCACGGAGCGATACGACCGCGAGCAGAAATTCCTGCAATACCGTTCCATCCCCAGTTTCAGGGAATATGCCCTCGTGCGCCAGGATGCGCCCGAGGTGCTTACCTTTTTTCGGGAAAAGCCCGACACCTGGAAAGAATTAATGGTGAAAGGTGTCGACAGGAGCGTCCATTTTCGTTCCATCAATGTGGACCTCGCGATGCAACTGATCTACCGGAATATCGAATTCGAACAATAGCGGATACCGGTCCATCCGGATTTTATACTTTCCCTGTTCAAACACACAATTTCACCTATCTTTGCGCGCCCAAAAACGGCCCCGCGCCTTTAGCAGGCTTGGGGGCTTCTCTATTGTAACCCTGAAACCTTGAAACCATCATAACATGAAGAATATCCGCAACTTCTGCATCATAGCGCATATTGACCACGGCAAAAGCACCCTGGCCGACCGCCTGCTGGAATATACCCACACCATCAGCGTGCGGGATATGCAGGACCAGGCACTGGACAACATGGACCTCGAACGCGAGCGCGGCATCACCATCAAGAGCCACGCCATTCAGATGCGGTACGTGCATCCGGCGGACGGACAGGAATATATTTTCAACCTTATCGATACGCCCGGCCACGTCGATTTCTCCTACGAAGTGAGCCGCTCCATCGCTGCCTGCGAGGGCGCTTTGCTGCTTGTGGATGCCACGCAAGGCATTCAGGCACAGACAATTAGCAACCTATACCTCGCTGTGGATCACAATCTCGAGATCATTCCCATCGTCAACAAGATCGACATGGAAAGCGCGATGATCGAAGAGGTGCAGGACCAGATCATTGATCTGATCGGCTGTGAACGCGAAGACATCATTTCCGCTTCCGGACGCACCGGCATCGGCGTGGCCGATATTCTGGCGGCTGTAGTCGACCGCATTCCTGCGCCCAAAGGCGACCCCGAAGCCCCGCTGCAAACGATGATATTCGATTCGGTGTTCAACTCCTACCGCGGCGTGATCGCTTATGTGCGCGTGATGAACGGGAGTCTGAAAAAAGGCGACAAACTCAAATTTTACAACACCGGAAAAGAAGTGGTGGCGGAAGAAGTGGGCGTGCTTCGAATGGGGCAATTTGAAACGGCCGTGATCGGCGCAGGCGACGTCGGCTATGTCATCACGGGTATCAAAGCCAGCCGCGAGATCAAGGTCGGTGACACCATAACGCATGTGGCCCGGCCCTGTACCGAACCGGTAAAAGGTTTTGAAGAAGTGAAGCCCATGGTGTTCGCGGGCTTGTATCCCCTCGACAACGACGACTTTGAAGATCTCCGCGACTCACTGGAGAAGCTCCAACTCAATGATGCCTCGCTGGTTTTCGAACCCGAGACCTCCACGGCGCTGGGCTTCGGTTTTCGCTGCGGCTTTCTCGGCATGTTGCACCTCGAGATCGTACAGGAACGCCTTTACCGCGAATTCGACCAGGACATCATCACTACGGTGCCCAACGTGCCGTACTACGCCACGGACATGAAAGGCAAGCGCTTCACGGTGCACCAGCCCAACGAAATGCCCGACCCCAATCACCTCCAGTCGGCCGAAGAGCCGTTCATATACGCCCAGATCATCACCAAGCCCGACTACATCGGCAACATCATGAAACTGTGCCTCGACAAGCGCGGCATCCTGCAAAAACAGATATACCTCACGCCGACGCGGGTCGAAATGACCTTTCACCTGCCGTTAGCGGAGATTGTATTCGATTTTTACGACAAACTGAAATCCATCTCGCGCGGCTACGCTTCCTTCGATTATCACCTGCTCGACTACCGCGAAACGGATCTTGTAAAACTCGACATTAAACTAAACGGCGAGCAGGTGGATGCCCTCTCCGCGCTTGTGCACCGCTCCAAAGCGGAATACATGGGTCGCCGCATGTGCGAAAAACTCAAGGAACTCCTGCCCCGCCAGCAATTCCAGATCGCCATCCAGGCCGCCATCGGCCAGAAGGTCATTGCGCGCGAGACCATCAGCGCACTGCGCAAGGATGTGACCGCCAAGTGCTACGGCGGCGACATCAGCCGGAAACGCAAACTGCTGGAAAAACAGAAAGAAGGGAAAAAGCGCATGAAGCAGTTCGGCAACGTGGAAGTGCCGCAGGAAGCGTTTTTGAAGGTGTTGAAGTTGAATGACTAGGGGAGTGGTATTTTAATAAGCAGGGGAATTACAGGTTTCTCATTGATTATCAGTATTTTAGTCGGGCAGAGACCTAGGGTCAAATATCACCATCTTAGATTTGCCAATTGACCGGGTGACTTCAAGTCACCCGGTCAATTCACCCCGCTTGCGCGAGGTTTTACCTCGTGAACCAGCCAAACGCCCCGCTTGCGCGAGGTTCCACCTCGTGAACCTGCCATCCCCGCTTGCGCGAGGTTTCACCTCGTGTCAAACCATCACACGCCAAACGCCCCTCTTATCACCTCCAGCGTTTCATCATACACCCCGGCATTACACGCCAGCATTTCGTATTTTCCGATAAAATCGCCGCCGCCGCTGAAATCGCTGACCATGCCGCCCGCTTCGCGCACGAGCACGGCGCCGCCGGCCACATCCCAGGCATTGAGGCCGTATTCGAAAAACACGTCGAAGCGACCTGCCGCCACCCAGGCCAGGTCAAGCGCGGCGGAGCCGAAGCGCCGCACGCCGCGGCCCGCGCGCGTGAACTCACGCAAGACCGTGAAATACTCGTCCGCGCGGCTGAAATTGTGATACGGGAAGCCCGTGCTGATGAGTGCCTGCCGCATTTCCGCGCGGCGACTCACCTGTATGGCCTTGCCGTTGCACCAGGCGCCGCCGCCTTTCCAGGCGTAAAACAACTCGTCGGCGGGTACGTGGTGTACGATGCCCAGCACGAGGTCGTCGCCCGATTTCAGCCCCACGCTGATGGAGAATTGCGGAATGCCGTACAGGAAGTTCGTGGTACCGTCCAGCGGGTCGATGATCCATTGCAGTTCGGCGTCGCCCTGGGTCACGGTTTCTTCTTCGGTGATAAAAGCCGCTTCCGGCAGGATGTGCGACAGGCGCTCCACCAGCATTTCCTCGGCGCTGCGGTCCACATAACTGACGAGGCCGTTGAGGAATTTTTCCTCGATCTGTCCGGGTTCAACGCGA
>JAKOXM010000498.1 GCA_029781095.1 Bacteroidota bacterium
GTGAAATGGACTTTACCGGCGTTTTGTCAAAAAAGATATAGCCTTCCCGATCGCTTTGGCCCTGTAGTATGCTGTCCTGCGGCGTCAGCAGGCGGCACAGCACATAGGGCAGCACCATCGGGTTCTGATCTTTTACCTGAATGATTACCCGTGCATCATCGGTCTTTTTTTCCGATTCGAGGATAAAATCGCGCTCTGGCTTCGGCGGACTGTGGAGGATAAGACTGTCGCCCTGACGGTTGTAGGTACCTTTACCGTAGCGATCGATGGCACCGTAACTGAAGTAAAAATCAAAAGTGCTGTCTGCGTTGAAGCGATAGGCGGAAGCCACTTCCATCACGCCGCGAAGGAAGTAGGCGCCCTCAATCACCGGTTGTGTGGTTTGAGCGCCGAGGTAACCCGGGAAAAGAAACAATGCAATCCGGCAGCATACGCGGGCATTCATTCTTCTACAAGAGAAATAGCCTGGGTAGGGCAACGCGGCACGGCTTCCTCCACCTTTGGCATTTGTTCGGCAGAGGGATATTCCTGCAGGATGTACAGAAACCCGTCGTCGCGCACTTCGAATACTTCGGGCGCGAGGTCCATGCAAATACCGTTGGATTCGCATGCATCGAAGTTTACTACGATCTTGAACGCCATAATTATTTATTTTAAAATCAGCATTTTAGACTGGTTCCGGAGTTGACAGGGTTTCCCGCAGATTTCGCGGATGACGCAGATTATTTCTCAGGATTACTCAAATCAAATCTGCGCTATCCGCGAAATCTGCGGGAAACAAACCTTCTTCAGAATTACATATTTGCGATAATCTCCGTACCGAATTCCGAACATTTCAACTTTGTGGCGCCTTTCATCAGGCGTTCGAAATCGTATGTCACGCGTTTTTTCCGGATCGAGCGCTCGATGCCTTTGACGATGAGTTTGGCTGCTTTGTCCCAGCCCATGTACTCGAACATCATCACGCCGGAGAGGATGACCGACGAGGGGTTCACCATGTCTTTTCCTGCGTATTTGGGCGCCGTGCCGTGTGTGGCTTCAAAGATGGCGTGGCCGGTCAGGTAGTTGATGTTGGCGCCGGGAGCGATACCGATACCGCCGACCTGGGCTGCCAGGGCGTCGGAAAGGTAGTCCCCGTTGAGGTTGAGCGTGGCTACTACGTCGTATTCCGCCGGGCGCAGAAGAATTTGCTGGAGAAAAGCGTCGGCGATGACGTCTTTCACGAGCATTTTACCGGAAGCGAGCGCGTCGCTTTGTGCCTTGTTTGCGGCGTCTTCTCCCCTGGCATCCTTGATGCGGTCGTACTCTGCCCAGGTAAACACACGGTCGCCGTATTCGCGCTCGGCCAGGGCATAACCCCAGTCTTTGAACTTGCCTTCGGTGAATTTCATGATATTGCCCTTGTGAACAAGGGTCAGCGACTTGCGCTTGTATTTAAAAGCGTATTCGAGCGCCGAGCGCACGAGGCGTTCGGTACCTTCCTGGGACACCGGTTTGATGCCGATGGAGGATGTTTTTGGAAAGCGTATCTTTTTGACGCCCATTTCGTTCTGGAGGAAATTCAGCACTTTAGTGCATTCTTCCGTGCCGGCCAGGTATTCGATGCCTGCGTAGATGTCTTCCGTATTTTCACGGAAGATCACCATATCCACGAGGCCGGGTTCTTTCACGGGGCTCGGAACACCCTTGAACCAGCGTACCGGCCGGAGACAGGCGTAGAGATCAAGTTGTTGGCGCAATGCCACATTGAGCGAACGGATACCGCCGCCGACGGGTGTCGTCAATGGACCTTTGATAGCAACTTTATATTCGTTGATGATGTCGAGCGTTTCCTGCGGGAGCCAGTTGCCGGTTTTATTAAAAGCCTTTTCGCCCGCCAGCACTTCTTTCCAAACGATCTTTTTTTTGCCTTTATAGGCAGCTTCAACAGCCGCGTCGAATACGCGCACCGAGGCAGCCCAAATATCAGCACCCGTACCGTCGCCTTCTATGAAAGGTATGATCGGGTCATTGGGGACTTTTAGTTTGCCTTTTCGGATTGTAATGGTAGAACCTTGCATTTCAAAGTAATAAATGGTGAGTTATGAGTAGTGTGCGGGCCTGTGAGGAGGGGCCGGATTTTGGGAGCGCTAAGGTAGGAAGCCGCCACGCAACTTTTTAAGGGTTTTTGAGCATAATTTGCACGAAAAAAGACAAAATCTGCTCTGTTGCCCCCCTGCTCTCCTCCAGATAGCCCCGCACTGCCCCGGAAGCAGCGTCGTAAGAGCCCGGGTCGCGCAATTTTTCGAGTACCGTTACCAGATCCGCTGCGCGCTGCACCGGAAAAGCGCCTCCCCGCGCGACAAACTGCCGCGCTTCTTCAAATTTTTGATATTTCGGTCCGAATATGACCGGCAACCCAAAAGCCGCCGGTTCCAGCGTGTTATGAATCCCCTTGCCAAAACCGCCGCCGATATACGCGACTGTTCCGTAGCGGTACAGGGTGTTGAGCAGCCCGACATTGTCGATCACGAGCGTACGCGCCTCCCGCGCGGCGGCAGGTGTGGCTTGGGAATACCGGACGACGCCAGGCCCGGCAGCCCGGCAGATGCGCGCTACATTTGCCTCGGAAGGGTCGTGCGGTGCAATGATGAGTTTCCAGGCACTGCCGGCGCGGGTTGTCAGGCCGGCAAGCGCAGGCATGATTATTTCCTCATCCGGCTGCCAGGTGCTGCCGGCGATGAAAACACCTGAATCGGGAAAGGGATGCCCCGGGTTCTCCTCCTTACGGTGAACGGAATCGGCGAATGCCGCTGCGATTTCATTCCCGGGCGCATTTTCGGCAATCGCAAGAACCCGGTCCACACGGGTGTCGCCGGCAATTGTTACGTTTTGGAAATCAATACTTTGCAGCAATTCGGCGGAGTGCCTGTCCTGCACAAAAAAACGGGTAAAACAGCCCAGCATGCGGCGCCACAAAGGTCCGTACCACCGAAAAAACGGCTGGGCATCGCGGAACAGGGCAGACACCAGCACGACGGGCACATTGCGCTTTTTCAGTTCGAAGAGATAGTTGGCCCAAAACTCGTATTTCACAAATATTGCCGCGTCCGGCTTTATGATATCGAGGAAATCTGCGGCGTTCCGGCGCGTATCTGCGGGCAGGTAACAGACAAAATCGGCAAAGGGGTAGTTTTTGCGAACCTCGTAGCCGGAAGGGGAGAAAAAGGAAAGTACGACCTGCCAGTCGGGAAATTGATTCCTGAACGCTTCGATCACCGGGCGTCCCTGCTCGAATTCGCCCAGCGATGCGACATGCACCCACAAAACCTTTCCGGCCGGTTGAAAATCAGCGCGATAGCGCGAGCGCCATCTGGCGCGACCATCCACCCAGGCCCGGGCTTTGACCTTGAAAAATGAAGCCGATCGGATGACCAGCGTAAAAAGGCGGATGGCAAGTTCGTACAGCACAGATAGCCCCAAGAGAAGTGAATCCTGTAAATTTTGCAGGCCTGAAAATCAAATACCCGTTTAATAAAAAATCTCGTCCGCCTTGCCCTGGTAGAAAGGCAGGGTCCAGGCGACCCGGATACCGAGGCGCAGGTCAAGGCGATTGCCGTCGAGTTTCCGGCGTTCCGTAAAATCCCAGTCCCGCAGTGATTTTGTAAAACCTTCGATGAATTCAAATCCGGCCATCCAGTTGGACCTGCGGTTGGCGGAAAGGTGTTGCCAGCCTAAAAATTGATTCAGCGCCAGGCCGCCGGTGAGCCGGTCATAGCCTTTTGCATAGTCGCCCGTTATCTGTGTGACGCTGTTATTATCATCCTGTAGACGTATCCTGTGTCGCATCATACCCGCTCCGAGTGTCAGGCGAATGCCCGAGCGCTTGCCGTTGAACGCGAACAGTTTGCCGACCTTCGCGCCGCCGTACCAGCCGCGTTCGCGCAATACGACCGAGGCTACGAGGCGGTCGTTTCCAATGATATCGCCCTCGGGCGTACGCAGGATTGCCAATGGGTCTTCCTTTACTTTGGGCCCGAAAAAGTAATGGCCTTCAACGCCGAAAATGAAGTTGTTGGCCGTCAGGTATTCCACGGCGCCTCCAAAATCGCCGTCCGCTTCAAAACGGTCCGCCATATCCCCCCCCGGCAGATGCACGCCGAACAGGAGATTTCCCAGAATGGCACTTCCGGTATTTCGCACGGCCTCTTCCACGTGTTCCGGGTGTTCCCGAAATTTTTGAGCGCTTGCCTCAAATACAC
The DNA here is from genome assembly GCA_029781095.1 of Bacteroidota bacterium. Classification (GTDB taxonomy): domain Bacteria; phylum Bacteroidota; class Bacteroidia; order Chitinophagales; family Saprospiraceae; genus M3007. The sequence goes on from JAKOXM010000498.1 coordinate 4,242, forward strand.
ACAACATGCAGGCCACAAGTACAAAGTAATTTTTCATAGGCTGTTGAACGGGCACATTTCCCGCTTGCTAATTTCTTGATCAAAAGGCAAAAAAGACATCCTGTGTTTTGCGAATCCCCGAATAAACGGCGGCGTAAAAGTAACGTTCCCCGGCCGGTATACGCTTCCCAATCGTTTGAAATGAGCATTTCACTGAGCAGACGCTACCTTTGAAAGTGCAGAACGTCGTATTAAAATCGCAATACAGGAGGCGGCAGTGGGCATATATCATTTCAATGCCCGCGTCATTTCGCGTTTCCCGGGCGGGCCCTGCAAACGCTCGACGAGAAAGCCCGTTTTTTTCAGGGTTCTTTTGAAATGCCCCTGCGCACAATAGGTCACCAGCACGCCATCCGGTTTCAGGGACCGGTACATCCTGGCAAAGACCTCTTCCGTCCAGATCTCCGGCTGTGCCTGCGGGGCAAAAGCATCGAAATAAATCAGGTCGACGGACTCCGGCTCTACAAAATCCTGAATCCGTACGCGCTTTTTCTCAAACGTAAAATGCTCTGAAAACAGGTGCGATTTATCCCATTCGCTCGTATGCAGGGCCAGAAAATCACTTTCCCGCTCAGGGCAACCAAGGCCGGCAGGGTAATTGAGCGCCGTCGCCTCCTCCACGGATACCGGAAATGTCTCCAGGCCCGTGTATCGAATAATCAGGTTGCGACGCTCTGCCTCCAGCCAGGTCATAAAGGCATTGAGCCCGGTTCCGAATCCCGTTTCAAGAATGCTTATCTCGCGTTGCACGACGGCTTTATAGCGCAATCCCGCCGCAATAAAGACATGCGCCGATTCTGTGATAGCCCCGAATCGGGAATGATAGGTAACGCCGTATCGCTCGGATAAAATCGAGTGCGAACCGTCTTGCGTGATAACTAAAGGCATTGGCCAGGGTAATAAAAAAGCGCCCCGGTTTTCCGAAGCGCTTGTGGGTGCGGGAAGCGAGACTCGAACTCGCACGACCGTGAAGTCACAGGTGTTTGAGACCAGCGCGTCTACCATTCCGCCATTCCCGCATTTTTGACTTTATTAACTGATGATGACTATTGCAATTACCGCAATTCGATCACCGCCGCGCAAATCTATAGAGATTTTCACGAATGCGCAACAAATACCTTTTTTTCAAAAAATAGTCTTTCACTGCCGGCAATGCTTGCGCGCCATCCGCTTCCGTCCAGCTATTCAGAACGGGACGGATATCGCGGTCGAGGGCCAGTTGCAAGCCTTCGACGGACTGAAGCGCGGCGGCATATTTGTCCGGATCAAAGTCAAACTCCAGTTCCATCAGCGATTCGTTGATGTCCATCATCTCCATTAAAAATTCCTGCGGCAGCGGGGCATTTGTTTCCCCGGAGCCAAGCAAGCCATTGATTTCCAGCACATACCGCATCCGCCGATCTTCATCCGCAAGCGTTTTGTATGCCTCGTTGTTCAATGTGGAACGTTCGAGCATTTCCGCCTGTTCGGCGTCGCCGGCCAGGGTATGGAAGTCGGGATGGTATTTTTTGCTGTTCTGCAAAAATGCGCTGCGCAAAGCCGACGCGTCAACCTTGAAGGCTACGGGCAGCCCGTAAAACTCGAAGAAATTCATTTTGGGCAGTGGACGGTGGACGGCGAACGGTTTTGACCCCGTCCGCCGTCTGCCGTGTTAAAAAAGTTTCTGTATCCAGTGGCGCCAGATGTCGTTGCCGAGGGCAAATACCATCAGGCCGAGCAGCAGGAAGAAGCCGACTGTGACGGCTTTCTCCATAAAATTGTCGCTGACCTTGCGGCGTGTCACGACTTCCCAAAGCAGGAATACAACGTAGCCGCCGTCGAGTGCCGGTATCGGCAACAGGTTCATAAAGGCCAGGATAATGCTCAGATTGGCGGTCATGCCCCAAAAGCGCTCCCAATCCCACTCTGTACCGTACATTTTTCCGATACTGATCAGGCTTCCGAGGTTGTCTTTTACCGCGATCTTGCCTTTGAACATTTGCCCGAAAGCCTTGATCTGGTTATTCAGAAAATCGATTCCCATGTGTACGCCCGCGGGCAGGGCCTGCGCAAGGGAATATTTTTCGCGTTCTTCCTTGAAATAGCCCTCCAGTTTGGTACGCACGCCAATGGTGCCTTCTTCGGTCAATGTCAGGTTCATCTGCAGGGTATCGGCGCCGCGCAGGATTCCGAGTGTGATGGGCTTCCCCTTGTTTTTCTGTGCGGCAAGGCTGAATTCATCAAAAAACGGCACGGGTGCCCCGTTAAATGAAATGATATGGTCGCCGGGTTTGATTTTTGCTCCGTCCGCCGGTGTTCCCGGAACGACTTCCGCTATTTCAAACGGGATTCGGGGCGACATGAGCAACGATTTCGGAACGTGTTGTCCGGTAATCTGCTTGGCGATGTCGGCGGGCAGGTCGATTACCTGTTCCTGTCCGTCGCGGATAACCGTTACCTGGTGCACATCGTTGAGCACCAATGCCTCTATGAATGCCGCCGGATCGAGGCGGTCGAAGGGTTGATTGCCGAGTTTAACGATATTGTCGCCATTCCGGAACCCCTGGCGGATCAGCACCGAGTCCATTGCAAGGCCGTATTTCAGTTCGGAAGTAGGTACGTAAGCCTTGCCGAAGTGCCACAGCATCATGCCGAATATGAAAAAGCCGAGTAAAAAATTGACCGTGACGCCGCCGATCATAATAATCAGGCGTTGCCATGCGGGTTTGGAGCGAAATTCCCAGGGTTGCGGAGGCAATTTAAGCGCTTCGGTATCCATGCTCTCATCCACCATACCGGCGATTTTCACATAACCGCCGAGGGGCAGCCAGCCGATACCATATTCAGTCTCGCCTTTTTTAATCTTCCAGAGCGAGTTAAAAGGTGCAAAATCAAAAAACAAATAAAATTTCTCAACACGTGTCTTGAACCACTTGGCGGGAAGAAAATGCCCCATTTCGTGGAGCACGATCAAAATAGAGAGACTCAGGAGAAACTGGCTTACGGTTACTAAACTATCCATTCTATGGGTTAGGGTGATGAATAAGCATAAAAACAAATAACGGCTTCCGAAGTTTGGGCAAAACTACGGAAGCCGCCGTTGTAAAAAGGCCGAATCGGCTGAAATACTTAAAAAAGCGGGCAAAAGTGCATTTGAACCGCTCCATTTCTTCAACATCCGATCGATTTATGTCTTCAGGATCCGATCTCGCGATAACGCTGGCTGTTGGCCGGATCGATTTTTGTCATGATCTGGATCACGCGCTCTTTCTGGGGCCTGCCGGCCACTTTCCACATTTCCACGAGTTCGTCCTTCTTTGCATTGGCAAACATCTGAATAATCATGGAATTGAAATAAGCGGTGTTGACCTTGTCGACTTCTTCCAGTGATTGAAGCACAACGGCCTTTGCCTTGTCCATGTCGGTGGTGAACATATCCAGCCCTTTGCGATAATAATTATACATCGCTGCGCGGTATGGCTTCACGCGCGGGTTGAGCAGGTTTTCAATCATCCAGTACCGGTTGCGGTTTTTACCACCGTCGGCGGTCCGCCAGCCGGGCGTATTGTTGGTGGAAGAGTTCTGGATGTTTGTTACAATTTGCTGGGCCGTCAGCAGATAGGGGTCGCCGCCATAAAGGGAAAAAGAATCGTAGTCCAGCCCGAGAATAATATAGGCATAAAATGCCATCAGCGCCGGAAGATTCTGATTATCAGTAGCATCGACCAGGAATTCGATCGGCTGGCTTTGTTCATACGTAAACAGAACATCCTTGTCGAGGTGAGAGATCAAGGCCGTTTCATAACCGCTGCCATACACCGGGCGGGTGGCCTGAACGGCCAGCTCCGCTTTAAATACATTGTTGTCCTGCTCCTCCGAAATCGTCAGGATAAAATTGCACTTGATCCGCTCCTCAGGCTCGTACGCGTCCTGCGTCCACTTCGTGTTGTTCAGAAAATCGCGCAAAGCGGTCTCCAGCTGGTCGAACACTTTACGGTCGTTTTTCTGCAATTGGGGTGTGCTGACCCGTACAGTAGCGTTCAATTCGCCTTGCGCGGCAAGCACCGATGCACAGGCAATAAACAGGAGCACGGGAAATACTTTCTTCAACATAACAATCCGGATGAAAAATTATGGTAATGATCCTAATGACGACAATGACGCATCAAACCGCATTCGGGTTGGCTAAACGGACAATTTCTCCAATAATATCTTTGGCTACCTCGTGTTTTGATTTCAGGGGATAATCCGTCCGCGTGCCATCCCGGTGTAAAATGGCGATCTTGTTGGTGTCGTGGCCAAAACCAGCGCCGGGATCCTGCAGGGAATTGAGTACGATAAAGTCGAAATTTTTCTTTTCCAGTTTCAAACGGGCATTGTTTAACTCGTCGTTCGTTTCCAGCGCAAAACCAACAAATACCTGGTCAGAACGCTTTCCCTTGCCGAGCGTAGCGGCGATATCCACCGTTTTTTCCAGTTCGAGCGACATTTCGCCTTCTTTCTTTTTGATTTTGGTTTCTGAAAACACCCTGGGGCGATAATCGGCCACCGCTGCGGCCAATACGGCGATATCGGTTGCGGGAAAGACCCCGGCACATGCCTCATACATTTGTTGCGCCGACATGACCGGCAACACCCGAATGGCGGGATTTTTCGGTCGGAAATCCGTAGGTCCCAGCACCAGAGTCACCTCTGCACCGGCCGAGGCCAGTTCTTCGGCCAGTGCGATGCCCATTTTGCCGGAAGAATGATTGCCGATAAATCGCACAGGGTCAAGCGGCTCGAAGGTAGGACCTGCGGTGACGAGGGCTTTTTTGCCTTTCAATTGCCCGGTCCCGGCTTTGGAGTCTTCCCCCGACAGCGATTTTTCTACAAAACCGACGATATCTTCCGGCTCTGCCATGCGGCCCTCGCCAACGAGACCGCTGGCCAGTTCGCCGTGTCCGACGGGAATCACCCGCACGCCGCGGCGCTCCAGACTTCGGATATTATCCTGGGTGGCCGGGTGGTGCCACATATCGACATCCATGGCGGGCGCTACAAAAACGGGGCATCGGGCAGAGAGGTAGACTGCGCTTAAGATATTGTCGCACAGACCGTTGGCTAACTTGGCAAGCGTGTTGGCGCTCGCCGGGGCGATGACGATCGCATCGGCCCAGAGACCGAGTTCGACGTGGTTATTCCAGCCGGTTTCCGAACTGACGTCGGAAAAAACAGGGCGCTTGGAAAGCGTTGAAAGGGTAAGCGGCGCAATAAAGGAAGCAGCCGACCCGGTCATCAATACCTGCACTTCCGCCCCCTTTTTAACCCATAACCGGGTAAGGTGAGCAGCCTTGTATGCTGCAATGGAGCCGCAGATACCGAGGATGATTTTCATAGACCCTGAAGAAAACAGCGGAGAAAGCCTCTCCGAAGGGAATTACTCTTTTTCTTCCGCAAAACGCCATTGCACCTCGCCGTTCAGGAACTCGTGAGCGGCAATGATGGGCGTATTGGGCAGGCGCTCGTAAAACTTGGAAATTTCGATTTGTTCCTTGTTTTCCTGCACCTCTTCAATGGTGTCGGTGTTGACGGCAAACTCTTCCAGTTTGCGCTGTATCTCCCATTTCAGATCGCTGGATATCTGACGGGCGCGCTTGCTGATAATAGCGATGCTCTCGTAGATATTACCGGTTTTTTCAACCAGTTCGAGTACATCACGGGGTTGTACATTGGGATCAAGGCCCTGGGCTTTACTTTTAATGTCGCTCATTTCTATTGTTGAAAATTGACTGTTATTGGTTGATGCCGGGCGGCAGATCGATTTGGCGGAACTTTATCATCCGCCGTTTCTCGTCTCTGCCGTCTACCGTAATTAAGTGCTTTTCAAGCGTTTACGAACATTCTTGCGCGCCTGTTCTGCTTTTTTCCGAATTTCCCGAATCTCTTTGGCGTATTTGCCGTCGGCATATTTTTCCAGAAAATCGTCGCAGCGCACCATGGTTTCGCTGTAACGATCCAGTTTCTTTTCCACGATGCTGTTTTCGCTCAGCAGGAAGTTTGCCTTGGCGATCAGGTATCGCACGCGTTCGACGTCGGGGCTTTCCGGGTAGTCGCGCAGCAGGTTGTCAAACGAAATAACTGCGGACTGGTATTGTTTGAGGTCGTAATATAATTCTCCTTCGGCAAATGCTTTTTCTTCCTGTTTGCGGCGCAGCTCATCGATAAGGTTGTTGCATTCCGCCACGCGTTCGCTTTTCGGGAAAAGATTCACGAATAACTGAAACTCCTCGATGGCCTTCTGCGTGTTCGTCTGGTCGAGGCGAAACGAGGGCGACAACTGGTAGTTGGAGTACGCCGACATGAACGCCGCTTCTTCGCGAAAGGTTGAGTTAAGATAGGTATTCGAAAAGTTCTTGAAATAATACGCCGCAAGCAAATACTGCTTGAGGTGGTAGTGCGTGTAGGAATAATAGTAATTGGCCTTTTCTGCTTCCGGACGTCCAACAATATTATTGAGAACAAGTTCAAAAAGCGTTTGGGCCCGGAGGTATTCCTCCTTTTCATAGTACTCAAAAGCCTTTTTCAAGATGATATCCGGGTCACCGCTCGTGCGGACTTGCTCGAAATTGCTCTTACAGGCGCTTATCAAAAAAATAAGGCTGGAAAACGCCAGCCAGGAAAGGGTTTTTCTCATAGCCCGCAAAGGTAAGTAATTATCTGAAATTGAATACAAGAGCTGCATAACGAACTGCAAAACGTCGGAGTGTCCGGTTTTGTGGCCTCGCCGCAAAAATATTTGTACCGGAGGCGAACCGCATCGCCGGTGAAGCGTTTTCCAAAAAGGTATTCGGGGTTGGCAACTGATCGCTACCTTTGCCCCGAAAGCCCGCCAGATAAATATGAATATTATGGAATCTCGCACGCACTCGCTTGAAGAACAGTTTCAGCAAAAAGTCGACGCCGACATTCGCATCGAGCCGAAAGACTGGATGCCCGATGCCTATCGCAAAACCCTGATCCGTCAGATCGGGCAGCACGCACATTCGGAGATCGTCGGTATGCTCCCCGAAGGCAACTGGATATCGCGCGCGCCTTCGCTCAAACGCAAGGCCATTCTGCTGGCGAAGGTACAGGACGAAGCGGGCCACGGGCTCTATCTCTACGCCGCCGCCGAAACCCTTGGTGTCAGCCGCGACGAAATGATCAACGAACTCCACAGCGGAAAAGCCAAATATTCCTCGATTTTCAATTATCCCACCATCAGTTGGGCCGATATCGGCGCGATCGGGTGGCTGGTCGACGGCGCCGCCATTCTCAACCAGATACCCATCTGCCGCTGCTCGTACGGACCTTATGCACGTGCCATGGTGCGCGTCTGCAAGGAGGAGAGCTTTCACCAGCGGCAGGGCTTTGAAATATTGCTCACCCTGGCGAAAGGCTCCCCGGAGCAACACGCCATGGCGCAGGATGCCATCAATCGCTGGTACTGGCCGGCAGTAATGATGTTCGGCCCTTCGGACAACGACTCTACGCACAGCGCGCAGAGTATGAAGTGGAAGATAAAGCGCTTTAGCAACGACGAACTCCGCCAGCGCTTCGTGGATATGATCGCCGAACAGGTGAAAGTGCTGGGCCTCACCGTGCCCGATCCCGACCTGAAATGGAACGAAGAACGCGGCCATTACGACTTCGGCCCCATCGACTGGGAAGAATTCTGGAACGTCGTGAAAGGCAACGGCCCCTGCAACAGGCAGCGGCTTGAAACACGGGTGAAGGCGTATGAAGAAGGGGCCAGGGTTCGGGAAGCGGCGCTGGCGTATGCGGGGAAAAAGCGGGGGCGCGCGGATAAAAAAACAGGAATTAGGGCCGCATAGAATTACACGGCAATTTTTCCCTTGGATTGGCATTTGGCCTGTGATGCACAGCAATTATAGTGTTAGAATATTTAATGTGTTAAAATTTGAATGCATTGAAAATATGCAGGATATGGTGTCAGTTTAGTCGATATCATCGATGACATAAATTCACCAGCTTCATTCACCTGCAAAAACTTCACATTTTGAAACCTATTACAAAAGTTTCCGCTTTGATTGTAGTCTTTGGCTTGATAGCAATTAATTCGTGTAAAAAAGATTTCCAGTCCGAAGAAATTGGCAATACTTCTACTGAAAGTATAGATCATGGGGGGGGGGAATTGGGTAACTCATGACCGAGATGGCGAAGAAACAACCGCTATAGGGCAAAAAAGGAATAATCCTTATGCTGTGGAAAATATTCAGCAAGCCTATAACAATCTTTACGGACCCGATATTTCTTCGCTTGACGCGAATTATCTTTACGTCCGTTTTCTGCCGCAAAGTCCCGAAGATGTCAAAATACTTCTGGAATCAGGACTTGAACTGTGGGACTTCCCGCTTGATTACGACATCATCTCCATTGGAGAGTACTATCATGATCCCTCCGTTACGGATTCGACTTATACTTGGCAGTATACAGTAGTTCCTGCCGGCTATACTTTTCCGGGCATCCAGTACGAGATTCTCGAACAACTGGCTTTGGTCCCTGAAGACTCCCGCATAGCGGAAGAAGCTTTCAGGCTTACGGGCAATGAATTTGAAGTTCCAGATGAATATGAACCGGACCCTCCTCTTGTGAACGGCAAATTTGAATTTGTTCTTGATCACAGTTCTCCAGATGGAACTGGTGCCGGTACTGGAGGTGCGTGCAATTGCCCTTTACCCGACCACACGCGTAAGCCTTCCGGTTGTGTGCAGGTATTCGACAATATGCTCAATCAATGGCACGCTGTCCGGGAAGTAAAGATTATCGTTTCCAAAAGCCGCCTTTTCGGGATAATTTTCCACAGAACAGACTACACGGATGCATCAGGCTGCTGGCAGATCAACCAAAAATATCATGGAAAAATACACGTGTGGGTAAAATGGGAGAGCGCGACCTGCAATATTAAAACCATGAAGAGTTGGGCGGATTTGTGGAACTATACATTCCCCAGACGCGCCTATATAGGCAAATACAACGGCCCGTTTTTCAACAATATTGCCATCCAGTTCAACTGGACGAATTCCATCGGCAATAAAACCTTCCGCAATTGGGTAGCATCTACCGTTAACAACACCATTTATGCATTCCAGTTCTATGCCAGTGATAACGACTTGCCGAATCCCCCCGGCGATTTAAAAGTGCTAATCACGCCATGGGGGTCAGGCAACACGGGCGCTACCCCGATGTTGGATAAATCATTTCTCGCCAGCTTTATTCTTACCTCTGATGCGTCAGGTTTGTTCGGAGGGCTTTTCGCCGTGACCGGGCCGATAGGTTCTCTGGCTGGTATAAGTATAGGTGCGTGGCTTGCCCTCGCTGCACCGGATATCGTACTCAACGTGAATGATGCTTCCGAGGTAAATTCAGACGATATACGAGAGTTGATGTACCATGAGCTCGCCCATGCCCAGCACTTTACCCAAGTTAGCAACAGCTATTGGCTCGATAACATCGAATATATTATTCATCACCTGGGCTATGGCGACGGTACGGCTCCCGGTGCGGGGCGTTGCGCAGTGATTGAGATGTGGGGGTGGCAGAATGGAATGTGGGCTACGCATTTGAGTTATGGATTGAATCACAGCAATCCACCAAATTTAGGAGGAGGAGCTTTAGCTGCCAATACATGGCAAGGACGATTGGAATTTTCCCGATTTGCTTCAGGCTATATTCCCTTCGGCTGGCAATATGACATCATCGACGACGACGGCCTCAATCCATCACTGGGAATAAGCGAAAACAATTCAGTTTCGGATGCTGTAAAGTCCTATACACGTGCGCAAATATTCACTACCATGACCTCAAGCATGCTGTCGCCTACACAGCAAAAGAATGCATTGTTGCCACTGTTACCGCCTATTATTCCTCTCGCAGCCTGGACCATATTAGCCAGCGCATATGGAATATAAATAACAAAATGACTTGTGTGCGTACTGGTAGCCCCCGGCCCGGTACGCACATTTTTACATTAAATAAGTCTGTTCTAAAATGAAAAAAATATTCATTGTCATCATTATATCTATTCCCGCCGGCCTTTGGATCACTTCCTCCTCATCCTGCAATAAAGGTTGTCCTGATCGTCTTTTCTATCGGATTCCATACGAAGTATACCCTATGAGGGATACTTTTGCAGTCGGTGATACCTTGTGGGTAGAATTGAATTTTAGTAAAGACATGACAGACGAAATTGGCAACATAAAAAATTCTTTTCCGAATTTCGATTTCCAGATAAATGCGGGTTGCGAAAGAATAGATATTGACCCGCCGCTCGCTCATACGCTTGACTTTTTGAGTATTCATACGTTAATTGGATCTGACTCATCTGCAAATCTACCAGTATCCGGTGTATCATATTATCGCCTCGTTCCAGTCTATTCGTTAGAAAATTATACTTTTAAATGCTTTTTTATAGTCAAGGAAAAGGGGCTTTTCTCTTTTGGGTTAGGCTCTACAGCATCAACTGAGGAAAATCCTTTACAATTTAATGGAGTATGTGACAACATACCGATTCAATTCGGAAGTCATCTGGCAAATGATTCCGAAAATAACTATCACATGCTACAATGGGCTACCAATCCTGCTTATCACAGAATTGATGCACAAAGATTTCGTGACTATGGGGGGTATTGTTTTGTGGTGAGATAAAAACCCCTACCCCACCGCCGTAATCGGCATTTCCACAAAAAAGTCCGTTCCCTCGTTTTCCCGTGTCTCGAAGCGAATGGTGCCGTCGTGCGCCTCGAT
>JAKOXM010000507.1 GCA_029781095.1 Bacteroidota bacterium
TTGTGTCCCGCTTCGGGTATGGGATAGAGCGTGATATTGTCCGGCACTAGGGCCTTCAGCATCTCGCTTTGGCGGTAGGGAATCAGGCGGTCCTTTTTGCCATGCAGGATATAAACCGGGCACTGCACTTTTTTGATGAACCGGTCGGTGCGGATGTGGTAGCGCAGCAGCCAGCGGATAGGGAGGATGAACCCGTAGCGCGTGATGTGGTAGAGAAAGGAGTAATACGGGCAGTCGAGAATGAGTAACTGCGGATCGTTCCAGGAAGCGACGCGGGCTGCGAGGCCGCTGCCCAGTGAGCGTCCGTACAGGATGATGCGTTTTTCGCCGTATTCGGCAGACAGCCATTTGTACACCTGCTGGAGGTCGGCGTACAGGATATCCTCGGTGCGGCGCCCCCGGCTTTTACCGAAACCGCGATAATCCATGATAAAAAAGTCGTAGCCCTTGCCCACGAAATCTTTGGCAAACTTCCCCCAGCCCTTGATACTGCGCGAATTGCCTTTGATGTAAAAAACCACGCCCTTGCTGTTGGGCACGCGAAAATGCAGGGCGTTCACCTCGCCGCCGTCTTCCATTTCGAAATTGACCTCGGCAAAAGGGAAAGGGTATTTGTAGGTAAACCACTTTGGCAGACGTTCCGGCCGAAAAAAGAACAGGTCCTGCGCAAAGTAAAAAACCGCACACAGCGTCGCGTACACGATGCCCGTCCAGATAAGTATGTGTGCCCAAAGCGCCATCAGTCGGTTATTTCGGGCGTAAAATTAGGGGTAAGTCGGGAGTTGCAAGCCGGAAAGTTGCGTTGCAGGGTTGTAAATGTCGGAGAAATGCATGGCGGAGGGTGTTCCGGCCTTGCGTCCTGATCTGCAACCTGCACATTTTACTTTTTCAGCCTTCCGGACAAAATACAAGCAAGGCGACATCTTGCAGCGCTTGACCGGTATATCCTTCCCTGCTGGTAAACTCGGACTTGATACCCGTCGAGCATATCTGCGCGTTTTTTCTGCGGGAATCTGCGGGAAAACAATTCGCGTCACAGATAGAACCGCGCAACAAGACAACATACTTGGAAGTCCGCGAAACAAAGCCCTACCTTCCGTCTCCAAAAATTCGTGTCATGGCTACCGAAAAAATATACTCCCGTTTCTGGCGGCTGCGCAAGGCCTACGGAACCACTGCCGTCGTCATGCTGAGTTACGCCTGGCTCGGCCTGCTGAAAAAATTTCGCGGGAAAGCCTGGTATGAGCGCCGCATCTTCGATCTGCACGTCCGCAACGCCGAGCGCGTAAAAAACGCCATCCTCGAACTCAAAGGCCTGTTCATCAAACTCGGACAGATGCTTTCCATCCTCGGCAATTTCCTGCCCGAAGCGTTCCAGAAGCCGCTCGAAGCCCTGCAGGATCAGATACCCGCCCGGCCTTACGACGAGGTGCGCGAGCGCATCATCCGCGAACTCGGCAAGCCGCCCGAAGAATTGTTCGCACGCTTCGACGAGACGCCCGTAGCCTCCGCTTCCATCGGGCAGGCGCACCGCGCGCAGCTGCACGACGGCACCGAAGTGGCCGTCAAGGTGCAGCACGTCAACATAGAAAGTATTTCGGCGGTCGACCTCGAGATCATCCGTCGGATCACCCTCATCGTGTCCTGGTTTTTCAGCATCAAGGGCATGAATTACATATACACCCAGGTGAAGCAGATGATCGAGGAAGAACTGGATTTTGCCCGCGAAGTGGTTTCGATGATCAAAATAAAGGAAAACCTGCAATCGGAGCCCGGTATCGCCGTGCCGGAAGTGCACCTCGAATACTCCACCGGGCGCGTAATGACCACCACCTGGCACGAAGGCGTGAAAATATCGAACGTGGACCAGCTCGATGCCTGGGGGCTCAGCCGCCGCGACATCGCCGACCG
>JAKOXM010000508.1 GCA_029781095.1 Bacteroidota bacterium
GGAGATCAGGAACGGAGAAAAGATCATACTCACGGCCAGCAGCGCAGCGAAAAAGACGGCAACGATCGAGCGGGGAGTAAGCCGCTCCGTTTCGGGCAGTATGGATTGCAAAAAACTGATTTTCAATGATCCGGATTGAGTACTATTGCTGTTCGCTCATATTGAGCAGGCAAAGATAGCCCGGCCGGCAGATGCTGCCAAGAGAATTCGAATACGGCGTTGCGATGCCAAAGTCGTACATCTGGTCTGTGATAATGACACGGTCATCCAAAAAGCGCCTTCCATGGACGATAACAGCGCCGGACGTTTCGCCGAACTTCTATACTTTTGTTGCGTTTTATTAAAAACTTATGAAGCATTTTATACCCAATATATGTATCGGCATGATCGGCATGACCTTATTCTCCTGCGGGGGTAACGTGCCGGACAACTCCGACGCGCCATCTTTGATTCAGGAAAAGCACACGCCGGCGACCACCGTATCCGAACCCGTCCCCCTGCCGGCAAGCGGGGAGGGCAGTTTTGAAAGCCTTGTCGCCGACTATGAAAGCAAAGACCGCGGGATATGGCAAAAACCCGAACTGGTCATTTCCTTATTGGGCGACCTGGAAAACAAAACCGTGGCTGATATCGGTGCGGGTACCGGCTATTTTACTTTTCGAATGGTGCCGAGGGCAAAAAAAGTCATTGGCATAGATATCGACATGCGCTTCATCAGTTTTCTCGACAGCGTCAAGGTCCGCTTGCCGGAACAATACCAAAAGCGCTTTGAAAGCCGCCTTGCCAAACCCGACGACCCGCTGTTGAAACCCGGCGAAGCGGATGCCGTTATTATTGTCAATACCTACGGCTACATCCAGAATCGCGTGAAATACCTGAAAACCCTGTTGAAAGGTATTGCGGCGGGCGGTCAGTTGCTGATTATTGATTTTAAGAAAAACAACCTGCCAATCGGCCCGCCCGATGAATATAAGGTGGCACTCGGCGAAGCTGAAAAAGAGCTGATCACCGCCGGATTCGAAGTGGATAAAGTTGACAAGGATGCCCTTGACTATCAATATATTATATTGGCGGTAAAACCCACAAAACCTGAAACTGACGGCGGCCGCTAAATATTCCCGGTTGTTGTGCTAACTGCCTGCCTGCATGCGAAGCTCTCTGAAACTTTTTACCTGGTTTGGTATCCCGGTGCATTTGCACTGGACATTCGGACTTATTTTTGTTTACGCCCTCTGGATCGGATATTCAAAAAACCTCGATGTGATCAGCACGATTTGGCTGATGGGTTTTTTTATTGCCCTGTTTGGTTGCGTCTTGTTGCACGAATACGGCCATTCACTCATGGCGCGTAAATACGGTGTTGAAACGCGGGACATTATCCTGACGCCTATCGGCGGTATTGCCCGGCTGGAAAAAATGCCCGAAAAACCGGTGCACGAATTTCTGGTGGCAATTGCCGGTCCCATGGTCAACGTCCTGATAGCCATAGCCCTGTTAGGCCTGAGCATGCTGGTTTTCTCCGGCGAGCACTGGGAATTTTTCAAATGGTTTTTGAAAGACCAACTCCTTTTTTCGGGATCCGAAGAATCCGGTGAAATAATGGAAGAATCGGGTATGACCATGTCAGGTATCCTTTTTTACCTGCCGGTGCTGGTCGCGACGAACATCGGCCTGGTTGTTTTTAACCTGATCCCCGCATTTCCCATGGACGGCGGACGTATTTTTCGCTCGCTACTGGCGATGCGTTTTGGCCGGGTCAAGGCGACCCGTGTGGCATCCCTGCTTGGACAGGTCATTGCTGTCGGGTTTATCGTGCTCGGACTGCTTAACTGGCAAAAGGCCTCCACGCTTACCCTCATCGGCTTTTTTGTATTTATTACGGCCCGTACGGAAAATTCGATGGTACGGCTGGAGGATATCCTGCGTCGTTTCAAGGCGCGCGATTTGCTCCGGCGCAATTTCACCCGGCTGACCGAAAACGACTGGATGCAAACACCCGTCGAGTTGCTTCAGCACGGCCTGGAACGCAATTTCCTCGTATTCGATCTGTCTGACAGCCTCGTAGGCGCCCTCGAAGAGGTTGATATTGTTGCGGCCATGAAAAAGCAGGATTTAAGTGCAGAAGTAGCCCGTTATGCCCAGCAGGTGGAACTGGTGAACGTCGACGAGTCGCTTCAATACGTCTATCACCTGATCCGGCAGCGCGGTCATTCGATTATTGCCGTGGTGGATGGCCGGGATCTGGTTGGCGTGATCGACGAGGCCGGGTTTCAGCACTTTATGCAATTGCAGACGACCGGGAAAGCATAGATTAGTCAGATCAGGTCGCGCAAAATGATCTTTTTTTTCAGGCGCTTCCCATCGCGTTTCACCACGATCTTGATTTTTTTTCCCGGCTTTTTCTGCATTATTCGCTGCACATCGGTCAGGGAAAGGAGCACTGAAGGCGTAAGACCGATTCGCACGATTTCGTCGCCCTTCCGGAAATCCGCTTCCGAGGCGGGCGAGTGTTCCACAATGCTTTGCACAATAAAATTGTTGAATCCCGGGCCCGAGGCGATGACATTGAGGCCGCTGCGGTCATATACGAATGCCTGCTTGAAATTTCGCGCCGGCTTCAGCCACATCTTGCCGTTTTGATAGTCCAGGATCACGTTAAAGCGTCCGAGCAACGTATTGCCGAGCAACCCGTTCCGGCCGTGCAGGTATTCCATGTTGAAAGCTGAATCGAGCGTCTGGAAATACGTGACGATATTCTCTTCCGCAAAATCACCCAGTTCAAGTTTGTAGACGCGGCCGGTGAAACCTTCCAGGTAGCCTCCGAGGCCCATACCGATGTTCGTGGAAACGGCATTTGCGGGCGGATGCACGAGCGGATGCGTATTGCTGAACAGCAGCAAGGGAAGCCCCGCACCCGTATCTATGAGCAGTTTCACCGTCGCAATCGAATCCGGCTGAATGTGCAGCCGGGTCGTCAGATATATTTTATTGCGGTACACCTCCATCGGCATCTCGATGAAGCCCGATTCCCGCAATTTGAACGTCTCCCGGTCGTACAATGTCATTATTTTCCGGTCATAGTTGATCCGGATGATATATCTTGAAAAAGCATTGGCCGACAGGATGCCATGCACATCGACGCCTGCATATTCTTCAAACCTGAAATAATCTTCCTGCAATACCAGTATGTCCTCATGCGGAGCAAATATTTTTTCCGGTATATCGAAACGGATCTGGCGTGCGAGGTAGGCGATGAGTTCGGTCTTCAGGTCCGATCCGGTAACCCGGAATTCACGTTCGTAAGGCACGCGCATCAAATCGCTGATCTCTCTTTTACTCAGGATGGTGTGCTCGGCGCCCGTATCGAAGATAAATTTCAGGGGAAAGAAATTGTTGAACCGGATATTCAGGATGATGAAATTGTTGACGTATTCAAAGGGAATATCAACCTGCCTCTGACCCGGTTGTATAAAAAATCCCCCTTGCGCGGCAAGTGGTGATACCGACGTAAAGAAAAATACAAAATAGAAAAAAACGGCTTTGGACATCAGGATGGGAGGGCTCTTCTTCGCCGGGCAATTTAACCGTTTTACCGTACATCAAAGCGTTTTTTAGGCTAATCTTCGTTTTAAATACCTTTTTGGAAAATTATTGGCGAACAGACATACGGGCCCGTCAGATTTGAATACCCCAGGCAAACGGCAAAAGCCCGTACAGGAATGCCAGCAGCAACAGAACGGCCAGCGCATCGAGCAAAAAGCCCGCTTTTGCCATATCACGCGTGGTCAGGAATCCCGAACTGTAAACGATCGTATTGGGCGCCGTGGCGATCGGCAGGCCGAACCCGAATGAAGCGGCAATCGTGGCGCTCAACAAAAGGCCGAATGGATGCGCCCCGATGCTTACGGCCAGCGCCGCCAGTACGGGCATCATCATGGAGGCCGTGGCTACATTGCTTGCAACTTCACTCAGCAAAACAACCACGGTCAGCACGGTCAACAGAATCAGGACATGCGACAGGGTGCTGAGCCCGGTCATTTGTCCGCCCATCCAGATTGCCAGTCCGCTCTGGTCAAACCCCTTGGCAAGCGCAAGTCCTCCTCCGAAAAGCAGGATAATGCCCCAGGGAATTTTGGCAGCCGTATCCCAGTCGAGCAGCGGCGTTCGGGGTTCGCCGGACGGAACCAGAAACAGCAATATGGCGCCTGCTACTGCTACAACCGTATCGTTCCCGTTCGGCACCATGCCATACCAAAGCAGGGAGCCGGTGATCCAGGCCAGAATAACGGTGCCGAACAAGATCATCAGCCTTCGCTCCGGCGTCGTAACGGGGCCGAGTAACGACAGATCGGCGCGTATGGAATCGCGGCCGCTTTGGTCGCCCCGGGCAGTTTTTGCCAGCGGGAACATGCGGATCAGGATTAGCCAGCAAATGAGCAATAATGCCAACGCAAAAGGAAATCCGAACATAAACCATTGCCAGAATGACACTTCGACATCCATTTTTTGCCGCACGTAGGAAATAAATATGGCATTGGTCGGCGTACCGATCAGAGTGGCCACACCGCCGATAGAGCACGCATAGCCCACGCCGAGCAGCAGGGTTTTCTGGAAGTTGGGATCGGGTTCCTGGTGTTGTGTGCGGGCCGCTGTTGCCACGGCAATGGCTACAGGGGTCATCATCACGGCGGTGGCCGTATTGGATATCCACATGGAAATAAAAGCCGTGGCGATCATAAAGCCCAGTACGGTACGCGGAGGGTCGCTGCCCAGCCAATAAACCATGCGCAGCGCAATGCGGCGATGCAGGTTCCAGCGTTCGATGGTTTTGCCAAAGAAAAACCCCGATATGAACAGAAAAATGATCTCGTTGCCAAACTCTCCCGAGACGTTTTTCAAGGGAGTGATGCCGCACACCGGAAACAATACCAGCGGCAAAAGGGATGTGACGGCCAGGTTGACCGGCTCTGAAATCCACCAGGCGGCCACCCAGGCGGTGATAGCGGCGGTCATTTTCGCTGCCTCCGGCATGCCGGAGGGCGTCGGCAGCAAGGCGATCAGCAGGAATAAGGTCGGTCCGGAGAGAAGGGCGATCAGGCGTCGGTTCATAATACTGGCGTATAAAGCTGCGCCCAAGAAACCGCCTTTTTGGAAAAATAAAAACGGTTTTGACGAACTAGGCGTCAAAACCGCTTTTTTTTGAATTCAAACAGCCTCTTAATCAGCAAAACTGATCGTATGCCGCTTTCAGATTTGCGGCGATCACTTCCGCCGGGCGACCTTCGATGTGGCGCCTTTCGAGGAAATGAACGAGTTTGCCGTCTTTAAACAGTGCAATGCTGGGCGAAGAAGGCGGGTAGGGCAGGAGAAATTCCCGTGCCTTCGCTGTTGCTTCGGTATCCACGCCGGCAAATACGGTGTACAGATTATCCGGGCGTTTGCCGTTTTCGAGCGAACGCTTGGCGCCCGGGCGTGCCATGGCCGCCGCACAGCCGCATACGCTGTTCACGACGAGCAAAGCCGTGCCTTTCTGGTTTTCAAAAACTGTTTCCACAGCGGCAGGCGTTGCGAGCGACTCGAATCCGTATTCGGTCAAATCCTGCGCCATCGGCGTCGTAAGTGCTATCGGGTACATAAGTCAGAACTGTGATGTATGTGAATGTCTTGAGAATTGTGCTGGTTTTTCAGACTGCAAAGTTAGTCAGGTACGTAGAAACAAAGCAAAATTGACTTTGTTCGTTTGCAAGGGCCTTGAATATGGCCGGCTGCTACTGAAATGTCACCGGCAATGTTTTCTCGTCTTTTTCCCGTTTTACTTTCACGGTTGTGTTATCGCCTTTTTTGAAGGCTGCCAGGGCTTTCATGTAATCCTGAATGTTTTTTACCGCAAAATCGCCGAGGCCGACGATCACATCGCCTTTTAATACGCCTGCTTTCGATGCCGGTTTGCCGTCTGTTACGCCGTCTACGTGCACGCCTTCGCCTTCCCAGGTATAGTCGGGCATAATACCGAGGGTCACCTTGAAGCGAGGAGTGTCTTCCGGTTTGGCTTTTGTTTCCTGAAAGGCAAGTTTCGGCTTTTTGTCGAGCGATTCGATAACGCGAATGGCGAAGCCCAGCAGGTCTTTTTCTCCTCCGAAATTTATTTTTTCCGTATCGTCGCTGGGCTTGTGATAATCCGAATGCTGTCCGGTGAAAAAGAACAGTACGGGGATGTTTTTGAGATAAAAGGAGGTATGGTCGCTTGGGCCGATGCCTGCGCTGTCCAGTTTAATGGTCAGATCACCTTTCAGGTTGTTCACGGTCGGTACAAAATCGGGCGCCGTACCGACGCCGCCCACCATGATGCGTTTTTCCGGATTGAGCCGGCCGATCATATCCATATTTACCATGAAGCTCACTTTCGAAAGGTCGATCGTCGGCGTTTCGGTGAATTTTTTGGAACCGATGAGGCCCAGTTCTTCTCCGGAAAAACAGAGAAACAGGAAGTTGTGGTTTTCGCGGACGCCGTTTTTGGCAAAATAGCGCGCGAGTTCGATGACGCCCGCCGTTCCGCTGGCGTTGTCGTCAGCGCCGTTGTGAATTTTGCCTTCCGGGTTGGCATCCAGTGAGTTGTGATCGTATCCGAGGCCGAGGTGGTCGTAGTGTGCGCCGATCACGATGGTGTATTCGGCCTGGTTGTCAATAAATGCGGCCACGTTTTGGCTATTGATCACCGGAGCGTTTTCATCCACGTTGCCGTGCGGGTCGGATGATTTCCTGAAATGAAAATGATGGAAGTAATCGCCGTTGTCGCCCTTGTGTGCAAGGCCGATTTTTTTGAATTGTTTGGCGATATAGGCGGCTGCTTTTTGCTCCGACTCCGTTCCCGTACCGCGGCCTTTCAACTTGTCGGAGGCCAGGTATGAGATGGTTTTTCGCAGATTTTTTTCAGAAATATCCTGGGCAAATACTGCCTGAAAACTCAGAAAGAGCGTTGCAATGGAAAGGACTATTGACTTCATGGTTTGAATATTTTGACCACAAAGGTAATAAGTACAATGTGCTAATGTGCTAATATGCTAATGTGCTAATATGCTAATATGGTAATTGGTTAAACCAATGCATCAGGGATACCTGTGCCGTTTGAATCTAGGGCGCAACATCCTGTTCGGCGGCAACCGAGGCTGGAAACCAGCAGAGTTGATCGAGCATGTCGGAGGTGCCGGGAAAGATGTTGAGGTCTACTTTTTTGCAGATGCCGTCGATGCAGCCTTCATTGGAATATTGCCAGATGGCCCATTTTTTACCGGTCGCCAGGAGCGGCCGCTCGTCGGAATACCGGGCAATCCAGAGTGGATACTCTTCAAAATGCCCGGCGAGGTATGTTTCGTAAAAGTACTGATTGGTGTAAATGATGGGCTTGATGCCGAGGTGCGACTCCACGAGTTGCAGCCAGATATTGGCTTCTTCGATCATGGTTTCCGGCGATACGCCGTCCGTGCGCTCGATGTCGAGTACCGGCGCGAGGTCGCCGGGTTGCATATCCACGGTTTGCAGAAAATTGATAGCCTGTTCCACGCCGCATCCGTAAGCCCGGAAGAAATGGTAAGCGCCACGCCGGATGCCGAGCCGCCGAAGGGCGTCCCAGTTGTGGCAAAACATACTGTCCTGATATTCATGCCCTTCGGTGGCTTTTACAAAAGCGAAATCCAGCGTTTGCCTGGCCACCACGGTGTCCCATTCGATCTCCTTTTGGTAGTGTGAGACGTCCATTCCCTGCAATTCCATCGTCGCGGGGTCGAAAGTGCCTGCGTTATGGCCACTCCACAACGGCGAGAAAAGGAACAGGAAAAGTGAAAAAAATCTCATTGCCACTAGCGATTCGTCGGTGCGAAAATAATATTCCCGTTTCGGGTTTCCACAGGATTAACTACTCGTTTAGCCTGAGGGCGACAAATATCCGGTTGACACAATTCGTGCCGGGTTTTTGTTTATACCTGACAAAAGGTGAATACTTCATCCGGACAACTTGTGATCAGAGGGCGGTTGCTGGTTTTTAACAAGTGAGTCTCAGGGTATTAAAACGAACCCCCTCCGCACATTACATATGCAGAAGGGGCTGAAAATTTATTTTATTACAGCAATTATTACCTGTTCATCGACTCCAGGAATTCTTCGTTGCTGCTGCTGTGCATCATTTGTTTCTTCATAAACTCCATCGCTTCTTCCGGCTTCATATCGGCCAGGTGGTTGCGGAGGATGAACATCCGTTGCAGCGTATCCTTGTCCAGCAGCAATTCCTCGCGGCGCGTGCTGGATTTTGTAAGGTCGATGGAGGGGTAGAGCCTGCGGTTGGCAAGGTTGCGGTCGAGCTGCAGTTCCATGTTGCCGGTACCTTTGAATTCTTCGAAGATCACCTGGTCCATTTTCGAGCCCGTATCAATAAGGGCCGTGGCGAGGATGGTGAGCGAGCCGCCGCTTTCAATTGCGCGTGCAGCACCGAAAAACTTCTTGGGTTTTTGTAGCGCCGTGGCTTCCACACCGCCGGAGAGCACTTTGCCGCTGGCGGGGGCCACCGTGTTGTAAGCGCGTGCCATACGGGTGATGGAATCGAGCAGGATGACCACATGGTGGCCGCATTCGACCATCCGTTTGGCTTTTTCCAGCACGATATTCGCGAGACGAACGTGGTTGTCGGCTGCCTCGTCGAAGGTGGAGGCAACCACTTCCGCTTTTACGCTGCGGCGCATATCGGTCACCTCCTCGGGGCGCTCGTCGATCAGGAGGATGATCACGTAGCATTCCGGGTGATTTTTCGTGATGGCGTTGGCGATGTCTTTCAGCAGGAATGTTTTACCCGTTTTCGGCTGGGCCACGATGAGTCCGCGCTGTCCCTTTCCGATCGGCGTGAACAATTCGATGATCCGGTTGCCGAAATCGCGGCCCGTCGAACTGACAAGCAGGTTGAATTTGGACGTCGGGAACAGCGGCGTCAGGTAATCGAAAGGCACGCGGTCGCGCACGTCTTTGGGGTCGAGTCCGTTGATTTTGCTGACGCGCAGCAGGGCGAAGTATTTTTCTCCTTCCTTGGGCGGCCGTACGGCGCCGCGAACGGTATCACCGGTGCGCAAACCGAACAATTTGATCTGCGAAGGCGATACGTATATGTCATCGGGACTGGTCTGGTAGTTGTAATCGGGTGAGCGGAGGAACCCGTAACCGTCGGGCATCATTTCCAGCGTGCCGAGACCCTCGATGATACCGTCGAGCTCGACGTCGAATTTTTCCTTCGGAATCACGGGCATCACCTCGGCCGGCTCCTGCTCGGGGCGTACGGGCCGCATCTCGGCTGTTTCGGCATCGCCCTGCTTGCGGGCGGATACCATTACCTCATCTTCATCATCTGCAGCGGCCGGCGTTACAAATTCTTCTTCGGCGGTATTGAGTTTGGCTGCTTCCGGATCAACGAGCGCGGGGTTGCCGGGGCGCTGGTCGCGGTTGCGGTCCCGGTCGCGGCGGTCGTCCCAGCGGTCGCGTCTGCTGTTGCGGTCCCGGTCGCGGCGGTCGTCCCATTCCCGGCGCGGCTGATCAGTGCGCGGCTGGTCGGTGCGAGGCTGGTCTGTACGCGGCTGGTCCGGGCGTCTGTTAAAATCCCTGTTTTCCGGACGGCGCGGTTGGTCCGGTTGTTGCGGGTTGCGATTTTGGCCTTCGCGGCGCTGTTCCTGGTAACGATCGCGGAACGGATGTTTGCTTCGGGGGTCAGTGCGGCGCGGGTCTGGGGTAACCTCGCGGGGTGCTTCGACAGGCGGAGGCGGGGGAGCCGGTTTTTCCGTTGCCTTTGGCACAGGCGGAGACTTTGGCTGGTCGGGTGTCGTGGCTTTACGCGGGCGGCGACCGGTTTGCGGATTGGGTTCGTCCACAACGGGCACCTCCTTGTCGTTTTTGTTTTTTTCAGCAAGGGCCTGTTCATCCAGGATCTTGTAGATGAGGTCTTGCTTGGTCAGTTTGTTGTACCCCTTGATGCCCAGTTTCTGGGCAATTTCTTTGAGTTCGGGTACCAGCTTGTCATTCAGCTGAATAATGTCGTACATGGTAGGAATGAGAAAAGTAATTTTGTGTGAACGGCGCGTTGATACACGTCAGAAAGGTGATCGGCGAGTGCGCGCCGCGGCAGGAATATGAGCGTAATTGAAATGATTTAAAAACGTAATGATGATTCTGAGAAAAACGGCAGGCCAAATTACCGGCCAGAGCGCGGAAAGGTCTGATTTGTCGGACAATCTAACTGGTACTGAAGGGATAAAATCGTTGGCTAACCGGTTGCTTCCAAGCTCCAAATAACCTCAATGCATACAAATGAATATACGGAACAACGAGGAAAAACAATGTGGAGACGAAAAGTTTATCGGGTGCCGGCGAGTGCCGAAGTAGAATTGTAACGCGGCAAAGATAAGCCTATTTTGAAATTCACTCTATCTTGCGCCATATTTTTAAATATACCGCCAATTTTTCAGGAACCAGTGCCGAGTATAACGGTGTTCGAATTGAATTGTTGCGTCCACACTACTGGACATTTTTATTTCACGCAAAGACGCAAAGTTTTCGCAAAGACGCAAAGTGTTGAAAATTAGAATTTTGCGTCTTTACGTTTTTGGTTTTTGCGCCTTTGCGTGGAAAATGTCCAGTAGTGTGTGTTGCGTCATCTTTTGATCAAAACACGAAACCGGCCTGTGCGCGGAGAAAAACCTCGTATCAAACAATAAACAGGAAGACTACTTTCCAATGCTACAACTAAAAATCATTCGCGAAGAAAAGCAGCGCATTATCAATGGATTGCGCAAACGAAACTGGACTGCCAAACAAATAAAGGTCATCGACCGGATCATCGAAACCGACGAACTGCGCCGCAGCACCCAGAAAGACCTGGACGATTCGCTGGCCGAAGGCAATCGCCTCGCCAAGTCCATCGGACAGCTCATGGCACAGGGTAAAAAAGACGAGGCGGAGGCTTTGAAAGTACAGGTCGCGGCACTCAAATCGAAAAGCGGCGCGCTCGAGGAGCAACTCAACACCCTCAAGGTCCAGCTCGACGAAATGCTGTACAGCGTGCCCAACTGTCCGCACAAAAGCGTGCCGAAAGGAAAGACACCCGAGGACAACAAGGTGGCCAAAGACTGGAAAAAGCCCTTTCCCGCCCTTCCTGAAGACGCACTGCCGCACTGGGAACTGGCCAAAAAATATAACCTGTTCGACCTGGAACTGGGCGTGAAACTCACCGGAGCAGGGTTCCCCGTTTACCGTGGCAAAGGCGCCCGGCTGGAGCGGGCCCTGATCCAGTTCTTTCTCGACGAGGCCGTAAAAGCGGGATATGAAGAAATATTGCCGCCCCTGCTCGTCAATGAAGACACTGCGCGCGCAACAGGCCAGCTCCCGGACAAGGAGGCGCAGATGTATAAATGCGAACTCGACAACCTCTACCTCATTCCGACGGCGGAGGTGCCCGTGACCAATATCATGCGCGACGAGATCGTGCCCTTGAAAAACCTGCCCGTCAAAATGACGGCGTACACGCCCTGTTTTCGCCGGGAAGCAGGCTCCTACGGCGCCCACGTGCGCGGGCTCAACCGCGTACACCAGTTCGACAAGGTGGAAATCGTGCACGTCGAACACCCCGACCAGTCGTACAAGGCGCTGCAGGGGATGGTGCGTCACGTGGAAAAACTGATGAACAAACTCGAATTGCCATACCGCATCCTCCTGCTTTGCGGCGGCGATATGGGCTTTGCCTCCGCCAAAACCTATGATTTCGAAGTTTGGTCGGCGGCGCAAAAACGCTGGCTGGAAGTGAGCTCCGTTTCCTGTTTCGAAACGTTTCAGACGAATCGCATGAAACTTCGTTATCGGGATGAAAACGGAAAACTCGAGCTGGCACATACGCTCAACGGCTCGGCGCTCGCGCTGGCGCGTATCGTGGCGGCCATCCTGGAAAACAACCAGACACCGGAAGGCATCCTGATGCCCAAAGCGCTGCATAAATACACGGGGTTCAAGATGATCTGAGCCCCCAAACATTTTTTCTTTTGCCCTGTTTCAAGAAGCGATCTTCGAAAATGTGCAGGAGTTGATCGAACTTTTGTTATTTTCGAGCAGATCAAGCGTCTTAAACCGGAATCAAACTCAAATTATTCAAGACTATGCTGATCCTCATAAGCATTGTTTTCATGGTCATTGGCTTCATTTTGAGCAATGTCCTGAAAAGCAAATTCAGAAAATACAGCCAGGTTCCCCTGAGCAACGGCATGAGCGGCGCCGAAGTCGCTGCAGCCATGCTGAAGTACAACCAGATTTACGACGTCAATATCACGCAGGTAGATGGCCAGTTGACCGATCACTACAACCCGCAGGACAAGACCGTCAACCTCAG
>JAKOXM010000561.1 GCA_029781095.1 Bacteroidota bacterium
GATACCACCTCAACCGTGTTGCCGGCGGATGATTGCACGCCAAACAATGTTTGAGCCGTTTCCTTGAGCCGCTCCATAAATTCCTGGGAAGCAAAGCCGGCGATAAACGCGATACCGATATAGGGGAACATTCCCTGCAGGGTCTGCCAGCCGGCGGTATCGCCAGGCGACAGGGAGCCGGAGAAAAAACTGCTCACAAAAAAGGTAAACAAACCGCACAGAACGCCGGATACCGGACGAAGGTAAAAGGGTAATTCCAGGTAGGCGGGAAAATAGGACTGATCGCGGGTAAAGCCAAATACACCGCGCAGGTTGCTCAACACACCCCCCAAACCACCGGCCAGTGAAATAGCCCACAGGACGTAAGCAATCTGGCGGGGATCTGCCGGCTGGGGAGTTTGAGGCTGCGACACAGCCGGCGACACCGTGGTAGTCACGACCGGTGCCGCTGCGGTATCACCTTCTCCTTCCGAGGCCAGGGTATCGGAAGCAGTGGCGGCATCTCCCGCCGTTTTGGCGGCAGGTTGCTGAACGACAGCCTTGACAGTCACCTCGGGCGGCGCCAGTCTTCTGGCTTCGGCTTCGGCCGCAGACATGATCACCTGGTAGAGCAGAAGAGAAAAAAGAAGGGTTAGGGAAAGGTTGTACAGTACGAGTCGAACGGTACGGGGTCGGCTGAGTTGGTCGGAAGCAGAATTGTCGGCCATGTCGTTTCGTTTAGTTCAGGATAAGGTGGCATGCAAGGCATGAAAGGATCAAATGGATACCTTCCCTGCTTGTCAGCGGAAATGTCGGCATTTCTTAACACTCATCCAACATTCCTTCCTTCATCGCATAAACAGAGGTATAAATTTCCCTGATTTGTGCTTTTTCCAAAACATAACGGATAAGCAGGAGGGCCACTACCACCATTTCAACCCGTTCGTCGGGGAGTATGGGCATGGCGCGGCGTTCGGCGAGGGTACTGTGCAGCAGTTTTTCATACAGCGGGTAAAATTCGGCCACGGCAATATGACCGTACAGTGGAGGCTTGTCTGCCGGGTCGAGCAGGAACAGGTCGATCACATCGAATGTGCCGGAAGCGCCTATGAGGGTCGGAACGGAGTGTTGTCCGAGCGCACGCCAGAGGTCGGCAAGCGCTGTTTCCAGGTATGTTTCAACGTTCAGCACTTCACTTTCCGTGATCGGATCGTTCCGGTGAAAAGTCCGCCACAACACCGCGGCGCCGACCGGAAAACTCTGCTGCCAGAACACCTGCTCGCGATCGGCGATGATAAATTCCACGCTTCCGCCACCGATATCCATGATCAACACCTTGTTCTCCGGAAAAGGCACGGCTTTTCGCACGCCTTTATGGATAAGTTCTGCTTCGCGGTCGCCGGGAATGGATTCCGGCCGCACGCCGATGATATCCTCCGCAAAACCCAGAAAATCAGGAGCATTCTCCGCCGTCCGCAGCGCTGCCGTACCGAACGCTTTCAAATGGCCGGCGGAAACATCCGCAACATCGAGTTCCTTTTTGAAAACACGCAGCGCTTCCAGTCCCCGGGCAAAAGCCGCCTCGCCGATACGATGGATACCTTCCTCTGCCAGTTTTACGTAGATTTTATGTTTGACCACGGTAGCCCACCCGCCGTCGGACAGGCGTTCGGCGATGAGCAGGTGGAAGGTATTGGTGCCGAGATCGAGTACCGCTACACGCGCCATTTTATCAGAACATATACATCGCCTGGAACGCCAGGAAATGTTCGTTGAGGGAATAGGCGTAGTTCGTGCCGGGTTTTCCGGGTTTGTACAACTTGTTGATCGCGCGGTTGTAGCGAAAGTTGAATCCGAAGTGTTTGGTGGCATAAAAACTCGCACCGATGAGGAAACAAAAACTGTTGCGTTCGAGGTCGGGCAATGCGGGCGTGATGCCCGCAATAGAACCGTCGGAACTGTCTTTGTAATTGATCAAACGTCCGTAAGAAGCGCCCACATTGAACTGAACGCGGTAAAAATTCTCTGACTCATCGCCGTTTTCCACGAGCCAGTCGTGGTAATGCCATTGCACAGGCACTTCAACATAGTTCAGCGTGGTTTTGAAATACGGCGGCGTTTTCGCTTCGTTGCGGCTGCCGCGCTGCGAGTAGATGATCTCTACGCTGGCGTCCTGTTTTTCCTTCAAAACAGCCGCAACGCGGAGGCCTGCCTGCAATCCGACTTTGTTGTAACCTGCCGATGCGTCGCCGTCTATCTGCGAAGCAGTAAGGCCGGCCACGATGCCTCCCTTGAACCGTTGCTGGGAAAAGACCAGCGCCGGCAAAAGGGCGATGCCAAATAGTAACAGTGTAGTAGTTGTGTTGATTCGCATAATGGGAGATTTTGGATACTTTTGCGCGACTGGCTGCGAAGATATGAGAATGTCACGAGTGTCAGAAAAGCCAAACGTCAAAGCTCACCCGTCAACATGCGTTACACCCAGACAACACTAAAAAAACTGGAAGGATTGTTCGACGAACTGGACTACACGATCCGGTACGAAAAAGGCAATTTCCAAAGCGGCTATTGCCTTGTTGAAAACAGGCGAATTGCCGTCATCAACAAGTTTTTCGACACGGAAGCGCGTATCAATTGTCTGCTTGAAATACTCTCGACCCTCGAATTCGATTCCGAAAACCTGTCGGATGCCTCCCGCGAACTGATCCAGAAGTGGAAAAAAGAAACGGAGTAGTTTGGCGGGATCGGTCTGAAAGGGTTAGTTTCGGGTTTGCAGTCCGGAGTATCCGACCAGACTTCCGGCCATTTTGCACGCGAAGGCACAAAATATGGAATTCCAATGCTTTGCGTCTTTGCGAAACCTTTGCGTCTTTGCGTGAAAGAAAAATGCCCGGTAGTATGTTGACTCAAACGCCAAACGCTCAATCTGTTAAACGTCAAAATTAACACACTGAAACTTACACTCCTCGGTACCGGTACTTCTCAGGGCGTTCCCGTCATCGGGTGCGACTGCGAAGTATGCACATCATCAGACCCGCACGACAACCGGCTCCGGACTTCCGCCCTGCTGAGCGTTGGCGACACCAATATACTTATCGACGCCGGCCCCGACCTGCGGCAACAAATGCTGCGCGCCGGCGTGCGGCACATCGACGGCATTCTGCTGACGCACGAACACAACGACCACGTCATCGGGCTGGACGACATACGCCCTTTTAATTTCAGCACCGGGCGCCCCATGACGGTGTACGCCCTGCCGCGCGTGGCCGAACAGGTGCGCAAACGATTCGAATACGTATTTGGGCATCCCATACCCGGATTGCCACGCATCGAACTGATTACCATCGACAAAGACACACCTCTGGTCATCGGTTCGGTGCGGGTACAGCCCATCGAAGTCATGCACGGCTGGCTGCCGATTCTGGGATTCCGTTTCGGTGAAATCACCTACCTGACCGATATGAAATCGGTTTCAGACCTCGAAAAAGAAAAAATAAAAGGGACGCAAATATTGATAACCAGCGCCTTGCATCACAAAGACCATCCGACGCACATGAATCTGGAGGAAGCCCTGGCTTTCGTTTCCGAAATAAAACCCCGAC
The DNA here is from genome assembly GCA_029781095.1 of Bacteroidota bacterium. Classification (GTDB taxonomy): domain Bacteria; phylum Bacteroidota; class Bacteroidia; order Chitinophagales; family Saprospiraceae; genus M3007. Next base: position 3,582 of record JAKOXM010000561.1, read on the forward strand.
AGACCTGGTTTATCCATTCCAGTCATCGCATGGGGCTTGCGCGCGAGGTCGGGCCGAAATTGCCGCCGGGGGTTTCGCTCGGTTTCGACGGGCTGGAGATCGAGATTTAACCCCTGTATTACGTTGAAAACAAAACCACATGCTGACACACACGCTTTTCCAGGTTGACGCTTTCACATCCGAACTTTTCGGCGGGAATCCGGCGGCCGTCGTACCGCTTGACACATGGCTTCCCGACCAGACCATGCAACGTATCGCCCGGGAGAACAACCTCGCGGAAACCGCCTTTTTCGTGCCCATCGCCGGCGCACCCGATCGCTTCCACATCCGCTGGTTTACACCCGCAACAGAGGTGCGGCTCTGTGGGCATGCGACGCTGGCTACCGCTCATGTCATTTTTAACTGCCTGAAAACCGGCAAGTCCGATAAAATATCCTTACAGTCGCTCAGCGGCTGGCTGCACGTGCAGCAAAACGACGACTGGCTCACGCTGGATTTCCCGGCCGACCGCCTGCAGGCGGCAGAATTGCCCGAAGACATACTGCACGCTTTTAATATTCCACCACTGAAAGTGTTTATGGGCCGGGAAGACTATATGCTCGTATTTGCATCCGAATCGGATATTCTCGCGCTGAATCCCGAGCTCAGGATTTTGAAAAACGTATCGGCCCGGGGCTTCATCTGCACGGCGCCCGGCCGGCAGTCCGATTTTGTGTCGCGCTGCTTTTTCCCGGCTTTCGGCATCGATGAAGACCCCGTGACCGGCTCCGCACACACGACGCTGACGCCTTACTGGGCAGAAGAATTGGGCAAAACGACGCTAAATGCCATTCAGGTCTCCGGGCGGCGCGGCTTTTTGCGATGTGTGCTTGCGGGCGAACGCGTGCTCATTTCCGGTCAGGCTGTTCTCTACCTCGAAGGAAAATTTACAGCCGGCGCCCATTGAATGCCGGAGTTTTTTAAAAATAGTCGGACTTTCACGACATACACAAAGCGGCCATGAGCGAACAACCGACCAGCGACCTGACCATTTCCGCGCCGGCAGGTGGAGAAAGGCGCCCGACCCATTCCCTGTTTTGGGCCGATCGCCTGCGCAACCTCGCCACGTTTATGGTGATCGTTATCCACGTATCCGGCTCGGTGGCACAGGGAAACACCGAATTCGACACTTTTTTCTGGTGGTCGGGGAACATTTGGGATTCGTGGGGCCGGCCGGCCGTACCCTTGTTCGTTATGCTGAGCGGATTTCTTTTGCTCGGTAAAGACTATGAACTGGGCTATTTCCTGAAAAGGCGCTTTACACGCGTCGTCATTCCTTCCCTGTTCTGGATGGTTCTGTATAGTTATTACAACTTCCGTTCAAAAGGAGTGCCCGCCAATCTGGCCGAAGCCATAAAAGGCATCGTAGAACGGCCGGTGCATTATCACCTGTGGTTTATCTACCTGATCATTGGCCTGTATATGGTCTATCCGATCCTGCGTCCCTGGGTGCGCACGGCGAAGGAGCGCGATTTCCTGTATTTTTTTGCCTGTTGCATCATCGGTACCTGGATATACAAGATACTATGGGTGTTTTACGGCATCAGCATCGGTATATACTTTGAACTTTTTACCAACAATTGCGGCTATTTCGTACTCGGGTACTACCTGGGCAACAAGCCCGTGCGAGGCGAGGCATGGGAAGGCGGATGGACCACCCGGCACATTATCCCCTGGCCGTTTTCAGAGAAGCAACTCGTCGCCCTCGCAATTGCACTGATCACGGTCGGAGCGGGCGTCACCGCCGTCGGCACGTGGTGGGCCAGCAAGGCCAACGGAGGCACTTTTCACACCTATTTCTACGATTACCTGACCCCGAATTGCGCCATGGCTGCCGCGGGGTGGTTTTTGCTCGCCAAATGGACGTTCAACCGCCCCGCGCTGACCGGTTTTGAAAAAGAACTGGCAGGAGCGAGCTTCGGCATCTACTTTATACACGTGTTCATGATCGACTGGTGGGGATTCGTGGGGTTCTGGCAGACAAAAATTCTCCCCATTGCAGGCGTGCCCGTCGTATCGGGCCTCGTGATGCTCATGTCGTTTCTCGTTATCGCCTTTCTCAGGGCGCTGCCTGGCGGTCAGAAAGTGACCTGAAAACCGGACAAGCCGATGAAGCAGCTCCTTTGCCACTGGTACAATCTCTTTTCCGCCACGTTGTGGCTCTTGCTGGGGTTCGGACGCTCGGTACTCTATTTTAAAACCCGCGCGTTGCGCGACCTCGCGCTCCCCCACTCTGCCGTGCTGAATTCCGGCGAAAGGCGCCGTTTGCAACACTATTTTTACGGCACGACGTATCTCGGCATTGTTTTTTGCATCCTGCGGACCTATCCGCGCAGCCAGCGGGAAAAACACCTGTTCACCAACCTCGCCGCGCTGGCCTATTTTTTCGACGACCTCGTGGATACCTTTCGCGAAAATGACGACTCCGGCCGCATCTGGCAGGACAACCCCGAAGAATACGGACAAACGGCAGATGCCCGCGGTCTCGCGCTGCATTTTCTGCTCAACATCTACCGCGAATTACCGCCTGAAAACCTGGAACAATTCAAACTCTTTATGCACCGCGTATTCAACGTCGAGACCGCCGGACGGCAGCAGCCCGCAACGGAAAAAGGCGCATTGGCAAGCAGTGATCTCGAAAAAATAACGGCCGAAAAAGGCGGCTTTTCGGTGCTTCTGTTCCGCCGGGTACTATCGCATCCCCTTTCGCCAGAGGAACAGGAAGCCGTTTTTCAGTTTGGCTACCTGGTACAACTCTGCGACGACATTTTCGATCTGTGGCACGACCGGCAGGCAGGCACCCGCACACTGGCAACGTTTTGGGGAGAACGAAACGACATCGCCGGTTTGAGCCGCATTTTCGAAGGCCAGGTCGCGGCGGTAAAAGATGCCCTCGATAAAATCGGGAGACCCAAAGTTACCCTGCCCCTGTTGGCGGGACCGGGGCCTGCGAAGGCTGCCATTCATTTTCTCGTTGCCATTACGCGGGTTTGCCTGCGCCATTATGCTGATTTGCAAAAAAAGCGCGGAACTTTGCCGCTCGACAACCGCGCTGCCATGGTGGTTGATATGGAAAAATGGAGCAACCGCCTCCGCGCCATGGGCACATTGCTGGTTGATAAATGACGATTGTTATTAAACATGAACGACCTGATTCAAAAATCCGTCCGTGAAAGCATCGCAGTCAAGCAGGCGATCCTCTCGGATGAAGATTTCCAACAAAAAATAGGGCTGGCTGCGGAAGCCATGATAACGACTTTTAAAAAAGGCGGCAAGGTGCTTTTCTGCGGCAACGGCGGAAGCGCAGCCGATGCCCAGCACCTTGCAGCCGAGTTGTCCGGGCGTTTTTATACCGATCGCCCGCCATTATACGCCGAAGCGCTGCACGTCAATACCTCTTTTGTAACTGCCGTTGCCAACGATTATGGCTACGACGACGTTTTTGCGCGCATGGTGGAAGCGGCGGGCAGGGCAGGTGACGTACTGGTAGCGATCAGCACATCCGGCAATTCGCCCGGCATTATAAAAGCCGTTGAGAAAGCGAAACAGCAGGGCATGCACATCGTCGGATTCACAGGAAAAACCGGCGGCAAGATGGCAGATCTTTGCGACATACTGCTAAATGTGCCTTCTTCGGATACGCCGAGAATTCAGGAAGCGCATATCCTGATCGGGCATATCATTTGTGAAATGGTGGAAAGAGCCATGTTTTAGAAGTTGCCTGAATATTCCTCTCCGGGTCAAAAAGGCGGATTATCCTTGCGTTTTCAAAACGTCGCCTGTACGCCTGCCCACCATGTGCGCGCGAGGGGATAAGTGCTCCGCCGGTCGATGCCCGGGCTCAATACTTCCCTGTAACTGCCTTTCCGGCTGCCATTGTCTGTAGGGCCAAAATCGGACAGACGTACTTCCGGATCCAGGCCCGTATATTTTGTTATGGTGAACAGATTATGGCC
>JAKOXM010000073.1 GCA_029781095.1 Bacteroidota bacterium
CCAGGAGGCCCTGGTTTCGCGATAAAAAAATACTCCTCATCGATCGCGATAAAAAGACCAAAAATGATCGCACCTGGTGTTTCTGGGCCACTGAAGATGAGCCGCTGCCCGATGTGATATTCAAATCCTGGGAAAAATGCCGGTTTTTTGGAGAGAAGATCGAGTCGGTCATGGATATCAGGCCCTACCGTTACCATATGATCCGCGGACTGGATTTTTACGAACAGGCCCTGAAAGAGCTGGCAAAAAGCCCGAATATAAGTCTGCTTACGGCCAATATCGAGGGTATCGAGGCTTCCTCGGGGATTGTTCGGACAGATAAAGGCGATTTTTCAGGCGAATGGGTGTTCAATTCGGCCCTGACCAAAGTCGCCGTATTGCCGGAAACGAGTGCATTGTATCCGGTCCCGCCATTTTCGGTATTGCATGACCAGACGACTGCTCCGGAACATCAATTGACCGGTTTTACACAAATGTTGCAGCATTTTAAAGGCTGGCTGATCGAAACGCCGCATCCCGCATTCGATCCCGCCCTGATGACGTTTATGGATTACAGGCCGGAGCAAAAAGGCGAAACCCGGTTTGTATACGTGCTGCCATTTTCGGAAACCCGGGCGCTGGTGGAATTCACCGTTTTCTCCGCAGAACTTTGTCCGGCAGAAGAATACGACCTTGAACTGGACAAGTATATCCGCGAATGCCTGGGTATAAGCGACTTCCGGATCGAAGAGACGGAGTTCGGCGTTATCCCGATGACCGATTATCCATTTTCCACCATAAGGGAAGGCCGCGTTTTCCACATTGGTACGGCCGGCGGTTTTGTGAAGGCTTCCAGCGGCTATGCTTTCAAAAGGACGCAGCGAAAACTCCGAAAACTGGTCGATAACTGGGAACGGACAGGCGTGCCCGATCCGCAAATTTTGCGCTCGGGCTGGCGCTACCGGTTCTACGATTCGGTCATGTTGCGCGTATTGCGAGACCATGCTATGGGCGGCCGTGATTTTTTCTCGGGCCTGTTTCGAAAACTGCCGCCGCAACTCGTATTTCGTTTTTTGGATGAAGACACATCCATTCTCGATGATATTCAGTTACTTAGCGCGCCACCTGCGTGGCTTTTCTTCAAAACCGCATTGAAACAGATACCGTTTTTTTCAAAAATCTAATGTAACAAGTGCCTGAAGAACAGCAAACGGCAAACAATAGACAGAAATCGCTGCGTGTCGGCATCACCGGCGGCATCGGGAGCGGCAAGAGTCTCGTTTGCCGGATGTTTGCAAAACTCGGCGTTCCGGTCTACGACGCGGATTACTGGGCGAAATGGCTGGTAAGCTATGATCCGGAAATAAAAAAGGGCATCGTGGATTTGTTTGGTCCGGAGGCATATACGCCTGACGGCGAATACAACCGCCCTTATGTTGCGAAGATCGTTTTTGCAGAAGCATCCGGCCTGGCCGGATTAAATGCCCTCGTTCATCCGGCAGTGGAACGACACAGTCGCGCCTGGCATGAAGAACAGACAGCGCTCGGATATCCTTACACCCTGAAAGAAGCCGCTCTGATGATCGAAAGCGGCAGTCATAAATGGCTCGACTACCTGATCGTGGTCACCGCTCCCGAGGCGCTGCGCATCCGGCGCGTTATGCGCCGTGACGGCCTGACAGAGGCCGAAGTGCGCGCCCGCATGGCCAGTCAAATGCCGGAATCCGAAAAAGTGAAACTGGCCGATTTTGTCATTTTTAACGACGGCATGCAGATGCTGATCCCCCAGGTTTGGCGCATTCACCGGCTTTTGGTGGAAAAAGCGGAATAATCCGGCCATCTTTTCAAAAAAATGTTTTGAAAACACCGCGGTGAATTCCTACCTTTGCGCCTCGAATTTTGTCAATTCAAGGTTTACAACAAATTTTCAGTAAAATAAAGTCATGAAAAAAGAAATCCATCCGGCCAACTATCGCTTCGTGGTATTCAAAGACATCTCTACGGACGATGCGTTCCTCGGCAAATCCTGCGTAAACTCGAAAGAGACCACTACCTGGGAAGACGGCAAGGAATATCCGCTTGTGAAAATGGAGATCTCGGCTTACAGCCACCCCTTCTTCACCGGTAAAATGAAATTCGTCGACACAGCGGGTCGTATTGATAAATTCAACAAGAAATTCGCGAAGTTTTCGAAATAATGATCGCCCGGCGCGATTTTTGAAAAGTCCCGATGGCTACTGCACGTTGGGACTTTTTTATTTCCCAATTTTGCCACTGAAAACAGCCCTTTGCCCGAGACGTCATGCTGAACATCATTTTATTTGACAGCGATGCCCGCAATCACCTGTTACCCCTGACGGCCACGCGCCCCATGGGCGAACTGCGCATCGGCATACTGACCCTGCGTGAAAAATGGGAGCGTTACCTGAAGGGGACTGCTTCATATATCACCCAGGAATATCTGCAGGAAAAATTTCCCATCCATATCGAGGAAGAAAACATCATTATCAATGCGGGCATTCTCCCGAATGAACAGCTTTGCAGGCGAATTTCGGAGCTGGAAGTCAGCGAAGCGCTGCTGCTCGACGGCGAACTGGTGGCTGCCCGACTCAATGAAGTGCAATTCGAACAGTTGATTGAAGACGAAGAAGTGCATTCGCTGCAAGGCGTCGACCTCGATAAAAATATACCGGTCGTTCAGATCAACCACCTTTGGGAATTGACGCTGCTGGGCAAACAAGCGATCGCCGACGATTTTGCCCTGCTGACCAAAGGCCGTGCATCGCAAGCCGTTTCAGCGACAAACAGCATCGTCGGGCCCGCCCAAAACCTTTTTGTGGAGGAAGGCGTAAAAATGGAATGCTGCATGCTGAATGTCACGACCGGGCCGATCTATATCGCAAAAAATGCCGAACTGATGGAAGGCTGCATGTTGCGTGGCCCCGTTTCCATAGGCGAGGATTCGATCCTGAAACTCGGCGCAAAGATATACGGTCCCACCACGATCGGACCGGGTTGCAGGGTGGGCGGCGAGGTGAACCGTTCAATCCTGATCGCAAACGCCAACAAGGCCCACGACGGTTTTCTCGGCGACGCCGTTCTCGGCGAATGGTGCAATATCGGCGCCGATACCAACAATTCCAACCTGAAAAACAGCTACAGCGAAGTCAAACTCTGGGATTACGCTACCGGGCATTTCGAAAAAACCGGCCAACAGTTCGTCGGGCTCATTATGGGCGATCACGCCAAGTGCGGCATCAATACCATGTTCAATACGGGTACGGTCGTCGGCGTATTTGCCAACGTTTTCGGCGCGGGATTTATGCGCAACTTCATCCCGGATTTTGCCTGGGGCGGCAATATCGGCGGATACCGGACCTATAAATTCGCGGAAGCCTGTGAAACGGCCACTATTGTTATGGGGCGCCGGAACAAGACCTTCACCGAACTCGAGAAAGCCATCCTGTACCATGTTTATGACCGGACGATTCAGTACCGTTCCTGGGAAAAATAGTTTTTAAAGCAAGCAGGCGGCGCTGGCAGATGTACGACCTGCCATTGCAAACTGCCATCTGCTACGGCAAATTGCCACTACCAACTGCCATGAAATACGACCAACGCGGGGTTTCCGCTTCGAAGGATGAGGTGCATGCCGCCATAAAGCATTTGGATAAAGGCTTGTATCCCAATGCTTTTTGTAAAATTTTACCGGATTATGCCGCAGGAAGCGCCAAATACTGCAACCTGCTCCACGCCGATACCGCAGGCACAAAGACCAGCCTCGCATACCTGTACTGGCGCGAAACTGGCGACCTTTCCGTATGGCCGGGCGTGGCGCAGGATGCCATCGTGATGAATCTCGACGATATGGCGTGTGTGGGTTGTACGGACAACATTCTCCTGAGCAGTACCATCGGCCGGAATAAGACCATCATCCCCGGCGAGGTGATTGCAGCGGTGATCAGGGGGACCTCCGATTTTATAGAAAAAATGCGTGCACATGGCGTGGAAATGCAGCTGGCGGGTGGCGAGACCGCCGATGTGGGGGATATCGTCCGGACGATAGACGTCGGATTTACCGCTTTCGCCCGCATGAAACGAAGCGATGTGCTGGTAAACAATATACGGCCGGGAGATGTGATCGTCGGCCTGGCATCTTTCGGGCAAGCCTCCTACGAAGATGAATACAACGGCGGCATGGGCAGCAATGGCCTCACCGCCGCCCGCCACGACGTATTGTCAAAGACCTATGCGGAAAAATATCCCGAAAGTTTCGATCCGAAATTGCCGGCTGAAGTAGTGTACACCGGGAACAGGAACCTGACAGAAACGCTGAAAATTGGAAACCGCAACATCACCGTTGGCAAACTGATATTGTCGCCTACCAGGACCTATTTGCCTGTCCTGCAGGAAATTATGCAACAAAACCGCAAAAAAATACACGGCCTCATTCACGTTACCGGCGGAGGCCAGACGAAAGTATTGAAATTTGTAAAAGACGTACACGTCGTAAAGGACAACCTTTTTGAATTGCCGCCGTTGTTTCGTCTGATTCAGGAAAGCAGCCAGACCTCCTGGCGTGAAATGTACCAGGTATTCAACATGGGTCACCGGATGGAGATTTATCTTTCTGCCCGCCACGCCGATTCGATCATGGCCATCGCTGAAAAATACGGCATCGAGGCACGTGTCATCGGCCGGGTACGCAGGGCGCAGGGAGAGAAAGTTACGGTGAAAAGTCCTTACGGCAAATTTGAATACTGATCAATGACAATCAATACGACAGCGCACATACCACTATGAGAAAAACATTTTTTTACCTGCTGTTTTCTGCTCTTTTATGGCAGGCTTGTGGAAAAAAAGACTTCGCTACCCTGATTTCGAAGCAAGAGCAATCGCTTCAGCAATCCTATACACCCGGCAAGGCCGATACATTGTTGCAATTATACCAGGAGGCGGTAAAAGCGCAACCGGAAAAGCATGCGGAAAATTTCGGGTACCTGGTCAAAGGCGCCAGAATAAAATTTGTTCGTCAAAACGATGCAGTCGCAGCGGTGCGATGGGTTGATAATGCCATGAAAAACCATGCCCAGGGGCAGCCACTGACCGAGCCCATCGGCCTGTTGGCACTTGTCTGGAGCTCTTATATGTACAAGGCATCGCCCGAATTGCAGCGGAACCCCGATGAAATCGACCTTATGCGGGCTTACCTGGAAAAGAACATGACGTGGATAGACTCGAGTCTGGTGCGTCTCGACAAGGAAATGGGCAGCCCGATCGTCAATGACAAGGCAAAAGCCGAGGAGTTTATCCGGATCGCGGAAGCCTATTCCAACTTGCTGCAAACCAGCAATACCGACAAATCGGTTGATCTGCTGCTGAAAGCCGGCGGGCTCGCCAAAACGATCGGCAACGCGAACAAGGCGATTCAGTTGTATTACAACGTGGGTGAAAAAATGCCGCAACACCCCAAAGCGCCCACAGCGCTCTTCATGATGGCCTTTATTTATGAAAATGATCTGAAGGATCTGGATAAAGCCAAAGCGACGTACGAGGAATTCCTCAAGCGCTATCCAAAGGATCCGGACTATGCCGACGACGCGCAAAACGCATTAAAATACCTCGGGTTGTCTGCAGACGAGATCATTAAACGCTTTGAGAAAAACCCGCAATAAAGCGCCGAAATGACGACTTTCGGTAAACAATTCGCTGCGTTTGCCGCAAACGTATCGCCCGGCAACCGGCTGCGCATGGCGCCTACGCCTTCCGGCTTCCTGCACCCGGGCAATGCCCTGAATTTTACGCTCAACTGGCTCGCAGCCCGCCTTGGCGGCGCCAGGTTATTGCTGCGCATCGACGATCTGGATGCCGAAAGAAAGCGTCCGGAATATGTGCAGGACATATTTGATTCACTCCGGTGGTTAGGGCTGGATTGGGATGAAGGCCCGCGCTCGGCGGAAGATTTTGAGGAAAACTGGTCGCAGCAAACGCGATTGCCATTGTATATCAATGTCCTGGATCGCCTTCGGGAAAAAAATGTTCTGTTCGCCTGCCGAAAGTCGCGCAAAGAACTCGCCGGGTTTGACAATGACTATCCACCCGAATTTCGGGACCAGGGGCTTTCCCTGACCGACCCGGATGTGGCCTGGCGACTGAAAACTCCGCCCGGTCTCGCATTGCGCGATTTTGTTGTGCGCCGCCGTGACGGCGTACCCGCCTACCAGGTCGCCAGTGTTGCCGATGACCTGCATTTTGGAGTTACGCACGTCATCCGTGGCGCCGATCTGGAAGATTCCACAGCCGCCCAGTACTTTATTGCAGCATGTATCGGCGAAGACAATTTTCTGAAAATCAGTTTTTTACATCATCCCCTTATCATGGATGATCTTGGTCAAAAACTCTCCAAATCTGCCGGAGCGTCATCCCTGCAGGCACTTCGGGAGCGCGGGCAAGGAGCGGAGGTCGTTTTCCGGCAGCTCGCCGGTATATTAGGAATGCCCGGCGAAGCCGGCTCGGCCGATGAACTGCTACGGCAAATCCGGCGATTTCTGGTTTAATATTGCTCTGCGTACCTGGTTTGCCAGTCTTCCACTTTTTTCGTCCTCTTCCAGCCTTCCGCTGCACACAGATCGGCGATCTCCTTCACTGTTTTTGCCAGCTCGGTATCCGGATATTTTTGCAGGATATAGCTCCATACGTTTTTGTAATCCTCGGTAACCGCCTGTGTTTCGTAATTAAAGGTCGGCGTATTATCCGAGCCATTCACGAGCACCAGACGCATCCAGCGTTCCGATTCCTTTGCATCGCCATTCTGGGGGAAATAGGGGCTTTCACGATTGAATTTTTCCCAGAAGGCAGCCCGGTCAGCCAGTTTTTCCAGCGGAATGATGATGCCCCCGTCGTCCCATGGCTTTTCAATTTGCTCCGCAACATGCTGGTTTATATAGGATTGTGCCACTTGTGTCACCTTCGAACCGAAAAAAGCCTGTAATTTTTTCCAGTCGGCCACCGGATAAACCATTCCTTCTCCTTCTTCCAGACGGAATCCGTTTCTTTTCAGCATCTGGGTAACGGGGTATTTTGCCATGTCAAATTTATCATCTGCAATGGCTTCATAATCTTCCGATGTCCACTTCACTTTTTCAGTCAGTTTATAAAATTCGCCCTCGATTTCCATTCGGTGAAGAAAGTGCTCAAGCAGGATGAAAGCGGCGTCGGCCGTGGCTCCGGAGCTTTGCCCGAAGGTTGACTCCGCGAACGACCACGCCTGTTTTCCACTCTCCGGTTTTTTCGTATTCAGCGTTTTAAGAAAATCTGTAAATTTCAAAAGCAAACCAGTGTCCGGAATTCCGGTGAGCGGGCCCGCATATACAGGTATCAAGGCGCCGCCATAAGCCCAGAAGTTTTGCTGCCCGCTGATGGTCATGGCGACCCTGATATAGGGTTCGTTGTACGGAATACCGCGGAGGGTTGCTTCTTCCTTGTTGGGCGATACCTCGCCGCTGCCCGCCAAAAACCGGCCTTCTGCTATCATCGAAATGACCTTGCCCTCTTTTGAAGGCTGTTCCCGCAGGTTGAGTTTGTCCACGCCCGTTACATACAAAATGACTTCCGGTTTGACGGGAGCGGCCTGTTTTTCTGCATTCGGGCTGGTAACCGCCTGTTTTTGAGGCGCCTGATTGCAGGCAAACAGCAAAGAGGCAGATGCAAGCAGGAGCAAGGCACAGATTTTATTTGACTTCATGGATTGCTGTATTTTATAACCAGGTGTATTGCAGGGCAGGGCCTGAAAAAAAAGGCAACATTGCTGCCGCCCGTTCTATTCTGGAAGTTGATTGAGTTATGCTCACCGGTGCAATAAGATACATTTTTACCTGCGCATAATAACTCAAACACGTTCTTATACCAACGAAAAAGATGTCCGCATCATCACACTACCGTATATTTTTAATCCACGCAAAGACACAAAATCTGAAATTTCAAGGCTTTGCGTCTTTGCGAAAACTTTGCGTCTTTGCGTGGAAAATGCCGGGTAGTGCACCGTATCATATCAACGCGTACACGCTTCCCGGAATGAAAGTAAGCAAGGCGATCAGCAACATGCCCGCCAATACGACCCAGCGGACACCGGACGGAAGGCTCACGGTGTAGGCGTTCTCCTCCCGGGTGAAGTACATGGCGATGATGATCTTGAAATAATAGTAAATAGAAATGGCGGAATTGATTACTGCCAGCACAATAAGCCACGGATACCGGGCAAAAGCGGCCGTAAACAGATAATATTTACCGAAAAATCCGGCAGTAGGCGGAATGCCTGCAAGAGAAAGCATCGAAATCGCCAGGACAGCCGCCAGCAGCGGCTGCTTTTTGCTCAATCCGTTAAATGCTGCGAAGGACCCGTCATCATTGGGTTCTGCCACTGCCATGTAGGCGCCGAAAGCACAAATCGTGGCGATGGAATAGGTGAGCGTGTAAAACAGCAGTGCGCGGTCGCTTCCGGCCAGACCGATTGCCAGTATCGCAAGCAGCAAATACCCCGCGTGTGAAATGGACGAATATGCCATCATCCTTTTGAAATCGGTCTGGAAAATGGCGGTTGTATTGGCCAGTGTCATGGTGAGAGCGGCAATCGCGGTCACCGGAACACTCCAGAAATCCATGGCAGGAGCAAAAGCGATGGAAAACAAGCGATAAAACGCCGCAAAACCCGCTGTTTTGACGACAGTCGCCATGAACGCCGTTACGAGATTGGGACTTCCGGTATAGACGTCGGGCGCCCAGAAATGAAATGGCACTGCCGATATTTTGAAACTCAATCCGATAAGAATGAGTAAAATGCCTACGTGCAGCATGCCTGCCGAATGACGGTTTTCGCTGATTGACACTGCAATGGCCTGGATGTCGAAACTCGCCGTAGCGCCGTAGACCAGCGCGATACCGAACAGCAAAATACCTGTTGCAAACGCGCCCATCAGAAAGTATTTGAGCGCGGCCTCGTTGCCTGCAAGGTTGTCGCGGCGGCTACCCGCCAATACATACAAGGGTATGGAAAGTATTTCGATGCCGAGAAACAGCATTGTCATGTTTGTAAAGGAAAACATGCACAGTGCGCCGCATACGCTGAACAGGATCAGGCCGTAATTATCGCCGAGGGTGTCGTGCAAGGCGCGAAAACCCCAGCCTGACAGCCCTATGATGAGCACAGTCGATAACAGTGCAACGGCTGAAAACGCCAGCGCGTAGGGTGTAAACTGGAACATGCTGGCATACATATCGTTCCAGCTGTTGGGAGTGCCGCTCAGCAGGTCGTATGCCGTGGCGCCCAGTGCCAGAAGGCTGCCGATCATCGCGATGGGCTGCAAAAGTTGCCGGCTTTTCGTCAGGCCTGCAAAAAGGACGGCGATGGCGGTGGTGAAGAGTATGAGCAGTGCTGTCATGTATCAGTATTCAGTTTGAACCCGTTTTTTGGGATTTACGCGCATCGAAATAGTTGAAAATCAGAAATGCGATCAATATGGAGATGCCTGTTCGAAATTGTTCCGCCCAGTTTACCTGACCATTGCTCCAGATGGCGCTAAAAATTGTCGCCAGCAATAAGGTGGCAAGTGCCTGGAAAACAGTATTTCGGATAAGTTTCTGCCAGTTCATTTCAATTTGTTTTGATCAGCGGTATTTAGGGAGTGTGGTTCCCGGGGATATTAATTATGTTGACGGATGTTTTTCCATATTTTATGGTATCTCCGGCCCTGAGTTTTTTCCGTTTGCGGGTTTCCACAGCGCCATTTACAATCACCTCTCCGTTTTCGATACGGATATTGGCTTCACCGCCGGTACCGACAAGGCTTAATACCTTCAAGAGGTTGTTCAGGGTGATGAACTCGTGTCCGTTCAGGTCAAACTCCATTTTTTCCCGATCGTTTAAAACTGCACCGCTCCTAAAATCCGGTTCACACTCCCGTCCGTCAGGTTCAATATCCATCCGGGAAAGAAACCGAGCACGATCACCAAGGCGGCGATCACGCCCAGAACCAGCATTTCCCGCCCGTTTACATCTTCAAATTTCGCCGTGGCTTCGTTCGCCTCTCCGAAAACGGCCAGCCCGTAGGCACGCAGCATATACACCGCTCCGAAAATGATCGTCAGACCGGCGACGATGCCCAGCCACATATTGTAATTCCAGATGCCGTTCAGTAGCAGGAACTCACCCGGGAAGCCGTTGGTGAGCGGTACCGCCACCGATCCGAGCATGATAATCATAAACAGGGTGGCAAACTTCGGCGCTGATTTGGCGATGCCGCCCATGTCGGCCAGAGTGCGTGTGCCGAGGCGGCGTTCGATAAGATCAACGATGAAAAACAGACCCACCACGTTGATCCCGTGATTGAGCATTTGTATGAGCCCGCCCTGAACGCCTGTTTTGTTCCAGGCCATGATACCTGCAGCGATGAGGCCGACGTGCGCAATGGATGAATAGGCCACCAGGCGCTTGAAGTCGCTTTGCTTGACGGCAATGATGCTTGCGTAGACGATGCCGATCACGGCCAACACAATGAACACCGGTGTCATGGTGTGCATGCCTTCAGGCGCCAGCGGCACCATCCAGCGAATGACACCGTAAGTGCCCATTTTGAGCATGATACCTGCCAGCAACATGGTGCCGCCGGTCGGTGATGTGGTGTACGTATCAGGTTGCCACGTATGGAAGGGGAAGACCGGCATTTTTACGGCAAAAGCCAGAAAAAAGCCAAGAATCACCCAATTGGCTGCACCTGGAGCCAGCTGTACCTGTGCGAGGTCCTCCCATGCAAAAGAGTGACTTCCAGGTGTTTGGAGATAGACGTACAGCAGGGAAACCAGCATGAAAAGCGAACCGATGAAGGTGTATATAAAAAACTTCAGGGTCACCCGTATGCGGTCCTGTCCACCCCATATTGCGCAGATAAAATAGATCGGAATGAGCGCCAGTTCGTAAAAGATATAGAACACCAGTCCGTCAAGCGCCATAAACACGCCGTTGAGGGCAGCCAGCATGAGCATGACAAGTCCGTAGTAACGCGACTCGTCTTCAAGTGTGCGTCCGTAACTACCCAGCACGATTAACGGCGCCAGCAGGTTGGTCAGCAACACCATCAGGAGGCTGATCCCGTCCATGCCAAGTCGAAAGGTAATACCGGCATCGGCTACCCACGGCAGACTGAATTCGTAGTTGAAACTGCCGTCGCCGGTAAATCCGACGCAGGCAAAAGCGGTCACTCCCAGGTTCGCCACAGTAGCCGCCAACGCAATGGCACGTGTGCCGGCGGGGCGGGCCAGTAATAGCAGCGCACTGGAAATCAGTGGTATCAATATGAGTAAAAGAGACATCAGGTCAGTCTTTCTTTATTTTGAAAATTCGGAATTCATTGTCTTCATAAAGCATTGGATAGGGCAGTGAATCTTTCCACATGGACCGGTCGATGATCACATAATTCAATCCCACGGTATTTTCTCCGTCAAGCCACTGCGAGTCTTTCATTCGATCGTCCACCGTCCAGCCAAGCCGGTGCGTGAAGTACATCATGGTCGGCGAACCGTTTCTTCCATTCACCAGCACCCGGCTGTCTTTCGGCACCACGCTATCGGTGATACTTTCGAGTTTCAGATATTTTTTTTCCTGCCAGCGGATAAAAAAGTCGGTTTTATGGAAATAAATGGCCTCCGTTGCTATCGCAATCAATATGATTATCTGAACGACCCACGATTTGATCACCTGTTGCATACCGTAGCCTGCCAGCAGGCTCATCATCGGGACGTACGGAATGATATAGTACACGTGCCCCGAAAAAGTAGCGCCCGCTTTCAGCATGAGAATAAACAACAGGCCGGTGGAACCTGCAAACGTCAGTATCAGCGCCCGGTTTTTCTTCCGGAACATCGTAACGAGGCCGATCACAAAGAAAAGAAAGGCAATTGTGCTCGTCAGTGCGACCGGATAAAACCGCGACAACGTATCGTCGCGCATGTCTACCAGTTGTTGCCAGCCTTCTTTAATCCCCTGCGGATAAAAAAGCGGGAATCTGTACTCCTTTTCTGCCCAGGGCACCCATCCAAAATACCAGAGAGCCATAACTGCTACGGCCAACGAAGCGACCAATCCTGCCTTGAGCCTCTCCCTTGCGCTATATGGCGCGAGCAACACAGGCACGGCAAGCAAGGCAAATGTGCATGCAGCAGGCATTTTACACAGCAGTCCCAAAGCCGAAAACAGAAAAAACGGTACGAGTTGCCAGGGTTTTTTCTCTTCCAGATAACGCCAGCCCCAGTCTACACCTATTAAAACCAGCGACACGGCAAAAACATCGGGCATGCCTTTCCGGGCGTACACAAATGCCACCGAAACGCCGAAGATCACTGTCGAAAACAATGACGCTTTTTCATCCGTCAGCCGCCGCGCAATTTTGGAAAATGCAAATAATCCGAAACTCGCCACGATCAGGTTGAACAAACGGTAACACCAGTTATGCACCCCAAACACCTTCCAGAGCAGAAAAATGCAATAGTTGAACAGCGGAAACTCCTGCGCCTGGATGCCTCCCCGGCTGTCGCAAATGACCGTCCTGGGATGGAAAAAGTTCGCATCCCATTCCAGGTAATTTCGCGCGACGCCGAGCGTGATCGTCTGTCGCCACGCATGTTCGTCCAAAGGCGGCAGATCAATATTCTCCAGCCGGATCAGGAAAAGTACCAGTATCCAGAACCTTATGTCAAAGAGCCAAAGTTTTAGTTTATCCATGGTTACTTATGCGAACAAACTCAATAGCAACAACACAGCCCCGGCAACCATGCCCAACAAATAATATTCGATATTCCCGTTCTGCAATTTCCGGAATTGCGATCCCAGCCACTGTACACCGCTTCCAATCCCGTTCACCAGGCCATCAATACCCTTAATATCAACATAGTAGTGGAATAAACGAGACAGGCTTTCCACGGGTTTTACAAACAGAAAGTCATATATCTCGTCCACGTAAAACTTGTTGGCAATTATCCGGGTAAATCCGCTCTGGGCACTGTCGGCCACCGGCAGATTGCTGCGACGGGTATATACAAAGTACAAACCGACGATAATTGCCACGGCGAGAGAGGTAGTAAATATCATCAGGGTCCATTCGGTGCTTTCCGGCAGATGCAGTTCATTCACGGGTATCACAGGATCACCTGTAGCGCCCGTTCCTCCAAACCAGCCTGCCAGCCACTGGGGCGTACCCAGGTGCAGGAAATGCGGTGTATTCAAAAATCCGCCGACCACCGAGAGCGCGGCCAGGATAACGAGTGGCACGGTCATCACCGCGGGACTTTCGTGCAGGTGATGTTTTTGCTCGTCCGTTCCCCGGACATCACCAAAGAAGGTGACATACAGAAGCCGGCACATGTAGATCGCCGTAAACAAAGCGCCTAAACCGGCAAATCCCCACCACCATTTGCCTCCATTACCGTAGGTAAAGGCAAAAATTTCATCTTTTGAAAAGAAACCGGACAACAGCGGGAAACCTGAAATGGCAAAGGTGCCGATCAGAAATACCCAGAAAGTGACGGGCATTGCCTTGCGAAGACCACCCATGTTGCGAATATCCTGCTCGCCGCCCATGCCGTGGATCACACTGCCCGCTGCAAGGAAGAGCAGGGCCTTGAAAAAGGCGTGCGTGGTGACGTGAAAGATCGCGCTTGCATACGCGCCCATGCCCAGACCGATAAACATCAGCCCCAATTGGGACACGGTGGAATAAGCAAGGATTTTTTTAATGTCGTTTTGCCGCAAGCCGATGACCGCTGCAAAAATGCTCGTGACGAGGCCCACAAACGCGACGACGTGCATGGCATCCGGAGAAAGGGAATACAGCGGATTGCAGCGGGCGACGAGATACACGCCTGCCGTTACCATCGTAGCGGCGTGGATCAGTGCCGAAACCGGCGTCGGGCCGGCCATGGCATCGGGCAGCCAGGTATACAGCGGGATCTGGGCGCTTTTACCCATGGCCCCGATGAAAAGAAGGATACAAATCAGCGTTATCACACCGGTTTCGGGGCGGACCTCCGACAGCCGTGTAAACATTTCGGAAAAACCGATCGTCCCGAATGTTTTGAATATCAGGAAAATGCCCAGAAGCAAGCCGAGGTCGCCGATCCTGTTCATAATGAACGCCTTGCGGGCGGCCTTGCCATATTCTTTGTTGGTATACCAGAACCCGATCAGCAGGTAGGAGCACAGCCCGACGCCTTCCCAGCCAAAGAACAGCATGAGCAGGTTGTCGCCCATGACCAGCAACAGCATGGCGAAGATAAACAGGTTGAGGTAGGCAAAAAACTTCCAGAACCCTTCGTCATCGTGCATATAGCCGATGGAGTAAACGTGGATCAGAAAGCCCACACCCGTGACGATCAACATCATCCATACAGACAACTGGTCGACCAGGAAGCCAAAGTCGGCACTCAGGCTGTCCACAGTAAAGAAGTTGTACAAAATAAAATGGATAGGCCCGGATGCGGCGACCTGATTGAAGCAGGCTACTGACAACAGGAACGATGCGAGTAATACGCCGGAGCCGATGATCCCGACGGTTGTTTTGGACAGATTGCGTCCGAACAAGCCGTTAATCAGGAACCCGATGAAGGGCAAAAATGGGATGAGTGGTATCAGTGAATTCATATTGCTGTATCCCGGAGCGCTGTTCCGGTTGCGTCCCGGAACGGCGTTCCGGGATATTTTTTTAGTTTCTTAATTTATCCAACAAGGAAATATCCGTCGATTTCGTATTCCGGTAGATCATCACCAGGATACCCAGGCCGACCGCCGCTTCCGCCGCCGCGACAACCATGATGAAAAACACCATGATCTGGCCCTGCCCGTCGGAGAGGTAGGTGGAAAAAGCCGCCAGCAGCAGATTTACAGCGTTGAGCATTAACTCCACACACATCAGTACGATGATGGCATTGCGACGGATCAGCACGCCCAGCACGCCGATGCAAAACAGCAGGGAACTGAGCCAGACGTAGTATTCAATGGGAATAAGGCGTATCGTTTCGAGCATAAGGCGTTGATTTTTAATTTATTCGTCGGGGTGGTTTTTGTTTTGGGGCCGGAACAGCGTTCCGGGTTACAATTTTCGGAACACTGCGTTCCGGAATACACATTTCAGAACAGCGCATTCCGGGTTACAATTTCAAATCGCGTTTGCCGACCAGCACTGCACCCACCATGGCTGCAAGGAACAGGATACCTGCGATCTCGAAAGGCACGACAAAATCAGTGAACAATACCTTTCCGAGGTTTTGAACAAGGCCGACCTTGCTGTCCGCCTGCGCCGGAGTTGTTACTTCGATGCTGCCCCGCATGGCGCCGACCATCGTGATTAGCAAGGCGCCCGATGCTATGCTCCCGATCAGTTTCCATGTCGCCGACTTTTGCGGCTCCGTGTCCTTGTTCAGGTTCAACATCATCAATACGAACAGGAACAGTACCATGATGGCGCCGGCGTACACGATAATATGCACAACCGCAAGAAATTGCGCGTTGAGCAAAATGTACTGCCCTGCAATGGCGAAAAAGGTAAGAATGAGGTAAAGAACGCTGTGCACAGGGTTCCTGGAGAACACCATCAGCAAGGCGGTAATGATCGAAATAACCCCGAGGGTCAGAAATAAATATAGTGACATACTGAAAAGGGTTTCAAGGCTTCAGAGTTTCAAGGTTTCCGGGTCAGGGTATTTCGGGCAGGTGATTGGTAATGGCTGCACTGATTTCGGACGGACGGCCGTTATGCCTCCGCCATTTTTGTTTCCGTAACATGCTTTTGGCGCACGGTTACGTCGATGCGTTTTTCAGGCTCAACGCCTTCAACAAGCAGGTCTTTGCCAAATATGAAATTTTGACGCACATAATCGGCCGGAACAATGCGGTCCGTCAGGAAAATCGCCTCCTTGGGGCAGGCTTCTTCGCAAAGTCCGCAGAAAATGCAGCGCAGCATATTGATCTCGTATATGGCGGCGTATTTCTCTTCCCGGTAGAGTTGCTCTTCACCTTTTTTACGTTCTGCCGCCACCATAGTGATCGCTTCCGCCGGACAGGCCACGGCGCACAGACCGCAGGCGGTGCAGTTTTCCCGGCCCTGAGCGTCGCGCTTCAGCACGTGCCAGCCGCGGTAGACAGGCGCGAAAGGGCGTTTCACATTCGGGTAGTCTATCGTGTTCGATTTGCGGAAAAAGTGCTTCAGCGTCGTCCACATGCCCTTCAGAATGGCGGGCAGGTAAATGCGCTCCATGAAGGTCATTTTTTTGTCGACGACGTTTTTCGAACGGTTGGTCAGTGGTTGCATATTTTTTAATGTGCTAATATTCAAGGGTTTAATGAATAAGCAATATTGGGGTCGCCATCTGTACAAAATCATTTTCCGAGCAACAACACGCCCGCACCCGTCAGAACCATATTCAGAATAGCCAATGGGATGAGCGATTTCCAGCCCAGGTGCATCAACTGATCATAGCGGAAACGCGGGATCGTCCAGCGTATCCACATGAATACGAATATGAAGAAGAACACCTTGGCAAAAAGAACGATCGGCCCCATAAATCCGCCCAGCCAGCCCGGATCCAGCCCCGGGAAGTTGTAGCCTCCAAAATAGACCGTTGAAATGACGGTGCAGGAGATAAACATGTTGATGTATTCGGCAAACAGGTAAAAACCAAGTTTCATCGAACTGTATTCCGTGTGGTACCCGCCGATCAGTTCCGTTTCACATTCTGCCATATCGAAGGGGGCGCGGTTGCACTCTGCCAGGGCACAAACAAAAAACAGGATAAAGCCAAGCGGCTGATACCAGACGTTCCAATTGAGGCCTGCCTGCTGCGCAGCGATCTCCTTCAGGCTCAAAGTGCCCGTCATCATGATCACGGCAATGATGGAAAGGCCCATCGCGAGTTCGTACGATATCATCTGCGAAGAGGCGCGGATGGCGCCGTAAAGCGAATACTTGTTATTGGATGCCCAGCCCCCGATCATAATGCCATACACGCCCAGTGACACAAATCCCATGATATACAAAATGCCAATATTAACGTCGGCCACTTGCAAATCCACCGGTTTGTCGAAGATTGTGAGTTGCGTACCCCAGGGAATGACCGCGCTGGTCATGCATGCTACAAACATGAAAAGACCCGGCGCGAGGATGTATAACCCCTTCTCGGATGCACTCGGGATAAAATCCTCCTTGGTAAACATCTTTACACCGTCTGCCAGCGGTTGCAGAATTCCGTACGGGCCCGCACGGCTCGGGCCGAGGCGATCCTGTAAAAAGGCGGCGACCTTGCGCTCACCATAAGTGGAATAGGCTGCAACACCGAGCGTAATGGCAAACAGTACGACGATGAGAATGATCTTTTCCAGGATCAACGCAACCGAAAAAAGAAGTATTAAACTCATTTTCAGATATTTAGATTGGCGTTTCGCGAGGTATAGCAATCAATGAATTACCGCACGGTCACGGCCTTTCCTTCATAATGGTTTTGTGAAATCACCGAATGCCGCTCGATGTCGCGCGCGCCTTCGATTGTCCAGTCATTCCTGTCTTTTTTCTCGAACCGGCAGGTATTGCAGATATAATCGTGTACCTCGTCGTATTTGTCTTTGCGTGCCGTGACCCGGAATATTTCGTTGCCGTACATCCACACGACCGCTTTGCCGCTGCAGGTGGGGCAATCGCGGTGAGCGTCCATCGGATTGAGAAACCATACGCGGCTTTTGAACCGGAATGTGCGGTCCGTCAGCGCACCCACAGGGCAAACATCGATTACGTTGCCCGAGAAGTCGTTGTCGATTGCTTTTTCGATGAAAGTGCTGATTTCCGCATGGTCGCCGCGACCTACGATACCGTGTACGCGCTCGGGAGTAAGTTGCTGGGCGACATATACGCAACGGTAGCACAGGATGCAGCGCGTCATGTGCAGTTTGATATACGGTCCGATGTCGATCTTTTCGAAAGTACGGCGATCAAATTCGTAGCGCGTGCCGGCTGCGCCGTGCTCGAAAGCCAGGTCCTGCAAGTGACACTCGCCGGCCTGATCGCAAATCGGACAGTCGAGCGGATGGTTGATAAGCAGGAACTCGACCACGCCGGCGCGGGCATTTTGTACCTCTTCGCTGGTGATGTTGGCCACTTCCATACCGTCCATGATGGTTTGCTGGCACGATGCCACGAGTTTGGGCATCGGGCGCGGGTCCTTCTCCGAACCCTTGGTTACTTTCACGAGGCAGGTGCGGCACTTGCCGCCCGAGCCTTTCAACGTGGAGTAGTAGCACATTGCAGGCGGCACGACATCTCCGCCGATCTGCCTTGCCGCGTTCAGAATTGTGGTGCCTTCCGGCACTTCCACTTCGAATCCGTCTATTTTTACTTTAGGCATTTTTTAAATTCAGGTTTTGCCTTAAAATTCAATCAATTTAGTTCCAGGAATTACGGTCAGGCTTTTTTGAAAATTACCTCACTCGCGCACCCCTTCCAAAAACACCCCGACCTCGCTCACCAGTCCGTAATTCCGCTCCATGCACAATTTCGGCTCTTTTACGTGCCATTCGAACTCTTCGCGGAAGTGCCGGATTGCCGAGTTGACAGGCCAGGCCGCCGCGTCGCCGAGCGGGCAGATGGTATTGCCTTCGATTTTTTTCGCCACGTCGGCCAGCAGATCGATATCGCTCATTTTGCCCTGGCCGTTTTCGAGGCGCCAAAGCACTTTTTCCATCCAGCCGGTGCCTTCGCGGCAGGGCGAACACTGTCCGCAGGACTCGTGGTGGTAGAATCGTGTAAAGTTCCAGGTGTTACGAACGATGCATTGATCTTCGTCATACACGATAAACCCGCCCGAGCCGAGCATCGAACCCGATTCGAAGCCGCCGTCGGCGAGACTTTCGTATGTCATCAGGCGCGCTTCGCCTTTGGCTGTTTTGTTGATAAGCGTGTGCGGCAGAATAGGCACAGACGACCCGCCGGCCACCAGCGCTTTGAGTCTTTTGCCGTTTTTGATGCCGCCGCACCACTCGTCGGAATAAATAAATTCTTCGACAGGCAGGCCGAGATCGATTTCATACACGCCGGGCTTGTTGATGTTGCCGCAAGCGCTGATGAGTTTGGTGCCGGTGCTTCTGCCGATGCCGATTTTGGCATATTCATCGCCGCCGTCATTGACGATAGGCACCACGGCAGTGATGGTCTCCACGTTATTAACAACGGTCGGGCACTGCCACAATCCTTTAACAGCCGGAAACGGAGGCTTGATCCGAGGATTGCCGCGTTTGCCTTCGAGGCTTTCAATAAGCGCCGTTTCTTCCCCGCAGATATATGCACCCGCACCCGGATTGACGTACAGATCAAGGTCATAGCCCGTACCGAGGATGTTTTTCCCCAGCCAGCCGGCTGCATAGGCTTCCGCAATGGCTTTCTCCAGGATGCGGACGATCCAGGCATATTCTCCGCGTATATATATATAGGAGGTGTTGGCACCGAGAGCAAAACTCGAGGTGATCATCCCTTCGATCAGGAGGTGCGGAATTTTCTCCATCAGGTAGCGGTCCTTGAAGGTGCCGGGCTCCGATTCATCGGCATTGCAAAGCAGGTAGCGGGGCACGCCTTCGGGTTTGGCCAGGAACGACCATTTCATGCCGGTGGGAAAACCGGCGCCGCCGCGTCCGCGCAGCCCCGATTTTTTCACTTCTTCCACGACCTCGTCAGGTGTCATGGATTTTAGCGCTTTCTCAACGGAGCGATAGCCGCCTTTCTTGCGGTACACTTCGTAGGTGTGGATGCCCGCGACGTGGGCGTGTTCTAACAGGAGTTTACGTCCCATACTTCTTTTTAATTTTTCGTCAATTCAACATTGCTCCCCTAATCCATCATCACTATTTTTTATCACTCATCACTTATCACTCATTCCTGTTCCTTGTCAAACTCTGTCTTGAAATCCGCTCTCAAGCGCTCCGGAGTCATCACAGCACTTTGGAAATCAGGCGTCGGGAACACGGCAATTTTCATTTTTTCCTTTTCAAAATCATTCAGCCATTCCAGGAATTCGTAGAGATCGAGTACTTCGACGCGAAACTCTTCAAATTCGCCTTTTTCGCGAAACACCTCGGCAAATTCAGGGTTGGGAAACACGGCCAGTACATCAGTATCGTCTTCATCGTCTTCCAGCAGCAACCAGCCTTCATCATCGGCCAAACCCCATACTTCCTCCTCCGCCACTACCGTCCGGATAAAGTACTTGTAGCGACTTTCGGGCTTTTTTGCCAGTATTTCCTCGATTTGCTTTTGTGTCATATCGTACCGGCGGAACGCTGTTCCGCCTTTTGTTTTAAATAACTTTATGGCGGAATGTCTTTCCGCCCCGCATATATCAATGCACCTTCCAGGTGCCTTTGTCAATTTTTCCGGCGCGGCAATCCTCCACAAACTGATCGATCATCGACTCGTCCAGATGTTCGTGGTAATACTGTCCCACCTGCATCAGTGGCGCATACCCGCAGGCGCCGAGACATTCCACTTCTTTGATCGTGAAAAGCCCGTCCGGTGTGGTCTGGTTTTTTCCGATACCGAGTTTCAGTTTGGTATATTCGATGATGCGTTCGGCCCCTTCGATGGCACATGGTCCCGTATGACAAAACTCCAGCACGAATTTGCCAACCGGCTCGAGGTTGTACATCGAGTAGAAAGATGCCACTTCGTACACTTCAATCGGGGTAATGCCCAGCACTTCCGCTACGTGGTCCATGGCAGGTACGCTGAGCCAGCCCTGGTTTTCTTCCTGTGCGATATGCAGGGCGCGAAGAATGGCGCTTTTTTCCTTGCCTTCCGGGTATTTTTTCATCAACCCTTTTACCTCGGCCAGCGCGGCTTCCGAAAATTTGAAAGGAGTTCCGTTTTGTGTTGCTGCGTGCATGTATTTCTTCTGGATCAGAATTTTCTGAATGAAAAAATTTACAGAATATATTGGTTTTCAGAGGCTTGGACTCGTCAGGCATCCAATTCTCCGGCGATCACATTCATCGAACTCATCGCCAGGATGGCATCCGACAGCATGGCGCCTTTGATCATTTCGGGGTATGCCTGGTAGTAGATGAAACAGGGCCGGCGGAAGTGCAACCGGTACGGCTGGCGGCCTCCGTCGCTGACGAGGTAGAAGCCGAGTTCGCCATTGCCACCTTCCACGCAGTGGTACACTTCACCCGCCGGAATGGGCGTTTCGCCCATCACGACTTTAAAATGGTAGATCAAAGCCTCCATTTTGGTGTATACATCGGGTTTTTCCGGCAGGTAAAAGTCCGGCACGTCGGCGTGGTAATTACCGGCGGGCAGGTTGTCGTATGCCTGGTGAATGATCCGCAGACTTTGCCGGATCTCCTCCTGGCGTACCATGAAGCGGTCGTAGGTATCGCCCTGGCCGCTGCCGACGGGGATCATGAAATCAAAATCTTCGTAGCTGCTGTAAGGAGACATGACCCGTACGTCGTAATCGACGCCCGCGGCGCGCAGGTTGGGTCCCGTGAAGCCATATTCGAGGGCCCGCTCACCGGCAATGGGGCCGGCACCGATACAGCGATCCATGAAAATCCTGTTGCGTTCGAGCAGGTCGTTAAATTCCTCAAAACGAGCCGGGAAGCCTTTCAGGAACGCTTTCAGTTTTGCATGAAAAGCGGGTGTGAAATCGCGTTCCATGCCGCCGATTCGGCCAATATTGGTAGTCAGTCGCGAGCCGCAAACTTCTTCAAACAGTTCATAAATAAGCTCGCGTTCCTGGAACATGTATGTAAAGCCTGTGAGCGCGCCCGTATCCACACCGATGACGGCATTGCACACGAGGTGGTCGGCGATACGCGACAACTCCATGATGATCACGCGCATGTATTGGGCGCGCTTCGGGAGTTCGCAACCGATGAGTTTTTCCACCGTCATATGCCAACCCATGTTATTGATGGGGGAGGAGCAATAATTCAACCGGTCGGTGATGGGAGTGATCTGGTTGTACGGACGATGTTCTGCCAGTTTTTCGAATGCCCGGTGGATATAGCCGATGGTAGGTTCGGCCGAATGGATGCGCTCGCCGTCCATTTTCAGCACATTCTGGAAAACGCCGTGCGTGGCCGGGTGAGTAGGGCCGAGATTGAGGGTTGCGAGTTCTCCGTCAAGGTTGTCG